>CANQZK010000001.1 GCA_947628285.1 uncultured Muribaculaceae bacterium
GTGCCGTATTGTGTGGAACACTTATCAAACTTCCGTGGAACACTGGTCTGTTGATTATTCAGTAAACCCTATTTATAGATTGCATCCAATGAGCGCCAACTGTACAGAATCTGGTCATTGAATGAGGGCATAAACACCGGCTCCGGGGCCAGCTTGTTGACTTCTGATTTCCAAATGGCCACATAATGCCCCAGGGTGAACTCCATAGGCGCTGTTACCTGTACCAACAGGTGGATATGGTCAGGCATTACGGCATATTGCAGTATTCTTATAGCGGGGTTGAGTTCCGGAAACAGCCGGATGCAATCCTTCACGGCTTTTCCAAAACAGGTGAAGGCTACGGAAGCACCCCCGGCAAACCGGTTGTTGCCGTAGTTGCTGTGCACCACATCCCCGAATGAGGACACCGCCGGGTTTTTGGCCAGCGTGAGCATGTACACGCACCGAGCGCGGTAGTCATGGCGTGGGTTGCGGTAGCATTGGCGGTTGCTCATAGGGCGGCGGGGTTTGGGTTAAGGAACTGATGAGGGTTAAGGAGCTGAAGCTCCAAGCTGTTTCAAAAAATTTTACTATAATTTTTTGGAGTTGCAGGCAGCTTCAGCTGCCGGTTAATAGGTTTTGCCGTAGGTGCCGCGGTCGAGGTTACGGTAGCCGATGGCCTCGCGCATGTGGGTGGCGGTGATGGCCTCGGAGGCGTCCAGGTCCGCTATGGTGCGGGCTACTTTCAGGATGCGGTCATAGGCGCGGGCCGACATGTCGTATTTGGTCATGGCGTGGCGCAGGATGTCCATGGTGGCGGCGTCGGGCCGGCACCAGCGGTTGATCAGGCGCGTGTTCATCTGGGCGTTGCAGTGGATGTGAGGCTCGTCGGCAAAACGGGCGGCCTGGATTTCGCGGGCGGCCACCACGCGGGCACGGATGTCGGCGCTGCTCTCGCCGGCGCCCATGGCCGAGAGTTTGTCAAACGGCACGGGCTGGATTTCGCACTGTATGTCTATGCGGTCGAGCAGGGGCCCGGAGATGCGGTTCAGATAGCGTGTGGCGGCGCCGGGCAGGCATGTGCAGGGGCGTGTGGGGTGGTTGTAGTAGCCGCAGGGACAGGGGTTCATGGAGGCCACCAGCATGAAGCCGGCGGGGTAGTCCACGGCGTAGCGGGCGCGGGATATGGATATGTGACGGTCCTCCAGGGGCTGGCGCAGCACTTCAAGCACGGTGCGGGGGAATTCCGGAAACTCGTCCATGAACAGGATGCCGTTGTGGGCCAGAGATATTTCGCCGGGGCCGGGCGTGCCGCCGCCTACCAGGGCTACGGGCGAGATGGTGTGATGGGGCGAGCGGAAGGGCCGCGTGGTGAGCAGCCGCGAGCCGCCCTTGAGCTTGCCGGCCACGGAGTGTATCTTGGTTGTCTCCAGGGCCTCGGCCAGTGTCAGCGGGGGCATTATGGAGGGCAGGCGCTTGGCCATCATGGACTTGCCGGAGCCGGGAGGGCCTACCAACAGTATGTTATGCCCGCCGGCGCAGGCTACCTCAAAGGCGCGTTTGACGCTCTCCTGGCCCTTGACCTCGGCAAAGTCATAGTCGAAGCTGTTCTGTGCGCGGGCAAATTCCGCGCGGGTGTCGCACCGTACAGGCTCGAACGTCCCGGTGCCGGTCAGCAGGGCCGTGACCTGTGCCAGCGAGTCCAGGCCGTAGACTTCCAAATTATTGACCACGGCGGCCTCCGAGGCGTTGGCGCGGGGCACGATGATGGCGCGGTAGCCCAGGCGGCGGGCCTCGATGGCCATGGGCAGCACGCCGCTGATGGGCAGCAGCGAGCCGTCAAGCGACAGCTCGCCCATGATTATGTAGCGGTCCAGCTCCGGCACGGTTATCTGCTCGCTGCCCACCAGTATGCCCACGGCTATGGGCAAGTCATAGGCGGCGCCTTCCTTCTTGACGTCGGCGGGCGCCAGGTTGATGACTATCTTGCGGCGCGGGAACAGGAATCCGCTCTGTTTGATGGCCGAGATGACGCGCTGATGGCTTTCTTTGACGGCCGTGTCGGCCAGGCCGACCATGCAGAACTGCATGCCGTTCTCTACCGAAACTTCAATTGTGACAGTGATGGCGTCGATGCCCTTAAGGGCTGAACCGTAGGTCTTTACCAGCATGGGATTATCGGGATAGGCGTGTAAGGATGAATGTGCGGGCCTCCGAGGCGGTGCGGCCCTGCCACAGGCGGCGTCCGGCCGAGTCGACGGCCACGAAGGCGGGGATTGTCTGCAGGCCAAGGGGCGCCAACTGACGGTCGGCCACGCCGCCGGGCAGCCAGCCCTGGCGCCATGTGGCCGTGTCGGAGCGCACCGAGCGGCGCCAGCTCAGGGTGTCGCCGTCGGTCGAGATTTCGGTCATGGCAAACTTCCCGCGGGCTATGTGGCGGGCTATCATGCGCAGGGTATCCACCATGGCCGTGCGCGCGGGGTCCTCGCGGCTGAACACAAGGAGAGTCAGGGGCGCGTCGGCGGTGCGCAGGGTGGCATGGCGGGCGTTGCGGTCAAAGTACGTAAGCGTGTCCAGGCGGAAATCGCGTGCCGCCACGCCCGAGCGGGATGCCTGGGCGGCCAAAAGGCCCGTCAGGTGCGTCAGGCGGGCGTCCGGCCCGAGCAGGCCGTAGAGCGAGTCGGCGCTGACAGCCGCGGCGCCTGCGGCGTCATATTCAGTGAGCAGCAGCAGGGCCGACAGAGGGTCGTCCTTATGCGCACCCACGTAAGCCTCTACGGCCTTGCGGCGGGCCTCCGGCGCGGCCGGGGCGAGCGTCTTGCGCAGGTAGTCGGCCCAGCGGGCGGACAGGTCGTTGCCCTCGGCGGTGATGTTCAGCGGGTTGTTGCGGTCAAGGTGCAGGTGCAGGCGGTCGCCGTTCTCGGCGGCCACGCGGCCCAGCAGGCGGTAGTCGTTATCGTAGATTTCCACCATGGTGAGGCCGTCGGCGCGGGTCTTGAAGGCGAATTTGCCGTCGTTTGATGCCGTGACGCCCTGCCCTATTGAGCGCGTGCCGTAGGTGACGATGCGCAGGTTCATGGTGGGGTTGCCGGTAATGTCGCCCTCGACGGTGAAGGCGTCCGAGTCGCCGCAGGCCCAGAGGGTCAGGGCGGCGATGGCGGTCAGGAGTATGTAAGGCAATCGTTTCATGCGGCGAAGGGTGTTTACTTGCGGCCGAAGTCGGCGGGGATTTCGCCCCAGGCGTCGGTGTCCCATTTCAGGATGGGGTTGACAATGCGGTGGGCAGCCAGCCATGCGTCGGCGCGTGCCAGGATGGCCATCAGGGGCGCGTTGAGGGCGGTTGGCTCTATTTTGGTGTTGGAGTGTCCGCGCCGCAGCCAGGCCAGGGCCGTGCGTGAGTCGGTGTAGATGGGTGTTGTGCGGTCGCCGCGGCGGTCCAGCAGCGCCGCCACGTGTATCAGGGCCAGATACTCGCCTATATTGTTTGTGCCGCCCTCCAGGGGCCCGACGCGGAATATCTCGGCGCCGTCGGCCACGCGCACGCCGCGGTATTCCATCGGGCCGGGGTTGTGCGAGCAGGCCCCGTCAACGGCTATGGCGTCGAGGCGTATGCCGGGGATGGTGGTGTAATCCACCGGGGCGTTTTTATGGGCGGCCAGGCGGCGCAGAAAGGCCATATGCTCCTCGGGGCGGCCGCGGAAGGCCTCGGTGGCCGCGTCCTGGTTGTCGAACGAGCGGTAGCGGGCGCCCGGAAAGCCGTCAATCTGCTCCTTGCACTCCTCCCAGCTCTCATAGATGCCCGGTGCGCGGCCATCCCATACTACGTAAAATTTGCGTTTCTGTGCCATGGCGTGTCAGGAGAAGTTCAGGAACAGGTTTATGTCAATGAGACGGACGCCGGCGCGGCGGGCAATCTCGGGGTGCACGGGCTTGCCCAGGAAGGTGTAGGCGGCGCGGCGCAGGCCGTTGTTGAGGCGCAGGGCGTTGGTGACACCGTCGCACACCACAATGTCCTCGAACAGTGTTAGCAGCGTGGTGCTCAGGGCCATGGCGGCGGTGCGGGGCACGGCCGAGCCGGCGTTGACATAGCAGGTGCGCACGGCATCGCCGGGACCGACGTCGGCCGGGCGCGCCATGGCCAGGTCGATGCACTCCAGCGAGGGGAAGAACGGGCTCTGCGGCGAGTTGGTCAGGTCAAAGGCTATGACGCCGCGCTTCATCTCGGCCACCACGTCGGTGCCTATCTCCAGCGGGTTGCGGATGGGCGTGGCTATGACGATATCGGCGGTGCGCAGGGCACCGGCAAAGACGCGCGGGTGCAGGGCCGAGCCGATGACATTGCTGTGGCCCAACTCATGCAGGGCGGCGCGCAGGCGGTAGACGTCATTATCGAACATACGCACCACGGCGCCCAGGCCCAGGGCCGAGCGGGCCGCCGAGCGGGCGGCTATGTCGGAGCCGATTACCGTCACCTCGCAGGGCACTATGCCGGCTATGCCGCCCAACAGTATGCCCTTGCCATGCTCGTTGTCGGCCAACAGCGACGATGCTATGGCCATGGCTGCGCGGCCGTCTATCTCGCGCAGGATGTCGGCAAAGGGCAGGTTGCCGTCCTCGTCGCTGACCAGATCGAGCGCTATGGCTATGATGTGGCGTTTGAGCAACATGCGCAGGGCCATGGGGTCCTGTTGGTCAAGATGCAGCAGCGACAGCAGCACGGTGCCCTTGCGCAGGCGGCCGGCGTCGGCGGGCGTCAGGGCCGGCAGGTGCAGCACTATGTCGCAGGCCAGGGCCTCGTTGCGGTCGCACAGCTCCACGCCGGCGCGGCGGTAGGCATCGTCGGAGAAGTGTATGCCGGCGGCGGCTCCGCGCTGCATCAGCAGGTTGAAACCGCGCTCTATGAGCATTGCGGCCCCCTCGGGGGTGAGGGGGAATCGCCGTTCGGTAGCGGAGGCGGGCGTGGGCAGGCCTATGGTGACGCGGCGCTGCACCGAGGCCGTCTTCAGGGCCTCCTCCATGGGTGAGAACTCATTTGCCATCGGGTAAGAACTGTGTGATGAAACGTTGGACGGTGTCTTCAATCTCGGCCGGGGTGTCCAGGCGGGATGAATCGAAGGTAAACGGGGCGCGGCTGTAGAAGGGTGCGCGTCGGTGCAGCTCGTCGTCAAGGGCGCGGCGCAGCGCATCGCCCTCCAGGCCCTGCAGGCGCGGACGCTGTCCGGGCTGCTCGGCCAGGCGCTGCAGCGTGCGCTCCGTGGAGGCCTGCAGCCAAACGACGGTGCCCGTATCGAGCATGAGCTGCAGCGAGTGCCCGTAGCAGGGCGTACCGCCGCCGCAGGCCACTATGGGCGCCCGGGGCGAGCCGGCCATACGCTCAATCACCTGCGCTTCGAGGCGCCGGAAGGCCTCCTCGCCGCGCTCGGCGAATATGCGTCCCACCGGCATGCCGGCCAGGCGCTCCACCTCGGCGTCGGTGTCGCAAAGGGGCACGCCCAGCCGCGCGGCCAGGGCGCGGCCCAGGGTAGTCTTGCCGCAGGCCGGCATCCCTATGAGGTAGACGGGCCTCACGGGGCGGTTACTTTTTCTCCTGCTGAGCCTTGAGCAGGTCGCGAATCTCGGTCAGGAGCTCTTCCTGTGTGGGACCGGCGGGTGCTGCGGGAGCTTCCTCCTCAGCCTTGACGTCGGCCTTGCGCAGCTTGTTCATGAAGCGGATGGCCACGAAGATGCAGAAGGCGATGATCAGGAAATCGACAACGCTCTGCACGAACACGCCCCAGGTCAGGGCTACTTCGGGGTTGACCACCTCCTCGCCGTTCATCACAGCGTCGCGCAGCAGAATTTTCTTATCGGTGAAGTTCACGCCGCCGGTAATCAGGGTGACCAGAGGCATGATGACATCATTTACCAGCGAGCTGACAATCTTGCCGAAGGCGCCGCCGATGATCACACCGACTGCCATGTCGACAACATTGCCCTTCATGGCGAATTCTTTGAATTCGGTAAGGAATTTTGACATAGTCGTTTGGTTTTTGAGGGGGGGATGAATAGTGTTATCAGACTTCCAGGGGTTCGTTGACAATTTCGTGCCAGGGCAGACCCTGCTTGGCCAGTTCGGTCAGGAAGGGGTCCGGGTCGAACTCCTCGACGTTGTGCACGCCGGGCTTGACCCACTTGCCGGTGAGGAACATCATGGCGCCCGTCATGGCCGGCACGCCGGTGGTGTAGCTGACGGCCTGGGTGCCCGTCTCGCGGTAGGCGGCCTCGTGCGAGCAGTTGTTGTAGATGTAGTATGTCATCGGTTTGCCGTCCTTGCCCTTGCCGGAGATGCGGCAGCCGATGGATGTCTCGCCGTGGTAGTTGGCGCCCAGGTCCTGCGGGTTGGGCAGCACGGCCTTGAGGAACTGCAGGGGCACGATTTTGGTGCCGTTGTAGTCAATCTCGTCGATGCGGGCCATGCCTATGTCCTGAATCACGCGCAGGTGGGTCAGATATTCCTGGCCGAATGTCATCCAGAAGCGGGCGCGGCGGATGGTGGGGAAGTTCTGCACCAGGCTTTCCAGCTCCTCGTGGTAGAGCAGATAGGACTCGCGCGGGCCTATGTTGGGGTAGTTCAGTGTCTTGTGGATTTCCAGCGGGCCGGTCACAACCCACTGTCCCTCCTGCCAGTAACGGCCGTTCTGGGTAATCTCGCGGATGTTGATTTCGGGGTTGAAGTTGGTGGCGAAGGCCTTGCCGTGGTTGCCGGCGTTGCAGTCCACGATGTCCAGATACTCCATCTCGCTGAAGTAGTGCTTGGCGGCGTAGGCGGTGAATACGCCGGAAACGCCGGGGTCGAAGCCGCAGCCCAGGATGGCTGTCAGGCCGGCCTTCTCGAAGCGCTCGCGGTAGGCCCACTGCCAGGAGTACTCGAAGTGTGCCACATCGCGCGGCTCATAGTTGGCCGTATCCAGATAGTTGACGCCGCATTTCAGGCATGCCTCCATGATGGTGAGGTCCTGATAGGGCAGTGCCACGTTGATGACCATGTCGGGGCGGTGGCGTTCAAAGAGCTCGCAGAGCTGGTCGACGGAGTCGGCATCGACAGCGTCGGTGGTGACGTTGGGCGCGCCTATGGCGGCGGCCAGGGCGTCGCATTTGGCCTTGTTGCGCGATGCTATGACAATCTCGCCGAATACCTCGGGGTTCTGGGCGCACTTGTGTGCGACGACGGTGCCGACACCGCCGGCGCCGATGATGATTACTTTTGACATTTATCTTGGTTTTGTTTTAGAATTTTTTTGCCGGAAGCGGCGCGGTGACGGCGCCCTATGGCTATGAGCGTGAAGGTGATTATGCCCAGGGCTATGTTGAGCAGCGTCGATGCGCCCAATACCAGGTTGGCGAAGGCGCCGGCGGGCACGCTGCCCAGGCCGTAGACGCCCAGCGCGAAGATGACGGCCCACTGCCACGGCCCTATGCCGCCGTTTGAGGGCACGCCCATGGAGATGGACGAGAGCACGAAGGTGACCAGCACAGCCGTCAGGCCGTAGTGCGTGTAGACATCGGCCGTGAAGCCGAAGGAGAAGAATTCCAGGAACATGGCGCCAAAGAAGCAGCCCCATATGCCCACGGTGTAGAGCAGCCAGCGTCCCAGGCCGGGCATGCGGCCTATCACAATGAAGCCCTGCCACAGCTCGCGGCAGGCGCGTTGCAGGCGTTGCAGCGTGGGGTTGGTCGTGGGCCGTGACAACAGCACCCACACGGCCGCCAGGCAGGCCGCCGCGCCCAGCCACAGCCAGGGCGACGTCAGTGTGTCGGCCATGCCGGCATATGTGCCGGCGTTGTCGCGGATGAAGCCCATCACCTGCTCGGAGGCCAGCGCGAAGGCCAACAGCGTGAGCAGCAGTACGGTGGCCGTGTCGGCCAGGCGCTCGCACATCATCGAGCCCAGCACGGCCGTGAACGATGCGTCCTGGCGGTCGGCTATGTAGCCGCAGCGCCATACCTCGCCCAGGCGGGGGAACACCAGATTGACGGCGTAGGTGCCGAAGATACTCAGCACCAGGGCGCCCAACGGCGCGCGCACGCCCAGGGCATTGAGCTGCAACTGCCAGCGCAGGGCGCGGAACACGTGCGAGCATACCGTCACGCCCAGCCCGGCCACAATCCAGCCCGGGCGGCACTCGGTGCGTATCAGCCGCATCATGTCCTTGAGGTCGAAATCATGGAACAGCAGCCAGCACAGCCCCACGCTTATCACGAGGGGCACTACATATTTGAGCAATATGCTCCAGATATTCCGGTGTTGGCCGTCGCTTTTCATTTCACCGCAAATATAACAATTTTTTGGGAATATGGGTTATTTTTTGAAATACAGCAGGTGGAAGAACAGGCCCACCAGCACGGCGCCGCCTATGATATTGCCCACGGTGGCCCACAGCAGGTTGTAGCCCAAAGCGGCCATATCCACGGCCGCGCCGGCCATCATGCCGGCCGGAATGAAGAACATATTGGCTATGCAGTGCTCGTATCCCAGGATGACAAAGGTGGCCACGGGCACCCAGCAGGCCAGCGCCTTGCCGCCCGGCGTGGTGGCGCTCAGGCCCAGCCACACGGCCAGGCACACGCACCAGTTGGCGGCGATGCCGCGCAGCAGTATCTGCAGCCACGGCAGCGAGGTCTTGGTCACGGCCATGCGCTGAAGGGCCTCGGCGCAGTAGCCGCCGTCAAGCAGTCCGGCCCCGAGCACAAACAGCCACGTGAACAGCAGCACGCCCGTGAAATTGCCCAGCCACACCAGGGTCCAGTTGCGCAGGGTATCGCCCACGCTGTAGCGGCGGCGCGCCAGGCCGGGCATCAGCATGGCGTTGTTGCCCGTGAAGAGCTCGCCCCCGAACATCACTATCAGGAACAGTCCCACCGGGAAGGCCAGGCCGCTCAGCAGCCGCTGCAGGGCCGGATTCTCGGCCGACAGGCCGCACAGGCCGTAGCCCAACATGACTGATAACATGCCGCCCAGGCCGATGAAGGCCCCGGCCAGGACCGACTGGGCGGTGAGCCGCCCGAAACTCTTGTTCGCCTTGTCGACACCTATGCCGATGACGCGGTTTATGATTTCTGTCTGCATGATTGCGCAAAGGTACGCAATTTTTTCGTACTTTTGCAATCATTAACCCCCTGCGCAGTATGAAACTCGGCCAACAGACCCCCTACCCCGTGCTCCGCGCCCGCTATCAGGCGTATCTGCTGTTGGAACGCGGATTGTCCGAAAACTCGCGCGAGGCATATCTGCGCGACGTCGACCGCCTGGAAACCTGGCTGCGCGAGGAAGGCGTCGACTTCCACTGCGTGACCCTTGACCGCCTGGAGAGCTTCATCGCCGCCGTCTATGACCTGGGCATTGCGCCCCGCTCCGTGGCGCGCCTCATTTCAGGCATCAAATCCTTTTTCCGCTTCCTCAAGCTCGAGGGCGTGTGCGACGACAACCCTACCCTGCTGCTTGACGCCCCCCATATAGGCCGCCACCTGCCCGAGGTGCTCACCGTGGACGAAATCGACGCCATGATAGCCGCCATCCCCGACGGCCCCACGGCCCTGCGCAACCATGCCATAATAGAGATGATGTACGGTTGCGGGCTGCGCGTCAGCGAGCTCTGCGCCCTGGAATTCTCGCGCCTGGACCTTGAACACCGCGTGGCTCTCATCACCGGCAAGGGCGACAAACAGCGCCTTGTGCCCATGTCCGACGCCGCCGTGGATTGGCTTGGCCGCTACGCCGAGGAGCGCGCCGGCGGCCGCATCAAGGCCGGCGAGGAGAACATAGTATTCCTCAACGTGCGCGGCAGCCGCCTGACCCGCCAGATGATATTCATCATCCTGCGCGACCTTGCCGAGGCCGCCGGAATCAAGAAAGTCATATCGCCGCACACCCTGCGGCACTCCTTCGCCACCCACCTGTTGGAAGGCGGCGCCAACCTGCGCGCCATCCAACAGATGTTAGGCCACGAAAGCATCGCCACCACCGAGATGTACCTCCACCTCGACGCCGGCCGCCTGCGCGACGAAATCCTCTCCCACCACCCCCGCAACCGCCACAACCCGGCATAGTTTTCTCTGTAAAGAAAAGAAATCACCCATTTTCTTTCTCTGTAAAGAAAAGAAATTGCGGATTTTCTTTCTCTGGAGAGAAAAGAAATGGTGGATTTTCTTTCTCTGGAGAGAAAAATTTTGTAACCAATGGCCGGCCAAGGGTGTTTTTGTTGTGGTTTTTTTCCGCGGGCTAAAGCCCAAGGGTGTTGCTGTAACGGCCCCATTCAGGGCTTGCAACCCGGCAAAGTAAGTGTGTAAACATCTGAATGTTTGCGTATTACGTCGCCGGCGCTATGTGTAGCGCCGCTACGGTCGCTATTTGCATGCCCCGGGGCATTATCGTTCCGGCGGGTAGAGGGTGTTGAGCTGGTGCAGGGGTTGGAGGACGAAGGACCGCAGGTGCATGCGCGGATGGGGGAGCTGCAGGCGGGGGTTGTCGAGGTGCAGGGAGTCCATGTCGATGATGTCGATGTCCAGGCGGCGGTCGGTGTAGTTGCCGTTGGCGTCGCGGTGTGCGTTGTCCGCGCCGCCGCCCAGGGCCTCGACGCGTTGGGTGCGGTTGAGTACCTGCAGCGGGTCGAGCGGGTTCTCCGGGGTCAGCACGAGCACGCCGCGGTTGAGGAAGGGGTTGGGCGATTCGTAGCCCCAGGGGGCGGATTCGACGTAATCGGACAGCAGCAGGCGCGCGCCGGGGAATTGCTTTGCAAGCAGGGCGACCGCCCGGCCTATGATGGCCCGGCGGTCGCCCCGGTTGGAACCTATGTTAAGGTGTATGCGATGCATCAAATGGATGTGCGGGCCACTTCGACTTCCTCGAAGCCTTCGACGATGTCGCCGACCTTGATGTCGTTGTAACCGCTGATGGACAGACCGCAGTCGTAGCCTGAGGTGACCTCGCGGGCGTCGTCCTTGAAGCGCTTGAGCGAGCCCAGCTCGCCGGTGTAGCGGACGATACCGTCGCGTATGAGGCGCACGCGGGAGCCGCGTTTGATCTTGCCTTCGCGGACGATGGCGCCGGCGATGGTGCCCACCTTGCTGATGTGGTAGGTCTCCAGCACCTCGGCCGAACCGGTGATTTCCTCCTTGATTTCGGGGGCGAGCATACCGGCCATGGCGTCCTTGACTTCCTCGATTGCCTGATAGATGACGGAGTAGAGGCGGATCTGTACGCCCTTGGCCTCGGCCATGCGGCGTGCGGCGATGGAGGAACGCACCTGGAAGCCTACGATGATGGTGTGGTCGTCGGCCGACGCCAGTACGACGTCGCTCTCGGAGATTTCGCCCACGGCTTTGTGGATGACGTTGATCTGGATTTCCTCGGTGCTGAGCTTGATGAGCGAGTCGGACAGGGCCTCGATTGAGCCGTCGACGTCGCCCTTGACGATGATGTTGAGCTCATGGAAGTTGCCGATGGCGCGGCGGCGGGCGATCTCCTCGAGTGTGAGGCCCACCTGGGTGCGCAGACCTTGTTCGCGCTGCAGCTGTTCGCGCTTGGTGGCGATTTCGCGGGCTTCCTGTTCGGTTTCCATCACGTTGAAGGTATCGCCGGCCTGGGGAGCGCCGTTGAGGCCCAGGATGAGGGCCGGGGTGGCGGGGCCTGCCTCGGTGATGCGCTGGTTGCGTTCGTTGAACATGGCCTTGATGCGGCCGAAGTTGTTGCCGGCCAGCACGATGTCGCCGATGCGCAGGGTGCCGTTCTGCACCAGCACGTTGGCTACGTAGCCGCGGCCCTTGTCGAGCGACGACTCGATGATGGTGCCGACGGCGCGGCGCGCGGGGTTGGCCTTGAGCTCGAGCAGCTCGGCTTCGAGCAGCACCTTCTCCATCAGCTCGGACACGCCTATGCCTTTCTTGGCCGAGATGTCCTGCGACTGGTACTTGCCGCCCCACTCTTCCACCAGGTAGTTCATGGCGGCCAGCTCCTCCTTAATCTTGTCGGGGTTGGCGTGGGGTTTGTCTATCTTGTTGATGGCGAATACGATGGGCACGCCGGCGGCGGCAGCGTGGTTGATGGCCTCGACGGTCTGGGGCATGACGTTGTCGTCGGCTGCCACGATGATGATACAGAGGTCAGTCACCTTGGCGCCGCGGGCACGCATGGCCGTGAAGGCTTCGTGGCCGGGGGTATCCAGGAAGGTGATGTGGCGGCCGTCAGACAGCGTGACGCTGTATGAGCCGATGTGCTGTGTGATGCCGCCGGCCTCGCCTGCGATGACGTTGGACTTGCGGATGTAGTCAAGCAGCGATGTCTTGCCGTGGTCCACGTGGCCCATGACGGTGACGATGGGCGGACGCGGAACAAGGTCTTCCTCCGAATCGTCCTCCTGGTGAATGGCGTCGGCCACCTCCGCCGACACGTATTCAGTGGTGAAGCCGAATTCGTCGGCGACAATGTTGATGGTCTCGGCATCGAGGCGCTGGTTGATTGACACCATCACGCCCAGGTTCATACAGGTGGCGATGACCTGGTTGATGGGCACGTTCATCATGATTGCCAGGTCATTGGCGGTCACGAATTCGGTGAGTTTCAGTATGGTGTTGCCCTGAGCTTCGGCGGCTGCGCTCTCGCGCTGGCGTTCGGCTGCGGTCTCGCGCTTCTCCTTACGCCACTTGGCGCCCTTCTTGAGGCCCTTGTCCTTGGCGGTGAGGCGTGCCAGTGTCTCCTTGACCTGCTTCTGTACGTCCTCGTCGGATACTTCGGGGGTTACGGGGCGGCGGCTCTTGGGAGCCTCGGAGGCGCGCTTGGAGCGGCCCTGGTCGCCGCGGCGCTGTCCGCCACGGCCTTCCTGGCCCTGGCCTTGACCCTGGTTCTCGGCCTGACGGACGGCCTTTTCTACGTCGACCTTCTGGCCGGAGATGCGCTTGCGCTTCTTGCGGTCGCCCTGTGCCCCACCCTGGCCCTGGCCTTGGGCAGCGCTCTTGCGGCGTTCTTCCTTGGACTTCTTTTTGGGACGGGTGGTCTGGTTGATGGAGTCCAAGTCAATCTTGCCCACGATGTTGAGCGACACGGCGGCCTTGGGCGTGGACGGCGAGAAGATTTCGGGCTCGGTCGATGCGGGTTTCTCGGCGGGTTTCTCGGGCTCGGCGGCGGCAGCCGGTGCGGGCTTGGCGGCGGGCTTTTCGGCCGGTTTTTCAACGGGCTTGGCGGCCTGTGGAGCTGCCTTGGCGGGCTGTTCGGCTGCTTTGGGCTGCTCGGGCTTGGGCTCTGTTTTGGTCTCGGGCTTGACCTTCGGGACGGGTTTTACCTCGGCTTTGGGCTCGGACTTGGCCTCGACGGCGGCCTCGGGCTTGACCTCGGGGGCTGCAGCGGGCTTTACCTCTGCTTTGGGCTCGGGCTTGGCCTCAACGGCGGGTGCGGGCTTGGCTTCCGGCTCGACTACGGGAGCGCCGGTGGTCAGGTCGATTTTGCCCAGGATTTTGGGCTTGCGGGTGGCGGGGATGTCCACCTCTACCGGCTCTGCGGGACGCGGGGCTGTGGTTTTGGCACGTTCGCTGCGGCGGTCTGAGCTGAATTGGTCCGAACGGCTTTTTTGTTCCCTGTCGGGCTTGAATTTGCTTACGAGCATCTGTACGACGTCCTCATCCACACGGGTATTGGGGTTTTCGTCGATGCTGATGCCTTTGTCGCGCAAGTAACTTATCACCGTGGGGAGGGCCACGTTAAGTTCCTTGGCAAGGGTGCTGATTTTTGTTTTGGGCATATATCGTTTTGTTTTTTTCAGTGAATAAAAAGCCGCCGGTGCGGATGTTGTGTGGGGAGTGAAATGAGTCAATCCCCGAATTAGTGGCCGGGGCAGTTTCGCTCGGTTCTATTGTTTCGGTTGGCCGCGGAGCCGTGGTATGGGTACGTTCTCTGCCGTAGTCAGGACTGAATTTGCTTACGAGCATCTGCACTGCCACCTCGTCCACACGAGTGTTTGGGTTATCGTCGACGTCTATGCCATTGTCTCGCAAGAAACTTGCCACTGTGGTGACGGCCAGGTTAAATTCTTTGGCAAGTCTGCCCAGTTTTTGTCTTGACATAGCGTTTCAGTAATTACAAAGCCGGGGAGCGGATGCTGCGGAGGGGTATCAGTCCTCGAATTCGGCGCTCAGGATGCGGATGATGTTGTCGACGGTGTCCTCTTCCAGGTCGGCCTTCTCGATGAGGACCTCGCGGGGTGTGCGCAGCACGCTCTTGGCGGTGATGCAGCCCATGTTCTTGAGGGCGTCGATGATCCACTCGTCGATTTCGTCCTTGAATTCGTCCAGGTAGATGTCTTCCTCGACGGATTCCTCGTCAGTATCGCGGTAAACGTCTATGACGTAGCCGGTAAGCATCGAGGCCAACTTGATGTTGAGGCCGTTTTTGCCGATGGCCAGCGATACCTGGTCGGGACGCAGGATAACCTCGGCCTTCTTCTCGTCCTCGTCGATGCGGATTGAAGTGATGCGGGTGGGCGAGAGGGCGCGCTGGATGAACAGCGAGGGGTTGGAGGTGTAGCTGATGACATCGATGTTCTCGTTGCGCAGCTCGTGAACGATGCCGTGGATGCGCGAGCCCTTTACGCCTACGCATGCGCCTACGGGGTCGATGCGGTCGTCATAGCTCTCGACGGCAATCTTGGCGCGTTCGCCGGGGATGCGGGCCACGGCGCGGATGTTGATGAGGCCGTCGTGGATTTCGGGCACTTCCAGCTCGAACAGGCGGCGCAGGAAGGCCTCGCTGGTGCGGGATACGGTGATCTTGGGGTTGTTGTTCTTGTTGTCGACGTTGGCTACTACGGCGCGGACGGTCTCGCCCTTGCGGAAGAAGTCGCCGGGGATTGACTCGCTCTTGGGCAGGAGCAGCTCGTTCTTGTCGTCGTCAAGCAGGAGGGTCTCGCGCGACCATGTCTGGTATACCTCGCCGCTGACCAGTTCGCCTTCCAGTTCCTTGAACTTGTCGTAGACGGCGGCTTTCTGCAGGTCAAGAATCTTGGACTGCAGAGTCTGGCGCAGTGTGAGGATGGCGCGGCGGCCGAATTTCTCAAAGAATATCTCCTTGGTGTGCTCCTCGCCCACCTCGGCCTCGGGGTCGTCGTCGGCTCGGGCGTCGCTGAGCGAAATCTGCAGGTTAGGGTCTTCAACCTCGCCGTCGGGCACGACCTGCAGGTTCTGGAAAATCTGCACATCGCCCTTGTCGGGGTTGAGGATTACGTCGAGGTTCTCGTCGGTGCCGAACATCTTGGCCAGCACGTTGCGGAAGGATTCCTCGAGGACGCTGATCATGGTCGTCTTGTCGATGTTTTTGAGCTCTTTGAACTCGGCGAACTGCTCGACCATATTGGGGGTAGCCTCTTTCTTAGCCATTGTAATGGAGTAGGGGATATGTGGTTATTTGAAATTGATTACGTATTGAACCGAGCGGCATGCGTCGGGGCTGAATGTCTGCTCCTGCATCTGGGTGACAGGACGCTTGGCGCCTTCGGGGCGGACTTTGACGGGCACGCTCAGGGTGAAATCGCCGTTATCGGCCACGGTCTCCAGGATGCCGCGCACTTTGCGGCCGTCCTTGGTCAGGACTTCCACCTCGTTGCCAATGTTCTTCAGATACTGGCCGCGCACCTTGAAGGGGGCGGTTAGGCCGGCCGAGCCGACTTCGAGGGAGTAGTCCTCGGCGTCGCGGTCGAATTTTTCCTCGATTTTGCGGGTAATATCGGCGCAGGTGTCAATGTCCAGGCCGCGGGGCGAGTCAAGCTCGACGGTGATGTCGTTTGACGGAGTCACGCGGATGTCGACAACAAAGATGTCCGTGCCGGCGATTGCGGCATTAACGGTATCAGTGAGGAGTGTTTTGTCAATCATGTCGTTTTCTTAAATAAAAGGAGGAAGCCCGGCGGGCCTCCTCCATCTCGTGAAGTTGCACAAAGGTACTACATTATTTGACGTTTTGCAAATTTCCTTGCGAAAATGCCCAGTGATTAAAGAAAATTTAATGAAATATTAGATAATTTAACTACCTTAGCTCTTATCCGCTACCAGACTGATTATCTCGTCGGGGCTTTGGATTATATGGTCAGCGTAGGCGGCGGTGAGCTCGCGCACGCTGCGGAAACCCCAGCTGACGCCTACGGATTCGATGCAGGCGCGGCGGGCGGTCTCGATGTCTACGGCGGAATCGCCCACGTAGAGGGTCTCGGCCTTTGGGGTGGGGCACTCACCCAGGATGCGGAACACTATCGACGGGTCCGGCTTGCGGGGCACGCCGTCGACGCTGCCGCATACGGCCGCGAAGCTGATGTCGCCGAAGAAGTGCTCTATCAGCCGGCGAGTTGCCTCCTCGTATTTGTTTGACGCCACGGCCATGTTGACGCTACGGGCGGTCAGGGCGCCCAGCAGCTCGGGGATGCCGGGGTAGGGCAGTGTGGTGTCGCACAGGTGCTCGTCATAGTAGGCGCGGAAGTCGGTGAGCAGACGGTCCACGGTGCGGTCGTCGCGGTGCTCGGCGGGCAGAGCGCGCTCAATGAGCTTGCGCACGCCGTTGCCCACCATCATGGGGTAGGATTCGCCCGGATGGGTAGGGAAGTCGTTGACAGCCAGGGCATGGTTGGCCGCGTTGCCCAGGTCGGAGATGGTGTTGAGCAGGGTGCCGTCGAGGTCGAAGATTACTAATTTTTTCATGTCGGTCAGGGAGAGTTTAGAAGGGATAGCCCACCGAGAAGTGGAAGTTGGCGTCGCGTCCCCAGCGGGGATGGATAAGGGGCCAGGGCTCCTGATTCATGGCCGGGTTGTGGGCCTTCAGACCCAGGTCGAAACGCAGCAGGAAGTATGTGAAGTCCATGCGCAGGCCCACGCCGTAGGCGGCCGCCAATTGCTTGTAGAAACGGTTGAAGTGGAACATGCCGCCGGGCTGGTTGGGGTACGAGCGGATAGTCCAAATGTTGCCGATGTCGATGAACAGGGCGCCCTCAAACACCCAGAACAGCTTGGCGCGATATTCGGCGCTGAGGTCCAGGCTGATGTCGCCGCACTGGTTGATGAAGTCGGTGACGGAGTTCTGCGAGTCGTAGCTGCCCGGGCCCAGGGTGCGGACGCCCCAGCCGCGCACGCCGTTGGCGCCGCCGGCGTAGAAGCGCTTCTCAAAGGGCACCATGGACGAGTTGCCGTAGGGATAGGCTATGCCAAGGCCCACGTGGAAGGCCAAGGCGTTGCGTGAGTTGAAGTTGCGCGTGTAGGTGTAGTCCACCACGCCGCGGACGTACTGGGCGTACTGGATGCCGCACACCTTGTAGGCGCCGTCGTGGCGCTTCATGCCTGTGGCGGCCGATATGGCATAGAGCAGGTTGCCGGCGGTCTCGATTGACGCGCGGATGGTGGTCACCGAGGGCTGCATGGCAAAGGCGTTGACCTCAGCCGTGGGGATGCGGCGGTTGGAGCGGTAGAAGGTGTAGCCCGTGCGCATAATGAAGTGGTCCTCATAGGAATAGCGCAGCAGGGGGTTGTCCGGGGCTATCTGGTCGATGAAATTGAGGGTGCTGCGGGGCAGTTTGACGTAGTTGACGTCCACCAGATCGTAGGTATGGCGCTGGGAATAGTCGCGGAAACGCTGGTTCCAGCGCCAGCGCCATGCTATGCCGGCTATGATGCGGGTGTACTCCGGGCGCTCCTGCCAGTTGAACGACACGGCGAATTCCGTGGTGGCCGTCATGCGTTTCTTGAAGGCGCGGGTGGCGAAGGGCAGGATGAATTTGGGGTAGGTGAGGCCTACCTCGCCGGCGTATTCCGAGAAGCGCTTGTTGATGAAGCCGTCCAGATTGCCCGAGAGGCTCTCGTAGGCCGTGCGGAACTTGACGGTGAGCATTTCCGAGCGGTGTGTCAGGTTGCGGTTCTGGTATATGGCGCCGATGCCGAAACCGAGGTCGCCCTCGCTGTTTGTGCCCTCCAGCTCCAGACTGACGCTCTGCTTGCGGTTGCGCGATATGGCTATGACGGCATCCAGCATGCCCACGTCGGCGCTGTGGCCGTTGATTTCGCGCGTGACGTGCCCGGCGGGCTTCATCTCTATGTTGATGAAGCGCAGGATGGACAGGCGCGACAGGGCGGCGTAGGTGCGGTCCACGCGGCGCGAGTCGTAGATGGTGCCGGGCTCTATGAAACACATGTCATAGAGTGTGGACGGGCGCAGATAGTGATCCGGCCCGAACACGAAGTCCATGCCTCGGTAGCTGATTGTGTCGGGGTGCTCGGCGCGGGCGCCCTCCTCGGTCACGAAGGTGACGTGGCGTATCATGTACAGCGGATAGGCCGACGGGGCGACGTTCTGTCGCGGCTGATATGAGCGCAGGTTCAGCGTCAGGTCAATTTCCTTGCTGCCGCGCACGGTATCGGCCGTGAAGGTGATGTTCTCGCGCGTGAACGTATAATAACCGTGCTGGCGCAGGCACTCGGTGATGGATGCGCGCATGCGGTCCAGGCGGTTGCGGTCGAAGATGTCGCCGGCGCCCATGTCGATGAGGGTGGAGTCGGCGGCGATGATGGCGGCGATGGCCGTGTCGGGGATGTTGAGGCGCATCGAGCCGATGGTGTGGGGCCGTCCGGTGTCGATGCGGTAGGTGATGTCGGCGCGTTGGCGGGCGGAGTCAAGGCGCTCGTCCACAGTGACATTGACGTCCATATAGCCGCGGTTCGACATGGCCTGCTGCAACTGCCGGCGCGAGGCCTCGGTCAGGTCAGCGTCATAGATGACGGGCGGCTGGCCCAGGTTGCGCAGCCAGCGGTTGTACCACTTGGTGGTGTCGCTGCCCGACAGGGAGTAGGTGGCCAACTGCAGTTTGGCGAATCCCAGCACCTTATGGTTGGGCGTCTGGCGCAGGAAGTTGACAAGCTCCTCCGATGTTCCGGCGCGCGTGTCGCCTTCGATTTCTATCTTGACTTTGTCAAGCAGAAGCTGTCCGTCGGGCACGTGCTTGGTGGAGCTGCATGCGCACAAGCATACAGCCGTCAGTAAGCACAGTGCCCAACGAAGCATCATTTCAATATTCGTCCCAGGCCTTGATTTCGATAGAATCAGGCGAGAGGGTGGTGAACGCGCCTATGAAGGCCGAGGCCAGGCGTGCGTTGGTGAGCAGAGGGATGTTGAGGTCGATGGCGGCGCGGCGAATCTTGTAGCCGTTGGTAATCTCGTCGGAGCTGAGGTCGCGCGGGATGTTCACCACCAGGTCCACATCATGGTTGTGCAGTACTTCAAGGGCCTGCGGGTGCATGTCGGTGTCGGAGGGCTTGTACACCAGGGTGGCGCGGACGCCGTTTTCCTCCAGGAAGCGGCGTGTGCCCTCGGTGGCGTAGATGCGGTAGCCGCGGGCATCCAGCATCTTGGCGGCGTCCAGCATGGCCAGTTTGTGCTTGACTGAGCCGGAGCTGAGCAGCACGCCCTTCTGGGGGATGCGCTGGCCCACGGAGAGCAGCGACTTGAGCACGGCCTCGGAGGTCATCTCGCCCAGACAGCCAACCTCGCCCGTCGAGGACATGTCGACGCCCAATACGGGGTCGGCGCCCTGCAGACGCGAGAAGGAGAACTGCGAGGCCTTGATGCCGACGTAATCCAGATCGAAGGCGCTCTTGGCGGGCTTCTCAACCTTCTGGCCCAGCATGATGCGGGTGGCAAGGTCGATGAAGTTGATTTTCAGCACCTTGGATACGAAGGGGAACGAGCGCGACGCGCGCAGGTTGCACTCTATCACCTTGATGTCGTTCTCCTTGGCCAGATACTGGATGTTGAAGGGGCCGGAGATGTTCAGGGCCTTGGCAATCTTGGCGCTGACCTTCTTGATGCGGCGCATGGTCTCCACGTAGAGCTTCTGGGGCGGGAACTGGATGGTGGCGTCGCCTGAGTGCACGCCGGCGTACTCGATGTGCTCCGAAATGGCGTAGGCCATGATTTCGCCATGGTCGGCCACGGCGTCCATCTCTATTTCCTTGGCGTCCTGGATGAATTCGGTCACCACCACAGGGTGCTGCTTGCTGACGTTGGCGGCAAGCTGCAGGAAGCGCACCAGTTCCTCGTTGTTGGAGCAGACGTTCATGGCGGCGCCTGACAGCACGTAGCTGGGGCGCACCAGCACGGGGTAGCCTACCTCGGCCACGAACTGGTGGATATCGTCCAGGCTGGTGAGCTCGCGCCAGCGGGGCTGGTCGATGCCCAGACGGTCCAGCATGGCCGAGAATTTGTGACGGTCCTCGGCGTTGTCGATGCTTGCGGCGGAGGTGCCCAGGATGTTGACGTGCTGGGCGTCAAGGCGTGTGGCCAGGTTGTTGGGAATCTGGCCGCCCACGGACAGGATGACGCCGTGGGGCTGTTCCAGCTCTATGATGTCCATGACGCGCTCAAAGGTGAGCTCGTCAAAGTAGAGGCGGTCACAGGCGTCATAGTCGGTCGATACCGTCTCGGGGTTGTAGTTGATCATTACCGAGCGCCAGCCCTCCTTCTTGACGGTCATCAGGGCGTTGACCGAGCACCAGTCGAATTCCACTGACGAGCCGATGCGGTAAGCGCCTGAGCCCAGGACGATTACCGAGCGGTGGTCATGCAGATAGTCGACATCGTTCTCCGTGCCGTTGTAGGTCAGGTAGAGGTAGTTGGTCATGGCCGGATACTCGGCGGCCAGGGTGTCAATCTGCTTGACCACGGGCATGATGCCCAGTTCCTTGCGGCGGGCGCGCACCAGCAGGTTGGCCGTCTCGGTGTCCGTCATCTTGTCCTTGAGCACAGAGCGGGCCACCTGGAAGTCGCTGAAGCCCTGCTGCTTGGCGCGGCGCAGGAGTTCGGGGTCGACGGCTTCGAGGCTGTCGTATGTCTCCAGCTCGGCGGCGGTGTTGATGATGTTGCGCAGCTTGTACAGGAACCAGCGGTCAATCTTGGTGAGTTCATGAATCTCGTCCACGCTCATGCCGCTGCGCATGGCGGCCGAGAGGACAAAGACGCGCTTGTCCGTGGGAGCGGCCAGCGCGCCGCGGATATCGTCTATCTTGACGTCCTTGTTGCCCACAAAGCCGTGCATGCCCTGGCCGATCATGCGCAGGCCCTTCTGGAAGGCTTCCTCAAAGGTGCGGCCGATGGCCATGACCTCGCCCACGGATTTCATGGACGAGCCTATCTGACGGTCCACGCCGTGGAACTTGCCGAGGTCCCAGCGGGGCAGCTTGCACACCACGTAGTCCAGGGCGGGCTCGAAGAAGGCCGATGTGGACTGTGTGACGGAGTTCTTGAGGTCGAACAGGCCGTAGCCCAGGCCGAGTTTGGCGGCCACGAAGGCCAGGGGATAGCCGGTGGCCTTGGATGCCAGGGCCGACGAACGGCTCAGACGGGCGTTCACCTCAATGACACGGTAGTCCATCGACGAGGGGTCATAGGCATACTGCACGTTGCACTCGCCCACGATGCCTATGTGGCGTATAATCTTGATGGCCAGCGAGCGCAGGTAGTGGTAATCGTCGTTGCTGAGGGTCTGCGAGGGAGCCACCACGATGCTCTCGCCGGTGTGGATGCCCAGCGGGTCGAAGTTCTCCATGTTGCAGACGGTGATACAGTTGTCGAAGCGGTCGCGGACCACCTCGTATTCCACTTCCTTCCAGCCCTTGAGCGATTTCTCGATGAGCACCTGGGGCGAGAATGCCAGAGCCTTCTCGACCAGCGCGGCCAGTTCCTCGGCGTTGTCGCAGAAGCCGCTGCCCAGGCCGCCTAAGGCGTAGGCGGCGCGCACGATTACGGGGTAGCCCAGGTCGTCGGCGATGGCAAGGGCCGATTCTATATCCGAAGCGGCGCTGCTGCGGATTGTCTTGATGTCAATCTGGTCCAGTTTCTCGACGAACAGCTCGCGGTCCTCGGTGTCGATGATGGCGCGGACGGGGGTGCCCAGCACCTTTACGCCGTAGCGTTCCAGTACGCCCGAGCGGTACAGCTCCACACCGCAGTTGAGGGCCGTCTGGCCGCCGAATGCCAGCAGGATGCCGTCGGGGCGCTCGCGGTCAATAACGCGGGTGACGAAGTCGGGCGTCACGGGCAGGAAGTATATCTTGTCGGCAAACCCTTCGGAGGTCTGCACAGTGGCGATGTTAGGGTTGATGAGCACCGTGGTGATGCCCTCTTCCTTCATGGCCTTGAGCGCCTGGGCGCCCGAGTAGTCGAATTCGCCGGCCTCGCCGATTTTCAGGGCACCGCTGCCCAGCAGCAGCACTTTCTTGATTGATGCGTCTTTGTTCATAGCTTGGTTTTGAATCGTTGAGGGGGTTAGAGCATGTTGACGAACTCGTCGAAGAAGAATTCGGTGTCGCGGGGGCCGGACGAAGCCTCGGGGTGGAACTGGGCCGAGAAGAAGGGCAGCGTCTTGTGGCGGATACCCTCGTTGGTGCCGTCGTTCATGTTGGTGAACAGGGGTTCCCAGTCGGCGGGCAGGGTGGAATCGTCAACGGCGAAACCGTGGTTCTGCGATGTGATGAAGCATTGGTTTGTGCCGGCGCGGCGCACGGGCTGGTTATGTGAGCGGTGGCCGTATTTGAGCTTGTAAGTTGATGCGCCGGCGGCCTTGGCCAGCAGCTGGTTGCCCATGCAGATGCCGCAGATGGGCTTGCCCTTGGTCATGGCCTTGCGGATGTTCTCCACGGTCACGCCGGCAAAGTCCGGGTTGCCCGGGCCGTTGCTGATGAACAGGCCGTCGAAGTCCAGGTGGTTGAAGTCATAATCCCAGGGTACGCGGATTACGCGCACGCCGCGGCGGGCCAGACAGCGGATTATGTTGTGCTTGATGCCGCAGTCCACCAGCACTACGCGCTTGCCGTCCTCGGGTCCGTACTCGTGTACCTCCTTGCATGAGGTCATGGCGATGAGGTTTTCGGCGTTGGGGTCGTAGAGTTCGGGCTCCTCCATGCCGTCGATGATGATTTTGCCCAGCATCGAGCCGCTGTCGCGCAGGTGTTTGGTCAGGGCGCGGGTGTCAATGCCGTAGAGGCCGGGGATTTTCTGCTCCTTGAGCCACTGCGCCAGGCTTCGGCCGGCCAGCCAGTGGCTGTGGTCCCAGGCATAATCCTGCGCAATGATTGCGCGGCAGTGGATATGCGAGCTCTCGAAATGTTCGCTCAAATCGGGGCTGCCCCCTTCGGGCGGAACGCCGTAGTTGCCCAGCAGCGGGAAGGTCGTCACCAGTATCTGGCCTTCATAAGAAGGGTCGGTGAGGCTCTCGGGGTAGCCGGTCATTGCAGTGTTGAAGACAACTTCCCCCGATGCGGGGGCTTCGAAACCGAACGAATATCCTTCGTATCGGGTACCGTCCTCAAGGACGAGGGTGGCGCGTCTGGTCTGTTGCATGCGTTAAATTGGTTATTTTTCGGCCCGCGGAATGCGACCATGCAAAGGTACGCAATTTTTCAATACTGACAAAATTGTAAAGCGCCCCGATACGCGTCTATGTCATTTATGTTAGGGTGTAATGCAAAGAATTTGGCCGGGCTCTTGACAAATGCACCAAAATGTTGTACCTTTGCATCAAATTTGGGCTTGTCCGCACTGACGGCCCGGCAAAAAAGATTCTTTTAGGAATGTCAAAAAAACGTTCATCTAAAATATCGACCTTCGGTTCGCGCCTCACCACGGTGATTAGCGTTACGCTGGTCCTTCTCATCCTGGGCTCGCTGGCCATGGTGCTTACCGCATCGCATGCCATGACCGAACAAGTCCGCTCCAATATGGGTTTTATCGTCAAGATGTCGCCTTCGGCCACCGATGTGCAGGTCAATGCCGTCAAGCAGGCCCTGGCCAAGGCGCCCTTCACTGACCGCTACGTCTTTGCCTCGGCCGACGATATCCTGCGTCAGGAATCCGAGCTGATGGGCGAGGACATAGCCGCGCTGGTGGACGAGAACCCCTACGGCGCGGAATTCGACGTGAAGGTGCGTCCGCGCTGGGCCGTGGGCGACAGCATAGAACATCTGGCCGCTATCCAGGCCTCGCGCCCCGGCGTGGAGGAGGTGGTGACCGAGACCGCCGTGGTCAACAACATAAACTCGCTGATGAACCGCCTGTCATGGGCCCTGCTTGTCGTAGGCCTGGCCCTGTTGGCAATATCGGTGGTGCTGATCAACAACTCGGTCAGCCTGGCCGTATATGCCCGCCGGTTCATCATCTACACCATGAAGTTGGTGGGCGCCACCGGTGCGTTCATCCGCCGCCCGTTCCTGATGGCCGGGCTGGCCGCGGGCGCCATAGCCGGCGTGGCCGCCGCCGGGCTGCTGTGCGGCCTGCGCGCATGGCTGGCCGCCGCCGACCCCATCGCCCGCCAGTGGCTGCCCTGGAGCACCATGGCGCTGATTATGGCCGGAGTGGTGTTGGCGGGTGTGCTCATCTGTGGCACGGCCTCGGCTGTGGCCACTAATCGCTACCTGCGCTCGCGCTACGACAATATGTTCCGTTAAGAAACTGAGAAACAGAGAAACAGAAATATAGAAATGGAAAAACCATCAAACGAATACGGCGACCGCGCCGCCAAAGGCCTTGAACGCGAGACCTTTGACCAGCGCGCCCTGGGCCGCAACAACTACATAGGCATGGCCGTGGCCGGCGCCATGATAGTTATCGGCTTCCTGCTGATGCTGGGCGGATCGTCGACCGTCAACGAGTTCAACGCCGATATTTTCAGCACTCGCCGCATTGTAGTAGGCCCGGCCATAGCGTTCCTGGGCTTCGTGGCCATGGCAGTGGCCGTGTGTGTCAAACCCCGTAAATCCGCCAAAGACTGATGGATACGCTTAACGCTCTGATAATGGGCATAGTGCAGGGCCTGGCCGAATACCTGCCCATCAGCTCGTCGGGCCATCTGGAAATCTGCGGCAAGCTGCTCGGGCTGGACCTCGACCCCGAGGCTTCGTTGGCATTCGACGTAACCCTGCATGTGGCCACCGTGCTGAGCACCATCGTGGTGCTGTGGCGCGAATTCGCCCCGCTGTGCGTGTCGTTCTTCACCTTCCGTCGCGACAGCAACTTCGATACTGTGGTCAAAATCCTCATTTCCTGCATCCCCGTGGCCATCGTGGTCTTGTGCTTCAAGGACGTCATCGAGGGCTTCTTTGACAAGAATCTCACCGTGGTGGGCTGCTGCCTGTTGGTGACGGCCGCGCTGCTGTCCTTCTCCTACTTCTACCGCACCCGCCCCATGCAGGAGGCCGCCGCGCACGCCGAGCGCCGTCCCTACAAGGCCCGCGATATCAACTATGTGGACGCCTTCGTCATTGGCTGCGCCCAGGCCGTGGCCGTGCTGCCGGGCCTGTCGCGCTCAGGCTCGACAATCGCCACCGGCATCATCCTGGGCGACAAGCGCGAGCAGGTGGCCCGCTTCTCCTTCCTGATGGTCATCATACCCATCCTGGGTCAGGCGCTGCTTGACATCAAGGACTATGTGACCGACCCCGCCGCATCCTCAGCCGCCGAGATTGGCCTTGTGCCCATGATTGTCGGCTTCCTGGCATCGTTCATCGTTGGCTGCATCGCCTGCAAATGGATGCTCGACATCGTAAAGAAAGGCAAACTCATCTGGTTCGCGGTCTACTGTCTGATTGTAGGCCTGCTGTGTATAATCCTCTGACCTCTGCGCCGATGGACCTTGTGACCGGAGAAATAATCTGCATCGACAAGCCGCTGGGCTGGACGTCGTTCAACGCCGTCAAGTTCATCCGCGGCGCCATACTGCGCCGCCTGGGCGTCAAGAAGTTCAAGGTGGGCCATGCCGGCACCCTTGACCCTCTGGCCACGGGCGTTATGGTGGTATGCACCGGCCGCGCCACCAAGCAGATTGAGCAGCTTCAGGACGGCGTCAAGGAATACATCGCCACAATACGCCTGGGCGCCACGACGCCCTCGTTCGACCTCGAAACCGAAGTCGACGCCACCTATCCAACCGAACACATCACCGAACAGGCCGTGCGCGAGGCCCTGACACGCTTCACCGGCCGCATCGAGCAGATTCCGCCCGCCTTCTCGGCCTGCAAAATCCAGGGCCGCCGCGCCTACGCCATGGCCCGCAACGGCGAGGAAGTGGACCTTCGCCCCAAGGTGCTGGTAATCGACGAGATAGAACTGACCGAGTACGCCCCGGACAGCATCACCGTCCGCGTGGTGTGCAGCAAGGGCACCTACATCCGCGCCATGGCCCGCGACATAGGCCTGGCGCTGGGTTCCGGCGCCCACCTCACCGCTCTTCGGCGCACACGTGTGGGCCGCTTCACCCTGGCCGACTGCCTCAGCCCCGCACAGGCCGCCGACATCATCGGCTCAGCTCCCCTCACCTTCCCCGATGACTATCAACAAGACAATTAACATCAAAACCATACCGGCGCAAAGCACGTGCACCGCGCCATAAAACATAATTCAAGACATGAAACTCTCACAATTCAAATTCCGTCTTCCCGAAGAGTTAATAGCACAAGACCCGCCGGAAAATCGTGACGAATGCCGATTGATGGTTGTTGACCGCCGCACCGGCGAGATTCAGCACAAAGAGTTCAAAGACATATTGGGATTCTACGACGAGGGCGACGTCATGGTGTTCAACGACACCCAGGTCTTCCCGGCCCTGCTCTACGGCAACAAGGAGAAGACCGGCGCCCGCATCGAAGTGTTCCTGCTGCGCGAGCTCAACGCCGAGAATAAGCTCTGGGACGTGCTGGTGGAGCCCGCCCGCAAAATCCGCATAGGCAACAAGCTGTACTTCGGCGACGACAGCTCGATGGTGGCCGAGGTGATTGACAACACCACCTCGCGCGGCCGCACGCTGCGTTTCCTCTACGACGGGCCCCATGACCAGTTCAAGGCCGACCTGTTCGCGCTGGGCAACACGCCGCTGCCCGAATACATCCACCGCGAGCCGCGCCCCGACGATGCCGCCGCCTATCAGACTCTCTACGCCCGCCGCGAGGGCGCCGTGGTATCGCCCGGCGCAGGTCTGCACTTCTCGCGCGAGCTGCTCAAACGTCTTGAAATCAAGGGTGTGGAGCAGGCCTTCATCACCGTTCACAGCGGCCTGGGCAGCTTCCGCGATATCGACGTGGAGGACCTCACCAAGCACCGCATGGACTCCGAGGAGATGGACGCCACCCCGCAGCTGGTCGAGACCGTCAACAAGGCCAAGGACGCCGGCAAGCAGGTGCTGGCCGTGGGCACATCCGTGCTGCGCGGCATAGCCACCGCCGTGAGCATGGGCGGCCACATGAAGGTCTACAAGGGCTGGACCAACAAATTCATCTTCCCGCCCTACGATTTCACCGTCACCACATCGCTGCTGACCGACTTTCACCTGCCGTACTCCACCATGGTAATGATGGTGGCCGCCTTTGGCGGATACGAGCACATCATGAACGCCTACGAGGTGGCCGTCAAGGAAGGATATCACTTCGGCTGCTACGGCGACGCGATGCTGATTCGCTGACGCACGCAGAATAAATGAATGAAGGGACGCGATTAATCGCGTCCGCGTCGGCAATATAACTATTTGTAAATCTGCTGTCTGCGTGGACGCGATTAATCGCGTCCCTGCCGGCGGTTTCGCCCCCCCGCACCCCCCTGCCAGCCCCTCCGCCAAACCTTAAATTTTCCTAAATGTGACATTTGGGAAAATCTATTCATCTTTTTGGGGAATTTATGTTGAAGAATATTGGTAACTTTGCGGTCAAAATCAGCTATTTAGACAAGAAAAACCTCAGAAATACAGTATTTATGAAATGTAAGAAGATTACAATTGCCTGTCTTACAGCAGCTTGCGCTGTCCTGACCGGCGGTCTTTCCTCGTGCTCGAAGCAAGACAACGCCGGCGCCGCACAACAGGCTCCGTCGCTGAAGGTCCTTACCGTCAGCAATTCCGATTCTGAGCTGGCCAAATCATACCCCGCCACGCTCAAGGGCAAAACCGACATCGATATCCGTCCCCAGGTGACCGGATTCATCACCAAAGTACACGTCGACGAAGGTCAGCACGTCCGCAAGGGCCAGACCCTGTTCACGCTTGACCAGGTGCAGTATCGCGCCGCCGTCGACCAGGCCGAGGCGAGCGTGAACGCCGCCCGCACCGCCGTTACATCGGCCCAGATTGCCGCCGACAACAAGCGTCGACTCCTTGACAAGAACATCATCAGCCAGAGCGACTGGCAGCTGGCCGACAACGCCCTTCAGCAGGCCAAGGCTCAGCTGGTTCAAGCCCAGGCTGCCCTCACTTCCGCCCGCCGCAACCTGTCCTACACCGTAGTGACCTCTCCCAGCGACGGCGTCATCGGCTCGATTCCCAACCGCGAAGGCTCGTTGGCATCGCCCTCGTCGGCCCTGACCACCGTCAGCGACAACAACGAGGTTTACGCCTACTTCTCGCTCACCGAAAAGGACATCCTGGAGATGACCGACGGCGGCACAAAGCGCCTTGACGACGCCGTCAAGAGCATGCCCCAGGTAACCCTGGTACTGGCCGACGGCACTCCCTATCCCATGCAGGGCCGCGTGGCCACCGTATCCGGCGTGATTGACAACAACACCGGCTCGGCCCAGGTACGCGCACTCTTCCCCAACCCCTCCGGCATGCTGCGCAGCGGCAACACCGGCCGTGTTGAAATACCCGTGGTTCAGCAGAACGCCATCACCATCCCCCAGAAGGCCACCTTCGAGATGCAGGACCTCAAATACGTCTACACCCTCAACGACTCCAACATGACCGTCTCCACGCCCATCCAGGTGCTGGCGCTCAACGACGGCAAGAACTACATCGTGACCTCCGGTCTGAAGGCCGGCGACCGCGTGGTGATTGAAGGCGTGGGCACAAGCGTGCGTCCCGGCATGCCCGTCAACCCCGTCGACGCCAACGCCGAGCCCGCCGCAGCCCAGGGTGCTCAGGCTCAGCCCGCCGCAGCGCAGTAATGCCCCGGCGTGATACGTAAAAACACTATCCATAACGAACATTCAGTATGAAACTTGATACATTTATCAATCGGCCCGTGCTCTCCACGGTAATATCGATTTTTATCGTGCTGCTGGGTATTCTGGGTCTGGTTTCGCTTCCTATCACCCAGTACCCCGACATCGCGCCGCCTACCATCTCGGTGTCAACCACCTATAACGGCGCCAACGCCCAGGCCGTGCTCAACTCGGTGATTGCACCCCTTGAGGAGTCACTCAACGGCGCCGAAGGTATGGACTACATCACCTCTACGGCCACCAACACCGGCTCGGCCACCATCACGGTGACCTTCCAGCAGGGCTTTGACCCTGATATGGCCGCCGTGGACGTGCAGAACCGTGTGGCCAAGGCCGCCAACCTGCTGCCCTCCGAGGTCAACCAGGTGGGCGTGCTGACCCAGAAGCGCCAGACTTCTATGCTGGTGGGTGTCGCCCTGGTGGACACCACCGACACCTATAGCGAGGAGTTCCTGGACAACTATATGAAAATCAACGTCGTGCCCGTGCTGCAGCGTATCAAGGGCGTCGGCGACGTTATGTGCTTCGGTGCCGACTACTCCATGCGCATCTGGCTCAAGCCCGATGTCATGGCGCAGTACAACCTCATGCCCGGCGATATTTCCGCCGCGCTGGCCGAGCAGAACGTCGAGGCCGCTCCCGGTTCGTTCGGCGAGCAGGGCGACCAGTCCTTCCAGTACATCATGCGCTACCGCGGCCGTCTGACCACGCCTGAGGAATTCGGCGACATCGTGGTCCGCGCACGCGACAACGGCGGCGTGCTCCGCCTCAAGGACGTGGCCGAGATTGAACTGGGCCGCGTGACCTACGGCTTCCACAACAAGGCCAACGGCCACGGCGCCTCAATGGCCATGGTGTTCCAGACCGCCGGCTCAAACGCCACACAGATTATTAACGACGTGCTCAAGACCGTCGACGATATGAAGAAGGACCTCCCCAAGGGTCTTCAGTATGAGATTCCTATGAACAACAACGAGTTCCTCTACGCGTCAATCCACAATGTGATCCGCACGCTCATCGAGGCATTCGTGCTGGTGTTCCTGGTGACCTACGTCTTCCTGCAGGACTTCCGCTCCACCATCATCCCCGCCATCGCCATCCCCGTGGCCCTGATCGGTACCTTCTTTGTGCTCAACCTCATCGGTTTCTCCATCAACCTCATCACCCTGTCGGCTCTGGTATTGGCCATCGCCATTGTGGTGGATGATGCCATTGTGGTGGTCGAGGCCGTCCACGCCAAGCTGGACCAAGGCTATAAGTCGGCGCGGCAGGCCTCAATCGACGCCATGAACGAGATTGCCGGCGCGCTGGTGTCCATCACGCTGGTCATGATGCTGGTGTTCATCCCCGTATCGTTCATGCCCGGCACCGCAGGCGTGTTCTATCAGCAGTTCGGTATCACCATGGCCATCGCCATCGGTTTCTCGGCTGTCAACGCCCTGACGTTGTCGCCCGCCCTGTGTGCCGTCTTCCTGAAGCCCCACAACAGCGACGCCTCCCTGAAGGAGCGCATGGGTCAGGCCTATGCCGCCGCCGGCGAGGCCGCCGCTCAGAAGGTGCGGAACGTGCGCCGCTCATTCGGCCTCAACTTCCCGCCCGTCATCACCGTGGCTCTGCTGGCCGCCACCATCACCTTCATGATTCTGGATTGGTTCTCGTTTGAGAACATCGTGGAGAGCCTCATAGCCTGCACCTGCGCCGTGCTGATGATTCTGGGTCTGTTCGGCAAGCGCTTCCACCGCGCATTCGAGAACGGCTACAACGGCATCCTCAACCACTACCGCACCGCCGTGAAGTGGTGCTCGCGCCATAAAATCACTTCCTTCGCCACCGTCATCGTGGCCATCGCGCTGTTGGTATGGCTGATGTGGCGCACCCCGTCGGCCATGGTGCCCAACGAGGATACCGGCTTCATGTTCGCCATGGTCGATATGCCCCCGGGCACATCGCAGGAGCGCACCACCGAGGTGCTCGACGAGCTGGAGCAGATCTGTATGCAGATTCCCGCCGTCAACATCGTGCAGACCATCAACGGCTACTCCTTCCTGGCAGGTCAGGGCGCTACCTACGGTACCCTGCTCATCAAGCTCAAGAACTGGAGCGAGCGCGGCAAGGGCGAGAGCGTCAACGACGTTATCAACCAGCTCTACGCCATGACCTCGAAGGTCAAGGACGGCCGCGTAATGTTCGTGGCGCCGCCTATGATTACGGGCTACTCCGTGACCAACGGTTTCGAACTCATGATGCAGGACCGCACCGGCGGCGACATCAACCAGTTCTTCGCCGTGACCCAGAACTTCCTGGGCCAGCTCATGGCGCAGCCTGAAATCCAGATGGCCTACACCACCTTCAACCCCACCTTCCCGCAGTATCTGATCGACATCGACGCCGCCAAGGCCAAGCAGGCCGGCATCTCGCCCCAGACCCTGCTCTCCACCCTCCAGGGCTACTACGGCGGTATGTACGTGTCCAACTTCAACCGCTTCGGCAAGATTTACCGCGTGATGATGCAGGCCAGCCCCGAGGCTCGTGTGTCGCCCGAGACGCTCAAGAACGTCAAGGTGCGCAACGGCTCCGAGATGGCTCCCATCGACAACTTTGTCAAGCTCACCCGCGTGTACGGTCCTGACCTTCTGAACCGCTTCAACCTGTTCAACTCCATCTCCGTCAACGGTGTGCCCGCTGCGGGCTACTCGTCGGGCGACGCCATCGCCGCCATCGAGCGCGTGGCCGCTCAGGCCCTGCCCCAGGGCTACGGCTACGAATACGCCGGTATGACCCGCGAGGAGGCCGGCTCGTCGTCCGGCTCGTCGACAGCCGTCATCTTCGGTCTGTGTCTGCTGTTCGTCTACCTGCTGCTGTCAGCCCAGTACGAGAGCTACATCCTGCCCTGGGCCGTTATCCTCTCGATTCCCTTCGGCCTTATGGGCGCGTTCGTGTTCGCCGACATCTTCGGCATCTCCAACAACATCTATCTGCAGATCGCCCTGATTATGCTTATCGGTCTGTTGGCCAAGAACGCCATCCTTATCGTCGAGTTCGCCCTTGACCGCCGCAAGACGGGCATGAGCGTGGTCAACGCCGCCATAGCCGGCGCCGCAGCACGTCTGCGTCCTATCCTTATGACCTCGCTGGCCATGGTTATCGGCCTGCTGCCCATGATGCTCTCAAGCGGCGTTGGCGCCAACGGCAACCGCGCCCTTGGTACCGGCTCGGTGGGCGGTATGCTCATCGGCATGATTCTGCAGATTTTCTTCGTGCCCGCGCTGTTCTGCGTCTTCCAGCTCATCCAGGAGAAGATTTCGCCCATCAAGTGGAGCAAGGAGGAAAAAGGCGGAACCATCGAGAACGAAATCGAACAATACGCCCGATAAAACTCAAACCGACATGAACAAGATTTTTCAAGCTGCAGTCATCGGCGCCCTGGCTCTGGGCGCCACCGGCTGCCACATATACAAACCTTATCAGACCCCGACGGACACTCCTCTGACGGCTGAATATGCCAAGGCTATGGAGGCTCCCGTCGACTCGGCCGCCTTCGGCAACCTGGACTGGCGTCAGGTGTACACCGACCCCGTACTGGCCGACCTTATCGAGCGTGCCCTGGCCGCCAACACCGACCTGCAGAACGCCCAGCTCAACGTCGAGGCCGCCCAGGCCCAGCTGTTGGGCGCCAAACTGGCCTATCTGCCCTCGCTGGCACTGGCTCCCAACGGCGCCGGCGTCAAGTACGGTCATGGCGATTTCAGCTGGTCGTACCAGCTGCCCGCCCAGGCATCGTGGGAGGTGGATATCTTTGCCAAGCTGCTCAACAGCAAGCGCGGCGCCAAGGCCGCCCTGCTGCAGAGCGAGGCCTACCGTCAGGCCGTGCGCTCGCAGATAATCTCGGCCGTGGCCACCACCTACTACACCTTAGCTGCCGTGAACGAGCAGCTGGAGCTCTCGCGCAACACCTCCGAACTCTGGAAACAGACCGTGCAGACCATGCGCGACCTCAAGGAGGGCGGCGGCGTTACCGAGGCTGCCGTGGTGCAGAGCGAGGCCAACTATTACAGCATCCTGGCTTCGATTACCGACCTCGAGGCATCGCTTGACAAGATCAACAACACCATGAGCCTGCTGCTGAACACCTGGCCGCAGACATGGCAGGTTAAGCCCGCTGCCGGCCTGACAGTGCCCGCAATGGCCGCCAACGGCGTGCAGATGGCCACCCTGGCCCATCGTCCGGACGTCCAGGCTGCCGAGCAGAGCCTCGCCGCCGCCTACTACGCCACCAACTCGGCCCGTGCCGCCTTCTACCCCGGCCTGTCCATTACGGCCAACGGCGGTTTCACCAACCTGGTGGGCGTAATCACCAACCCCGGCGAATGGTTTGTGCAGCTTGCCGGCTCGCTGACCGCGCCCCTGTTCTCGCGCGGCCGCAACATAGCCAATCTGAAGGCCTCCAAGGCCCGTCAGCAGCAGGCTATGAACAGCTTTGAGTACACCCTGCTCAATGCCGCAGCCGAGGTCAGCGACGCCCTCACAGTCTACGAGAAGAGCATTCAGAAAGCCGAACTGCTGCAGCTTCAGGTGGCCGACCTTGCCAAGGCCGTAGACTACACCCAGGACCTGCTGCTGTACTCCACCGGCTCAACCAACTACCTTGAAGTCCTGACCGCCCAGCAGAGCCTGCTCAGCGCCCAGATTTCGCTGATAGGTTGCCGCCAGTCACGCGACATGGCCGTAATCAACCTCTATCAGTCCATGGGCGGCGGCCGCTAAATCCGGACGCACGGCATTTATTGAGTTCTGATACTTATCTTCTTAACCCCCCTTACCACCCGCTCGGAAGCCCCGTTAAAGGCTTTTGAGCGGGTTTTCAGCTTTTTTTGCTAAAAACATTTGGGGCTCCGAGCCAAATTTCCTAACTTTACACATCATAAACCTAATGACATGGAACATCCGGAAAACGACTCCCAATACTCAGGCCTGACCGTCAACAGCGGAGTGGCTCAGCCGCCCGTGGTCAATCCATATCTCAAACGCCGCCGCCGCCCCCTGCCCGAAGCATCGGAGCTTGTCGAGGGTATTCTGCACGGCGATTCAACCGCCCTGGCACGCGCCATCACCCTGATTGAATCCGTCAACCCCGAGCACTATGCACGCGCCCAGGAGGTGATAGAGAAGTGTCTGCCTTATTCGGGCGATTCGCGCCGTATAGGTATCACCGGTGTGCCCGGCGCCGGCAAGAGTACGTCGATCGACGTGTTCGGCCTGCACGTGCTGCGCAAACCCGGCCAGAAGTTGGCTGTCCTGGCCATCGACCCCTCGAGCGAGCGCACCAAGGGCTCGATTCTGGGCGACAAGACCCGTATGGAGAAGCTTTCCGTCCATCCCGACGCCTTCATCCGCCCTTCCCCCTCGGCGGGCAGTTTGGGCGGCGTGGCCCGCAAGACGCGTGAGACTATCGTGCTGTGCGAGGCCGCCGGATACAACAATATCTTCGTCGAGACCGTCGGGGTAGGGCAGAGCGAGACTGCCGTGCATTCCATGGTGGATTTCTTCCTGCTCATCCAGTTGGCCGGCACGGGCGACGAGCTGCAGGGTATCAAGCGCGGCATCATGGAGATGGCCGATGGTATTGTCATCAACAAGGCCGACGGCGACAACATCAACCGCGCCCGCCTGGCACAGGCACAGTTCCGCAGCGCCCTGCATCTGTTCCCGCCCACACCGTCGGGCTGGGTGCCTGAGGTGCTCTGCTATTCCGGCTATTACGAGCTTGGAATCGACGAAGTCTGGGACATGATTGACCGCTACTTCACCTACACCCGTGAGAACGGTTACTTTGAGGAAAAACGACGTCGCCAGGCATCCTACTGGATGTACGAGACCATCGACGACCAGCTTAAAGCCAACTTTTACAATAACCCTGAAATAGGCGCCATGCTCAGCCGCCTGGTGGACGAGGTGCAGACCAACCGCCGCAGCTCATTCACCGCCGCACGCGATGTCCTGGACCGCTATTTCGCCAACTTACGCAAATGATGAAACATCTTCTTATAGTTCTGTTCATGGCCCTGGGCACGCTGTTCTGCGTGGCCAAGGAGCCGGACGCCCTGCAGTTTGAGGAGACATCCTTTGATTTCGGCACCATACGCTCTGACCATGCCCCCGTGGTGCATGAATATGAGTTCACCAACGTGTCCGATCAGCCCGTGGCCGTGCTCTCCGTATCGACCGGCTGCGGCTGCACCCGCCCCACCTATCCCACGGAGCCCATCAAGCCCGGCAAGAAAGGCAAAATCAAGATTACCTTCCTGCCCGAAGGCCAGTCAAAAGGCATCCTCAAGGACATCAAGGTGCGCTATCGCGGCGCAAAGGCACGCTCGTCGCGCCGCATCACCCTGCAGCTCAAAGGCGTTGTCGAACCGGTAACGAAATGACACATAAAATGAAACGTATAGATACCAAACGTGGAGATGCCTCACGGTATCTCCACGTTTGATAATAAACCAATCATTATCACATTTCTTGCAATGGAAAAAGTAATTTTGCTATGTACTAATCAAACACGGTTCGGCGCGAAAGGTTCACAGACTTGAAAAAATTTTTGCAATTTTACAAACGTTAACGTACATGTGCCTTTATAATGCACGACCTGCGCATTAAATTTGCAACGAAATCAATGATTATATTGTTGAACGAAGAAATTTAAATCACTACATATGGCAAAAGAAACAAAAAAGACAAAGGCAGCCGCGCTCGACCCCAAGGCGGCACGCCTGGAGGCTCTGGGCCAGGCTCTGGTCAAGATTGAAAAGGATTTTGGCCGCGGCGCCATCATGAAACTCGGCGACGACTCCATCGAGAACGTCGAGGTCATCCCCACCGGCTCGGTGGGCCTCAACTTCGCCCTCGGTGTGGGCGGTTATCCCCGTGGCCGCATCGTTGAAATCTACGGCCCGGAATCGTCCGGCAAGACCACCCTGGCCATCCACGCCATAGCCGAGGCACAGAAGATGGGCGGCATCGCAGCCATCATCGACGCCGAGCATGCCTTCGACCGCTTCTACGCTCAGAACCTTGGTGTGGACATCGACAATCTGCTCATGGCACAGCCCGACAACGGCGAGCAGGCCCTGGAGATTGCCGAGCAGCTCATCCGCTCGTCGGCCATCGACATCCTGGTCATCGACTCCGTGGCAGCGCTCACCCCCAAGAGCGAAATCGAGGGCGATATGGGCGACCGCAACGTAGGTCTTCAGGCTCGTCTGATGTCACAGGCCATGCGCAAGCTCACCGGCGCCATCGCCCGCACAAATACCTGCTGCATCTTCATCAATCAGCTGCGCGAAAAGATCGGCGTAATGTTCGGTCCCACCGAGACGACCACCGGCGGCAACGCCCTGAAGTTCTACTCGTCGGTGCGTATAGACATCCGCTCACGTGCCTCAATCAAGTCGGGCGACGATGTGCTGGGCCGCCGCGCCGTGGTCAAGATTGTCAAGAACAAGGTGGCGCCTCCCTTCCGCCGCGCCGAGTTCGACATCATGTTCGGTGAAGGCATCTCGCAGTCCGGTGAGCTCGTCGACCTGGGCGTCGACCTGGGCATCATCCAGAAGAGCGGCTCATGGTTCAGCTACAACGGCCAGAAAATCGCACAGGGCCGTGACGCCGCCAAACGCGTTCTGAGCGACAATCCGGAGTTGGCCGAGGAATTGTCCGCCAAGATATTCGAGGCGCTGAAATCGACCTCAAAAACGCCTTCCAAGGCCGTTGCGAAACCGGCATCCGAGGCCGCCGACGACGATGCTGCTGCAACAGCACCCGCCGCACCCGCCGACAACCTCTTTGACGGCGTGAACGTGGACGACGAATTCTCGATAGAGGAAGATATTTAACCGCCCGCACGGTATGGACGCAGCCTTTGCACGTACCGCACTCGTAGCCGGCGAGGCGATGATGAATCGTCTCGCCGCTGCGCGTGTGTTGGTAGTCGGTGTCGGCGGAGTCGGCTCATGGGCCGTCGAGGCCCTGGTGCGCTCCGGGGTGGGGCACATCACCATTGTGGACAACGATGTCGTGGCCGAATCCAACATCAACCGCCAGCTTCCCGCTCTTCATTCCACCGTCGGGCAGCCCAAGGTTGAGGTGTTGCGCCGCCGTATGCTGGACATCAACCCCGGGCTCGACATCACCGCCGTGGCCGACGTCTATACGCCGGAGAACGCCGACAGCTACGACCTGGATGCCTACGACTTTATCCTGGACGCCATCGACACGCTGCGGTGCAAGATGGAACTCATCCGCCGGGCATGCCGCTCGCGGGCGCGCTTCTTCTCGTCAATGGGCGCGGCGCGCAAGCTCCATGCCGCGCAGGTGCAGGTGGCCGACTTCGGCAAGGTTTACGGCTGTCCCCTGGCGCGGGCGCTGCGTCAGCGCTTCAAGCGCGAAGGCATGATGCCCCGCCGCAAATTCAAGTGCGTCTTCTCGCCCGAGGTTGTCGACAACCGTGGCGAGGCTGCCTTGGCCGGTACGGACGGATGGGCGCACGCCAAGGCATCGGTCAACGGCACCTTCGCACACACCACAGCCATCTTCGGCATGACACTGGCCGGCCTGGTCATCGAATCCCTCTATGACGCCCCCTCCCCACGATAGGGTAGGGCAGGACCCTAAACGGAACCCTCTCAGACGACAAAATTCCCGCATATCCGGGCGTGAAATTTCAAATATTCGATTCTCGTAAAACGAAAATCGGCCTAATTCGCGAAATTACAGCGAATTAGGCCGATTTTAGCTTGTACGCTTACTCGCGCAAACGGGAATCGATGATGATGGTGACGGGGCCGTCGTTGGTAAGCGACACCTTCATGTCCGCTCCGAAGCGTCCTGAGGCTGTCTGACGGCCAGTGCGGACACTGATCAGTTCCTTGTACAGCTCGTACAGTCGCGTGGCCATCTCGTGCCCTGCAGCGCGTATGTAGGAGGGGCGGTTGCCCTTGCGCGTCGACGCCGTGAGCGTGAACTGGCTTACGGCGAGCACCTCGCCGCCGACATCGCACACCGAGCGGTTCATCACGCCCTTGTCATCGTCAAAGATGCGCAGGGCGCAGGTCTTGTCGGCCAGCCAGCGGCAATCGTCGTCGGTGTCGCCTTCCTCCACGCCCACCAATACCATCAGGCCGCGGCCTATGTGGCCTATCGTTTCGCCGTCGACGCTGACGGACGCCTCAGTTACTCGTTGTATTACTATCCTCATTTTCAGTGTCCTGCGGTTTGTTAAGAGCGTTCATAAGCAGGGTGGCGCGGGCCTTTCCCACCAGGGCGGCCACCTCGTCGAGCGGTGCCTCGCGCAGCCGTTTCACGCTCTTAAAGTGTTGTAACAGAGTGGCTTTAGTCTTGTCTCCGATGCCCTTGATTTCATCAAGTTCGCTCACGATGGCGTTCTTGCTGCGGCGGTTGCGGTGGTGCGTGATACCGAAGCGGTGGGCCTCGTCGCGCAGGTGTTGCACGATGCGCAGCGAGTCGCTGTGCTTGTCGATGTACAGCGGGGCGCTGTCGCCCGGAAAATATATTTCCTCCAGGCGCTTGGCTATGCCCACAACGGCTATGGTGCCGCGCAGACCTATGCTGTCCAGAGCCTCCACGGCCGCGCTGAGCTGGCCCTTGCCGCCGTCCACCACTACGAGCTGGGGCAGTTCCTCGCCTTCCTCCATCAGGCGCGTGTAGCGGCGTGTCAGCACCTCGCGCATCGAGGCGAAGTCGTCCGGGCCCTCCACGGTCTTGATGTTGAAATGGCGGTAATCACGCTTGCTGGGCTTGGCGTCGCGAAACACCACGCATGAGGCCACCGGGTTTGTGCCCTGGATGTTCGAGTTGTCGAAACACTCGATGTGGCGGGGCAGTTCGGTGAGGCGGAAATCGGCCTTCATGCGCTCCAGAATCTGCTCGGTGCGCTGTTCGGGGTCGTGCTTGGCCATGTGTTTGAGGTCGTCGATGCGGTTCTGGCGCGCATTGCGCTGCGAGACCTCTAACAGTTTGGCCTTGTCGCCGCGCCGTGGAACGGTGAATGATACCTGCGGCATCTCCACCTCAGGTATGACGGGCACGATGACCTCGTCATACTCCACGCCCAACGAGCCGGCGATCTCCGACATGGCGTAGCCGAGTATCTGGGCATGGTCCTCTTCCAACGAGCGCTTGTAGCGCAGCGTGACGGAGCGCACCACCGCACCGTGGCGCACGTGCATGTAATTGACGTATATGTCCGTATCGGCGGCGTCGCCGTCAATCCCGAACACGTCAACATCCTGCACCGTCTGGCTGACGATGACGCTGCGCGACTGATAGTTCTCCAGCAGGCGGTACTGCTGCTTGAGTTCCTCGGCCTCCTCGAACTTCAGTTCGCCGGCCAGGCGGGCCATCTCGTCGCGCAGATAGGTCATGAGCTGGCCCGTTTCGCCGCGCAGAATCTGTTTGATGTTGGCTATATTTGCCTGATACTCCTCGGGCGATACTAGACCCGTGCAGCAGCCGTTGCAGCGCTTGATGTGGTATTGCAGGCACAGGCGGCCGCGGCCCTTGCGCAGGTAATCCGGCGTAATGGGTATGCGGCAGGTGCGCAGCGGGTACAGGGCGCGGATGAGCTCCAGCACGGTCTTAGCCACGGCCGTGTTGGTGTAGGGGCCGTAGTATTTCGAGCCGTCGCGGATGTGCTGGCGGGTCAGGAACACGCGCGGATAAAGCTCGTTGGTCACCACAATCCAGGGGTAGGACTTATCGTCCTTGAGCAGCACGTTGTAGCGCGGCTTGTACTCCTTGATCATGGAGTTTTCCAGGTTGAGTGCGTCCTGCTCCGTGGGCACGACGATGTACTTCATGTCGGCGATGTTGCGCAACAGGATGTTTGTGCGCAGCACGTCGTGCGTGCGGTTGAAGTAGGACGATACGCGTCGTTTCAGGTTCTTGGCCTTGCCCACATAAATGACGTTACCCTCGGCGTCGTAGTAAATGTACACGCCGGGGGTATCGGGCAGGAATGATATTTTTTCTCTGAGAGCTTCAGATTTGAGGTGCTTGGGCATCAGTGTAAGTGGAGAGAGGGTGGGGAGCCGGCGGCTCAGTACTTGATGAGGGACGAAACCTCGACATCGGCGGGCAGGGCTTCGCGGCCGTTGAGGGCGCCGAGCTCCACGATGAAGTTGATGTAGATTTTCTTGGGGTTCATGCTCTTGACCAGACGGTATGCGGCAGCCATAGTGCCGCCGGTGGCCAGGACGTCGTCGTGGATTACAACGACATCGTCGGGTGTGATGGCGTCGGCGTGCATCTCGATTGTGTCAGTGCCGTATTCCTTCTCGTACGACTCGCGCACGGTGTCGGCGGGCAGTTTGCCGGGCTTGCGTGCGGGCACGAAACCGGCGCCTAATTCAAAGGCAAGAATCGAGCCGCCGATGAAGCCGCGTGACTCGATGCCGACCACCTTGGTGACGCCCTTGTCGCGGTACATCTGTGAGAGGTCCCAGCCGATGATGTGCAGGGCGCGGGGGTCCTTGAACGCAGTAGTGAGGTCGCGGAACATGATGCCCTTTGAGGGGAAGTCCGCCACGTCGCGGATTTTTGACTTGATGTATTCCATATCAGTAAGATATTCTATAATTTATTGAAAATAACAAAGTTGGGTGGCAATTGTTTCACGTGGAACAATCACCGGTTGAGCATCAGCAGCAATATATTCACGTCGCTCGGTGAGATGCCGGGGATGCGTGAGGCCTGGCCGATGGTCTCGGGGCGGATGCGTTCCAGTTTCTGCCGGGCCTCGGTGGAGAGGGCCTTGAGCGAAGCGAAATCGAATCCGCCGGGGATGCGTACATCCTCCAGTCGGCGCAGCTTTTCGGCTATCAGTTTTTCGCGTTCTATGTAGCCGCTGTATTTGATCAGAATCTCGGCCGCCTCAACTATCTCGTCGCGGCGGTCGGCGGGGAAGTCTGCCACCAGCGCGGCTAACGACTCGATGTGCGGTATCAGCATAGGCAGGTTCAGTTGCGGACGTGCCACCAGGTCGATCAGCTTGACCGACTGTGTCAGCGGCGACGAGCCTGCCTGCTCCAGCAGCGGGTTGATGTCGGCGGCGCGGACGGTCAGTGTGCGCGCTAACTCAATCAGTTCGTCGCGCAGGCGGCGCTTCTCCTGCATCAGTTCGTAGCGCTCCTTGTCGGCCAGTCCTAACTCGTAGGCCTTGGGGGTAAGACGCATGTCGGCATCGTCCTGACGCAGCAGTATGCGGTATTCGGCGCGCGAGGTGAACATACGGTAGGGTTCGTCCACGCCCTTGGTCACAAGGTCGTCTATGAGCACGCCTATGTAAGCCTCGTCGCGGCCCAGCGTGAACTGCTCGCGGCCAAGTGCGGCAAGAGCCGCGTTGGCTCCGGCCACAAGACCCTGTCCGGCGGCTTCCTCGTAGCCCGTGGTGCCGTTGATCTGTCCGGCGAAGTAAAGGCCGGGCACAAGGGTTGTTTCAAGGGTGTGGCGCAACTGGGTGGGGTCGAAGAAATCGTATTCTATGGCGTAGCCGGGACGGTAAATCTGCACGTCGGCCAGTGCGGGGATGGTCTGCAGCGCCTCAATCTGCACCGACATGGGCAGCGATGACGAGAAGCCGTTCAGATAGTATTCCTGTGTGGTCTCGCCCTCAGGTTCGAGGAAAAGCTGGTGTTCCGTCTTGTCGGCGAAGGTGACGATTTTAGTTTCGATTGACGGGCAGTAGCGTGGACCGATGCTCTTGATCTGGCCGTTGTACAGGGGCGAATCCTCCAGGCCGCCGCGCAGCACATCATGGGTACGCTCGGAGGTGTACACTATGTGGCAGTCGCGTTGCTGCAGCTCGCGGTGCACCCACGGCAGGTAGGAGAACTTGTGGTTGTCGTTGTCGCCGCCCTGCGTGGCGGTCATCTCCCAGTGCACCGAGCGGCCGTCGATGCGCACGGGCGTGCCCGTCTTCATGCGGCCGGCACGGAACCCGAGGGCCGCCAGTTGTTCGGTCAGGCCGTGGACGGCAGGCTCAGATATGCGGCCGCCCTCAAACATGGTGCGGCCTATATGCATAAGACCGTTCAGGAAGGTGCCGTTGGTCAGCACCACGGTGCGGGCGGTGAATTCGGCGCCCTCCACGGTGGCGACGCCGCGCACGCGGCCGTCGTCGGCCATCAGCAGGCGGTTCACATTGTCCTGCCACATGTACAGGCCGGGCGTGTTTTCAAGTGTTTCACGCCACAGGTTTGAGAATTTGGTGCGGTCGCTCTGCGCGCGGGGACTCCACATGGCCGGGCCCTTCGAGCGGTTGAGCATGCGGAACTGAATGGCCGTGCGGTCGGTGATTATGCCCGTCAGGCCGCCCATGGCGTCGATTTCGCGCACAATCTGGCCCTTGGCAATGCCGCCAATGGCCGGATTGCAGCTCATCTGGGCTATCTTGTGCATGTCAAGGGTTATGAGCAGCGTGCGCGCGCCCAGACGGGCCGACGCAGCCGCCGCCTCGCAGCCGGCATGACCGGCTCCCACAACTATGACGTCGTAATCGAATATCATCTATATATCTTTGATTGACAATATGTTAGCTAAGCATAGCCAGGGCGCGGTCCTCGTTGGCTTCCATGATTTCGCGTTCGCCCGGGCCCTTGTCGTTTATGCCGCAGAGGTGCAGCACGCCGTGTACTATAACACGGTGAAGCTCAGTGAGATAATCCGCGCCGATACCCTCGGCGTTGGTGCGTACCGTATCCAGCGATATGAACATATCGCCGCTGATCAGGCGTCCGCGCGAATTGTCGAAGGTGATTATATCCGTATAATAATCGTGGTTGAGGAACTGACGGTTGACTTCTATGATTTTGTCATCGTTGCAGAAGATGTATGTCAGTTCGCCGACAATTCGTCCGTGGTCATGCGCTACATTGATGAGCCAGTCGCGGCAGACCGCCGTGTCAATCTGAGGCATTTCGACGTCCTCGGTAAGCCATTGGATAGAGTTGAGCATTCTGAGCTGAAATTGAGTTACAAAGGTAGTCAATTTGTTGTGATGTAGCAAATAAATTGTGGGGGATGTGACGTATGTGTCTTATGTGGAGGATGTGTCTTATGTGGAGGATGTGACTTATGTGACGTATGTTTCTTACGCTACATAAGAAACATAAATCACATAAGACACATAAGAAACATACGCCACATAAGTCACATAAATCACATAAGTCACATCAGACACATATGTTATTTTCTTTTTTTATTTTTTTATATAGAGATATGTGCTATCTTTGCAGTTATGACAAACACTCTGAAAATTTACTGCGTCAATATATCGGAATATGTCGAGGTGGCGGGCGGTGAAACGCTGGGCGAACTGGCCGCGCGTCTGCGTCCCCGACTGGGTTTCGAGCCTATCAGCGCCCGCGTCAACAATAAAAACGAGGCGTTGGCCTTCCCCCTGTATCAGCCCAAGATGGTTGAGTTCCTGCCGGTGACGTCGCCGTCGGGCCACCGCAGCTATGTGCGGTCGCTGTGCATGGTGCTGTACCGTGCCGTGAGCCGCCTGTTGCCGGCGGCGCGGCTGAGCATAGAACATTCCATGTCGCGCGGATATTTCTGCACCTTAGGCCCGGGCACTGACTGCACGGCCGCTACGGTGGCACGTATCCAGAACGAGATGCGCCGCATTGTCGAGGCCGATATGCCCCTGGAACGCACCGAGGCGCTCACCGCCGACGCCATCGAGATTTTCCGCCGTCAGGGCCTGGACGACAAGGTGCGCCTGCTGGAGACTACCCATGAGCTCTATACCACCTACTACACCCTGGACGGTATCTGCGACAGCTTTTACGGCACCTTGGCACCGCGCACGGGCATGCTCACCGACTGGGAGCTGCGGCCCTTCAAGGACGGCTTCCTGTTGGTGGTTTTCGACCCCGAGCACCCCGGTTGCCTGCCCGAGCATATCGACCAGGAGAAGATGTACCGCGCCTTCACGGACTACGTGCTGTTCAACCGCATTGTGGGCGTGCGCAACGCCGGCGAGCTTAACGAGGGCATACAGCATCGCCGCGGCGCCGACATTGTCAACGTGGCCGAAGCCCTGCACGAGAAGCAGATAGCCCGCATCAGCGACGACATCACGGAGCGCTACCGCAACGGCGGCGCCCGCATTGTGCTGATAGCCGGCCCGTCGTCGTCGGGCAAGACCACCACCACCAAGCGCCTGGGCATCCAGCTGACCACCAATCTGCTAAAGCCCTGCCTGATATCGCTTGACAATTATTTCATTGACCGCGAGAAGACGCCCCGCGACGCATCCGGCGACTATGACTACGAGTCGCTCTACGCCCTGGACCTGGAGCAGTTCAACCGCGATCTCAACGCCCTCATTGCGGGCGAGGAAGTGGAGTTGCCCACATACAACTTCGAGTCCGGGCGCCGCATCTACACCGGACACCGCATGAAGCTGGACCACGGCTCCATCCTGCTCATCGAGGGCATCCACGGGCTCAATCCGGCCCTGACGGCCCACATCCCGGAAGAGATGAAATACCGCGTGTACGTATCGGCGCTGACCACCATCAAAATCGACGACCACAATTGGATTCCCACCACCGACAACCGCCTGCTGCGCCGCATAATCCGCGACCACAAGTACCGCGGCACCTCGGCCGTGGAGACCATCCGCCGCTGGCCCAGCGTGCGCCGCGGCGAGGAAAAGTGGATTTTCCCCTACCAGGAGAACGCCGACGCCACTTTCAACTCGTCGCTGCTCTATGAACTGAGCGTGATGCGCGAGGTGGCCGAGCCGATTCTCAAAAAAGTGCCCCACGACGTAGTGGAGTACTCCGAGGCCTACCGTCTGCTCAAATTCCTGAGCTACTTCACGCCGGCCGACCTCCGTGCCGTTCCGTCCACCTCGCTGCTGCGCGAATTCCTCGGCGGCAGCTCGTTCAAATACTGACCTATGCGCAAGCTGCTGTTAGCCCTCATGCTGATGTGCCTGCTGCCGCAGGCACGGGCCGAGCGACCCGATACGGGCGCCGTGGCCGCCGACTCGGTGCGCTACGCAGTGTTGTCGCGCCGCGCCGACCGCTCATTCGACGGCGGCGAGTGGGCCAGCGCCGCCGCCCTGTACCAGCTCATGCTGGACCTGCGGCCCGACTCGGCCGGCGTCTACGCCCGCGGCATAGTGGCCGCCGAGATGGCCGCCGACACCCTCTCGACGCTCAATCTCACGGGTCGCGCCATGGCCAACGGCGTGGGCCTGGCACAGCTGTTGGAGCGCGTCCGCACCACCACCTTCGACCTGGGCCGCGGCGACAACTACGGCGTGCTGCTGCACCGCCTGCGCCGCAATTTCAGCTGGATGGCCCGCGCCGTGGACAATGAGCTGCTGGAATACTACACCTTCCGCGACGACGGCCCCATGATAGTGCGCTATGCCTCCATGATGCTGCGCGGCCTGCCCAACAGCCGCGACTACCGCATGCTGTTGGCCCGCGGCTACATGCTGTCAGGCGACGACGAGGCCGCCGCCCGCCAGAGGCGCTCCGTGGTCAACGACGATCCCCGCTGCTACGATGCCCTGATAGCCCTGGGCAACTACCTGCACCAGCGGGGCCGCGATGTAGAGGCCGGCCCGCTGCTGACACGCGCCATGGAGCTGCGTCCCACGCCCTACGTGGCAGCCATACTTGACCGAATCTACCCAACACACGATAAGAAAAAGAAACGGAAAAACTGAAATCTATACTCATACCTATGGACAAAAAACACCTTTACTGCGTGATAATGTGCGGCGGCATCGGCAGCCGATTCTGGCCCAACAGCCGCACCGACATGCCCAAACAGTTCCATGACTTCCTGGGCACGGGCCGCTCGCTGCTGCAGATGAGCTATGACCGCATACTGCCCCTCGTTCCCAAAGAAAACATATTCCTGCTCACCAACGCCATGTACGCCGGCAAAATCAAGGAGCAACTGCCCGACCTTGAGGACAGTCAGATTCTGCTCGAGCCGGCCCGGCGCAACACGGCGCCCTGCATAGCCTGGGCGGCCTACCACATCGCCGCCATCGACCCCGAGGCTACCATGGTCGTGGCGCCCAGCGACCACCTCATCACCCGCGAAGTTGAGTTCCTGGACAGCATCGCCAAGGGCATGGAGTTCGCACAGAGCCATGACGCCCTGCTGACCTTGGGCATATCGCCCACACGCCCCGAAACCGGCTACGGATACATCCAGGTAGGCCCCGCCGCCCTGGAAGGAATACACCACGTCAAGACGTTCACCGAGAAGCCCGATATCGAGCTGGCCAAGACGTTCCTGGCCACGGGCGAGTTCTTCTGGAACTCCGGCATCTTCATCTGGAGCGCCGCGTCTATAATCAAGGCCCTGGAGGCCTGCGCGCCCGACCTGGCCGCCATATTCGACCGCGGCCGCGGCGAGTTCGGCACGCCCGCCGAGCGCGAGTTCATCGCCGCCAACTTCCCCTCCTGCCCGTCCATATCCATTGACTACGCCGTGATGGAACGTGCGTCAAACGTCTACCTGGAGACCGTCAGCTTCGGGTGGAACGATCTGGGCACATGGGGCTCGCTCTACGACCAGTCGCCCAAGAACCGCGACGGCAACGTGGCCCAGAGTTGCCGCCTGCTGTCCTACGACAGCACCGGCAACATCTTCGCCGTCAAGGACCCCGACAAGCTCATCGTGGTGGACGGCCTGAAGGACTACATCGTGGCCGACGCCGGCGACGTGCTGCTGATCTGCCCCAAGGCCGCCGAGCAGCGCATCCGCCAGATGGTTAACGACGCACGCGTGACCTACGGCGAGAAGTACATCTGACGCCCCTGCGGCTATAACACAACAGAGCCGGGCCCCTGTGCGGGGTCCGGCTCTGTCTGTGTATAGGGTCTGTTACTGCACGCTGACCTTGCGGCCGCCGGCAATGTAGATGCCTGCGGGGAGGCCGTCGGTGGCGGTGGCGGCGGGTACGTTGCCGCGCAGCTTCACGCCGTAGAGGTTGTAGACGTCAACCTTGCGGTCCGGGTCGGAGATTTCGATATCCTCAACCGAGGCGGGGTCGCCGTAGAAGAGGCGGAAGTTGTCAAAGCATGTCCAGTCCGAGCCGCAGCTCTCGGTCTTGCGGACGCCTACGCGCAGGGTGCCGGTCTGAGTCAGTGTCACCGATACGCGGTTGTCGCCGTAGAAGTGCTTGGTGTTGAAGGCCGTGTTGGCCTCGGTGACGTTGTCCGGGAAGGTGTATGGGCTGGCGGTATAGTCGGTGCTGCCGTCGTAGAGGCTCATGAAGGGCTCAGCGGCGTCGTTGAGGTAGAGCGACGCCAACAGGCGTTCGCCGCCGTCGGTGTGCAGCTTGACAGCTTCCTTGCCGCCGTTGCGGTAGAAGCCGGAGCAGGTCAGGGTGTAGGTGCCGGCGGGCATGGCGTCAAGCTCCTGCCAGGTGTCGAAGGTCTTGTTCCAGTGTTCGGCCACGCCCATTTTGGTGGCTGTGAAACCGGTGCCGTTCCAGCCGTCGCCGTTGTTGTCCTTGAAGTCGGGGTTGATGAGCATGGAGGTGATTTCGCTGTTTGCGGCGTCCTGTACCTGCTGGAGGTTGTAGCGCTCGGTGGCGGCTTTAAGAGCCTCCAGGGCCTCGTTGATGGCGGTCAGAAGCTTGCCCACGGTGCGGTTCTTGACAGCTTCGTCGGCCTTGGCAAGGGCCTCGGTGAAGATGGCCGAGCCGGTGGCGCGGGCGCGTGCCACGGCCTTGTCCAGCTTGTCGCGGTTCTCGAGCATGAGGTATTCATCCTCGGTCAGCGTCATCACCGAACCGTGCTGGAAGCGGCCGTTGCCGCCCAGATTGACGGCGCCGGTGGTGTTGAGGCCCATGTGGTCGGTCTCGCACACCTTGTAGGCCGAGCCGCCGGTGTAGCGCATGTAGTAGAGGTTATAGTCGTCCTCGTCGATGCGACGCACGGTGGTGCTGCCTTCCACCAGCTCGTTGCCCTCGTTGGTCATGTGGCTGATTTCAGTCCAGGGGCTGCCGGTGAGGGCGGGCGATGTCAGCTGGTATACGCCGCGGTCGCTGCCCGATGCGCCCTCGTGCTTGAGCCACATGTGGTAGAGGCCGTCGTATTCGTTGTATACTATGTCGCCGTCAATCACGCTGTAGCCGGGGTCGTGGAATATGCGGGGCTGGGTCAGGGTCTTGAAGTCGCGGTCGGCGTAGCTGTAGACGATGCGGTCATGGTTATCGCCCTCGTTGGAGGACAGGACGGAGTAGTACACCAGGTAGCCGCCCTTGCCGTCAAATGCGCGGGCGTCCCAGATGAACTGGGGGGCCCATACGCGGCGAATCTTGGCGTATTCGGCATCGGTCTTGTACACGCCGTCGGTGGCGTCGGGGTCGGAGAAGATGGAGCGACCCTTGCGGAAGTCGAATACGGTGCTTTCCCAGTGCAGCATGTCGGTGGAGCGCAGCAGGTCTATGCCGTAGTTGTTCCATACGCCCGAGTTGGCGTTGCACATGTCGGTGGTGACCATGAAGTACTCGTCGGGACGCTGTCCGCGGTCCATGTAGGCGTCGCGGGTGCCGTGCTCGATGCCGGCCAGGGCGCCGGTGTCAAACACCTCGGCGCCGTTGAACAGCTCGTTGAACACGCGACCCTTGTCCTCGCGGGTGCCCAGGGCGTAGTTGGTGATTTCCTTGGTGCTGTTCATGTAGCAGTAGAGGTAGCCGTAGCGGTCGTCGGAGGGCGCCAGGGTGATGGGGAAGTCGATGGTGCCGGTAGCGCCGTCGGTGCTGCGTACGGTGGCCGTGAGCGTGCCGGCGGCGCGTTCAGCGGTGCCCTTGGGGGCGGCCGATGCGTCCAGACGGGCCGACCACAGCGAGGTGTTCAGCTCCAGGCCTTCGGCGGCGTCGCGCAGGCTCCATTCCAGGCTGTGGCCCTGACGGGTGGCCATGGGCAGTGCGGCGTGCGAGCGCAGGTGGTTCAGGCGGTTCTGCAGGTCGGACATGGAGGCCTTGATATCAGCCAGTGTGGCGGCCGAGAGGGGCTCGCCGGGCACCTTGGTGATGTCCGATACCTTGAATTTCAGCACGGTGAGCGAGCCGGCGGGAGCGTTGAAGGAGGCCTTGCCGGCGGCGTCGACTGTCACGGTGCCGTCTGCGGGCACAACCTTATGGGGCGCTGCGGCGGTGTTCTCGTCGTTGATGTCGGCCGATGTCAGCACGGTTGATGTGCCTGACACGAATTTGGCGTTGGCAAGGTTGAGGGTCACGGGGTGGTCCTCGGCGCCGTAGTTGACGGCCTTGACGTAGAGCGTGCCGTCGGCGTCGTCGATGTTGGCCGAGAGGTAAAGGTGACGCTCGGCGGGGATGTCGATGTCATGGATAAGCTGGTCGTCCAGATAGCACTGCATGCGACCGGCGGCCACCACGATGCGGCCGCGGTAGGTGTGGCCGGTCTCGATCGAGCCGTTGGCCGAGCCGTACTGAGTCTTGGTGCCGCCGCGGCTCAGCTCCACAGCGTGGCGGGTGTTGCCCCAGCCGCCTATGTTCCACCAAATGAAGTCCTTGTCCGAGCCGTAGTTGAAGGCAATCAGGAAGCCCTCGGCGCCCTCGGTCTTGGTGGCGTCGAACTCAAAGATGAATTCGTCCGGGGCCTCGGCCGCGCTGACGGCGATAGTGCCCTGCGAGCCGCCGTCGGTCTGCGTGAGGCGTCCGTTCTGCACGGCCCAGCCGGCGGGCAGGGTCCAGTCGGCGGGTTTGGAATCGAATTTCTGCTCGAAAACGGTCTTGCCGCTCAGGTCCGTCACCTTTACGTTGTCGAACCACGCCTTGGTGCTCCAGGTGGAGAAGCCCACGCGGTGGCCGGTGGTGCGGAGGTTGCCGGATTCGGTCCAGCGCACGTTCTCCTTGCCCACGTTGTTGGGCATGAGCTGCTGCACGTAGTACGACGGTGTGCCGTAGCTGCGCTCGGAGTCGAAGCGGATCATGTCGGGCATCCACTTCTGGTCGTTCTCGTTGACAAAGATGGGCGCGTAGCTGTTCATGACGCAGATGTCCGAGTTGCGTTCCATGCCCAGCATGTAGATGGCCTCGCCCAGGGCTGCGCGGAGCGTTCCGGTGGTGCCGAAATCGCTGGTCACGGCATATTCGCCGGCGTATACCTTGGGCCCGCGGCGGTTGTAGGAGTCATATTTGGTGTATGTGGCGGCAAACCAGTCCGGGTTGCGGTAGTAGTGCTCGTCCACGGCGTCGACGGGGTGGTTGTTGCGCCACGAGGGGTTGTCGGTGCCCCATGCCTCGACGTTGCCTATGATGAGCATGTCGGGCCATTGGGCCTTGATGGCGTCGTAGAAGGCGCGGTAGCGCTCAGCGTAGTGGTCGCTCTGCTGGCCGGCGTCGGTCTGGTAGTTCTCGTTGCCGATTTCAATCAGACGCAGCCCGAAGGGTTCGGGGTGGCCGTTGGCGGCGCGGACGGCGCCCCACTTGGTGTCGGTGCCGCCGTTGCAGTACTCGATGGCGTCAAGGGCCTCGTCGATGGACTCGTCAATCTGGTCGTAGGGCACGCTCCAGCCGTGGCCCAGGCCTATGTTGACCACATAGAGGGGCTCGGCGCCGAGGTCCTCGGTGAGTTGGAGCATCTCATGGAAGCCCAGGCCGTCGCTCACGCGGTAGCCCCAGTTGACGTTCATGTGGCCGGGACGGGTCTCGACCGGGCCGATGGTCTTTTTCCACTCAAAGCGGTTGCGGTCGCCGTCGCGGTGGGTGCCTTCGATGTAGCAGCCGCCGGGGAAGCGGACAAAGGCGGGTTTCATGGCCTGGAGCTTCTCGGCCAGGTCAATGCGGCAGCCGTTGGGACGGTCCTTGAAGGTGGGCGGGAACAGGCTGACCATGTCCAGCGTCAGCGAGCCGGCCTTGGAACCCGTGAGGCGCAGCCGGGCCTTGGGAGCGGAGGCCGCAGGGGTGATGACGGCGGTGTACTTGGTCCACTCGCCGCCGGCATTAACGGTGATGTCGGCGCTGCCTAACACACGGTCGCCGTCGGTCAGGGCGGCGGTGAGCTTGCCGTTGTAGCCGGCCTTTGAGCGCGCCCACAGCGAGAAGGTGTAGGGCTGTCCCTGCACGGCGTTGATGCCCCAGAAGCCGGAATTGACCACGCCGTCGCCGGCAGCGGCAAGTGTCAGGTCAAGGGCGCGGCGCTGGGCCGTATTGAGCAGGTCGGCTGTGGTGAGCGACATGGTGGCGCCGCCCACGGCGGTCCAGGCTTCGGGGGTGGAAGCGTCTTCGAATGAGCGGTTGCGAACCAGCTCGGCGTAGAGGCCGCCGTCACCGGCATGGTTGATTTCTTCAAAGAAAATTCCGTAGTGGAGGTCGCCGATGGCGGTGCCGCGGTGACCGGCGTCGATGTTGAAGGTCACCTGAGCCATGGACGACAAGCCGAGCGCGGCACAGAGCAACAGAGCCGGCGCCCGTTTGATAGAAAGGTTAGGAATCATGGATGGTATTATGAATATTAAGGTGTTGCAGGCTACAAAGTTAGCGCAAATTTCAGGGGCGGCAAAGTTAAAAAAGCATAATCGGCGGATAGTAGGGCCTATAGGGCCAATAGGGCCAATGGGGAGGCTGCGCCGGGCCGCGCGGTCTATTGGCCTTATTGGGCCTATCCCTGTTAACGCGAGTTCGGGATAACGATATCCAACTCGGCGACATTACATTTAGGCATGAATTATCGGGCGGCCAGTCCT
>CANQZK010000002.1 GCA_947628285.1 uncultured Muribaculaceae bacterium
GATGACCTGGCGAGTTCTTAATTTTAGCCTACGGAGGGGAGAATCTGAAAAGTCAACACTTTTTCAGCGCCCTCGTAACGCTCGCTGGTTATTATATCCTTGCTCTTTTGGGCTTGGTCAAGCGACACATCGCTGCTGTAGGAGCTGGAAATAACGCGCAAACTGGGGTCTTGTGTCCACAGCCATGCAGGGAACATGATAGTTACAATGGTGCTTTTGGTTGTTCCGGGGGGTATGTTGATAATTATGTCGTAGGGCTTTGGCAGGCGGTTTACAATGTAGTAGGCCAGCTTTTGCAGTTCCTCGCACAGGTAGGCAATGTGCCAGTTAAACACAGGCTCTTCGGGTATAATAACCGACCAAAACGTTTCCACAAAACAGTAGAAACGCTTCCTGCACATTAGAGCCTGCACCTTATCCAGCAGCTCGTTTGTGGGCTGTATTATCTTACCCTTTGCCATGTTGTTACTGTGCTTCTCGTTTGTCGCGCTTTGCCGCTATGGCATACAGAGTTTCCAGTTCCTGTTCCGACAGCTCGTTAAGGTCTACACCCTGCGTGCTGGCCATAAGGGGCGTGCCGTCCTTGCCTGTAAGCTCGCTGCGTTCGGGGGCGTATATGCCCAGCAGCTTGCGCCTTTCGGCAAGCTGCTGCCTTATTTCACTTATGTAAGCCACGTTGCCACAGCCGCGCTTTTTGGCCTGCTGCTGTTCGGCATAGATAACCTTTGACGCGCCCTCGCCTTGCAGGGCTTTACCGTCCTCGGTTTTCTTGGGGGATACAGGTATGGCCTTTTGCTTTTGCCAGCCCTCCGTGTAGTCCTCCTTGCTTTTTTCCCATGCCTCCCACAGCTCCATTATGCAATCGTCAATACGTGCCAGCTCCAGCGTTACCAGCTCGTCAACGTTGCCCAGCCTATACTCGCGCCACTCGTCCAGCAGCAGCTTTTTATCCTGCTGTATAAGGTTGGGGCTGGGGAGCTTTGGCAGTTGCAGCCGCGCCTGTACCTCTTGGCATATCTTGCGCACGCTGTAACCCTTTTTGTACAACTCGGCCACAATTTCCAGCCGTGCCAGCCGCTTCTGCCGCTGCTTGCGGTTCTGCCTGTCGTTAAGTTCTTTTATGTCCATAGCGTTGCCGTTAACAGGTTATTAGCACAGGGGCAAATGGCAGGCTTTCAATCCAGCGACAAAACTCCTGCCACTGTGGGAGCCTGTGGTTCTTGCGCTGGTGGTATATGCGCCGCAAACACTGGTAGCTGTAGCAGTCCACAGCAGCCTGTTCCTTGCCCATAGGTATTTCGCTTTTGGCCTTAACCAGTTCCTCGCCTGTCAAGCCCTTGCAGTCAATGTGCATGGTGCTTTCGCATGACAGTCTTTCACGGCCAGCCCTGTAGGTTTCCATTTCGCGCCACCAGTATATCGGGGCGACCACCTCTGCCCAAACAATTATTCCGCGCATGGCTTTGGCGTGTTCATCGCCAGCACGCACAAGCCGCTGCGCCAGCTCTAAATCAGCGTTGGCTACAAAGCTCGCGTAATGGCACGTTATTGTTTGGCCGTCAGTGCTGGTTTGGTAGTCCTTGCCGCCCACAATATCCCAGCTGTGGGGTCTGCTGCCTTTAGGCAGGCGCATGGCACGCAAAGACGGTATTAGGCCAGCTATTTCAAGTGTTGTTATCTGCATACCAGTTACAGGGTTATTGTTGCTCCTATGGCTGCGCCCACAGCACCGCCTGCAACAGTGGCCAGCATATCGAATATGTCAAAAAAGGCTATGCGCATACTGTGGTATGCCATATCCTTGACCTCGGCTGCTACACCAGCCGCGCCAGCGCACAGCAGCCCACAGGTAAACGCTGGCCAGTAGGTACAGCCAGCATACGTTACGGCCAGCAGCATTGCGCCGACAATGGCCGCAATAGCACCGCAAATAAGGTGCTTAATTTTGTCCTTTCTCATTTCATTTGGTTTATTAGGTTCATAAACTCAGCCCTTAACGCACTGTCGGTTTGGAACAGGCCAGTTAAGCAGCTGCTTACCATTTCGCCTTTCTTACGCGCTCCGCGCATGGTCTTGCACAGGTGTTCGCCACGCATTACCAGCGCAATGCCCAGCGGTGGATATTCGCCGCCCAGTGCATCGCCCAGCATTTCCACCACCTCATGTGTAAGCCGTTCCTGCACCTGTAGTTTGGCCGCGCAATAGTCCACCACGCGCCCGATTTTGGAAATGCCCAGTATTTTGCCTTTGGGGTGTGGCAGGTAGGCGAAATAATACTTGCCAAAGAAAGGCATCATGTGGTGTTCACAGCAGCTGTAAAAGTCGCCTGTGTCCACTACCATGCTGTCGTACACAATGCCGTCCTCGCCGTTGGGGAACGTTGTTATGTTCGGCTTTTGGGCTGGGTTATAGCCCCTGTATATTTCGGCATACATACGCGCAACGCGCTTGGGCGTGTCCTGTAGCCCTGTGCGCTGTGGGTTGTCACCGATAAGCTCCAGCAGTTCCTGTACCAGCTGGGCTATTCGTTGCTCTTTTTGTCCTTTTTCCATTGGTCGTATGTTTTGCAAAGCGTTTGCAGCGTGTACTGGCTCATAGGCACAACACGGAGACCACCAGCATAACCCACGCTGGCAAACGCTGCTTTGAATATCTGCCAAAACAGGTGCTTATAACTCGTCTGCTTGGGCATTGTTGTGGCTGGTATAAATTGCAACATTGCCCTCGCTTTCCTGCACCTTGCATTTGTAGCACTGGGGTATGCGCTGCACCACCCAGCGTGCGATGTTTTCCGCTGTAGGGTTGAAGCCCAGCACCTCATTAAGGTTGCTGTGGTCTAACTTGCCGTGTATGGCATTTTTGATATGCTTGAAGTCGCACACCATGCCGTCAGCGTTTAGCTTTTTGGCCTTGCAGTACACTGTTATAATCCAGTTATGGCCATGCAGGCCACCACAGGGGCTGTCATAGCTTAATTGCAGCCTGTGGCACGCTGCAATTTCCATTCGCTTTGAAACGTAATACATGGTTATTCTATGCCGATAAATTTGTGCCACTGCATACCCAGCCGCCAGCTGGGGTGTTCCGTTACCAGCGTAAGGCAGTGGGCGATATTGTCTTTGTTGGGTTGCTCGCCGTCAAAGCAGGGCGACAGGAAATAATGCCGTGCAAACTTGTGTGGCACAGGCATAGGGTCGCCAGCCTTTACCACATAGCGAAGCTCGTCTATGTTGTCGGGGGCTATCTTGGCGGTCTTGGGGCTGCACACAATGTAATCCACGCCATCGGGCACAGGGAGCAGGCCGTTTGTTTCTATGCTAATAAACCAGCCGTAACGTTTGAACTCGGCGATTAGCCAGCTGTCCAGCTGTAGTGTTGGCTCGCCACCGCACAGGCTCACACTGGCACAGCGGTTGCCGATGCGCCTGCACTCCTGCACAATTTCGTGTGCTGTCATTTCCTTGTAGCTGCTGGCATGGTCGGTGTCGCAGAAAGGACAATGCAGGTTACAGCCGCTAAAGCGCACAAACACCTGTGGAGTGCCTACACGTGCGCCCTCGCCCTGTATGCTGTAAAAGATTTTGTTTACCTTGTAGGTCTTTTCAGTATTCATATTGTTGGGGGTTAAATTGGTTACATATTATCCCTGCACCAGCGTTGGTAAAGCACCCACTGGTCAAAGTTGTTTTGGGCTGCTGCCATTGTTATCAGCTTCTTGCCTTCGGGGGCTTTGGTCTTGCCCATTACGCCTGTGCGAGGGTCAAAGTGGTACACAAAGCCGCCCAAATTGCCAGCCAGCCATGCAGTGCTATCACAGCTGTAAAACCTGTGGCGGTGCTGCTGCCATACGCTTATCGCTGTAAGCCCCAGTCCATGCACCTTACAGCCATGCTCTGCGGCCACGTCCAAAAACCAGCCCAGCTGCGCATACTTGTGCGCCTTAAACCAGCTTGTTGTTTTGGTAGCACCGCCCAGCGACAGGCTGGCATAAGGGTACTCCTTGCAAATGTCTATCCACGCCTGCTTGCCCCTGCACGTGTGCCAGCATGGTATTGGCTGCATACCTGTGCGCCGTTCCATACGCTCGCGCAAACGCCGTGCGTCCTCCACGCTGGCCACCCAGTCAATATCCATTTCCACAAAGTTCTTTATGCCGTTGCCCAGCACCCAGTCGCAATATTCGTCCGTGTACCGTTCCCAGTTCACAGCATACTTATCGTCCTGCATAAAGGTAAATGCGCCGCTATCAATTAGCAGGTTGCAGGCGTTGCTGTTTTGGATTACAGGGTATTTCTTATTCTTGCGTGCATAGTAAAAACTTTGCAGCAGGTTTATGCGCTTGGGGTCGTTGTGCAGCCTGTCGGGTTGCTGGTAACGTGTCAACGGTGTATCGGGGCTTAAGCCCATCATGCGTATGTAGTCAAACTCGCCAGCCAAATACAGTTCCATAGCACCTGCGTTATTTAACCTTTACACCTGCATAATCGGCCACAGCAGCCTCCACCACCTGCCTTATTTCCTCCAGCTCGGCCTCCAACTCCTGTGGCACGCTAACAAGCACGTGCAGCCCCTTTTCTTTGTTGCCGCTGTTGTCAGCGTCAGTAAAAAAGCTGTCTATGTCCGTGTCTGTGTTATGCCATATATCCATGCCCCACTCGGCCAGCAAGTCGTTATCCCACTCGTTTGCCAGCTTGTCAAAATCGTTTTTGCCAAAGCTGACGTTATCCTTAATCACAAACTCGGCCTTTTCTGCATCCGTAAGGTCTGCACCCAAATACACCTTTACCAGTGGCCGCTGCTGCCACTTTGTCCAGTATTCCAGCAGCTCCTGCTGTTCAAACTGGGTCATGCGCTTAAACTTGGTTTGCTTGTTGAGCGCGTCCAGTATGGCCTGCTGGCTCATTTGCTGTATAAGCAGCATGGCACGTATGCGCATATTGCCGCCATACACCACGTGCGTTACAGCGTCTATTACTGGGGGGCGAAGTGCCAGCATTTTAGGGAACACCAAAATGCTCTGCACCAGCAGCTCCATTTTGTCGTCCGTTATCTCACGGGGGTTGTTGGCATTAAGGACAATATCCGTAAGCAGCATATTTTTAAGGTCGTTTGCCATTGTCGTACATAAAATTTGCGTACAAAGTTAAGGCACAAAGCGTGTTTATTCTTCACGTTTTGTGCCTAACTTTTGAAAGTAAAATGAACTTTTGGCTTTTTGCCTATTTAGCCCATAGTTCCTGCTTGCATACCTGCATAAATTCCTCTTAACTGTGGCAAACATGGTAATGGTGTCCCAGTGCCTTAACGTGCTTTTCAAACTCTACCTGTTTGTGCGTTTGCTTGCCTTTGGGCGTTTTCATTTCCACGTATATGTGCCTGTCTTTTGTTACTATTACCAAATCGGCCACGCCTGCCATTGCTCCCTCGGCCTTTAGCTTTGCGGCCACTACTGCATTACGCTGGCCACCATTTGGCACTGCGTAAATAAGCAGGTTGGGAAACTGGTAGCGGAAATAATTTACACAGGCCACCTGTATGTTATGCTCTATTTCCTGCATTTTTGTGGTGGTTACAGGTTTTTAGTAAGGGCATTCATCGGTATTATACCCAGCGTATGCACCTGCGCTTGGCTGCTGGGGTTGCTGCTGTTGCGCATCGCCGTTTTTAAGCAGCACAATGTTTTCGGCGATTATTTCCGTTATGTAGCGTTTTTGATGCTGCTCGTTTTCATACGAGCGATAACGGATTTTGCCCTCTACATACACCTGCGAGCCTTGCAGCAGGTAGCGTTCCACTATTGTTGCCAGCCCAGCCCATGCGACCACGTTGTGCCACTCCGTGCGTGCTGGTACTTGCTCGCCAGTCTGCTTGTTGGTAAAGGCAGGTTCGGTGGTAGCCAGTGAAAACTGCGCTACCTTTGCACCACTGGCCAGCGTTCTTACATCGGGCGTTTTGCCCACGTTCCCTATTAGGGTTGCTCTATTCAAACTTCCCATGCTGTTTTTGTTTTTGCGTTCTTTTTTTGGGATGTATTTTTATGCCAGCAGCAGGCTGTTTTACTGCCTAACTGCTATTACTTGTATTATTATATTAAATTATATATACACACATACCTGCTATATAACATTCCACTGTAAGAGGGGTGTGCGTACAGGCGTAAAGCCGTAAACGGACTGGCCGTTTAGCCGTATGGCGAGCGCACGCAAAAGGAGCGTGTGCGGAACCAGTACGGACGCGGTTTTGCATACCGTTTACGGTTCGGAAACGTTTTGCCGAACTGCGCCAGCCGCGACCTGCCGAACTCGCGCTGCTCGCGCTTTAGCTGTGCCAGTTCCTCGGACACATCACTGCTTACATGCTTTAGCCCTCGTTTTATTTCCTCGGCCATAAGTGCCGCCTGCTTTTGCAGCATGGCACATTGCTCCATACAATCGGCCATACTTTCGCCCATTTGCCTTATATCCTCGGTTGTATAGCCCAAAGCCAGTGCCAGCTGCTCAAACGCCTTGCGTGCTGCCGAGCTGCGCATAGCCTTTTTGTATGCCTTTACGTCCTTTGGTGTTGCAGGCGTTTGTATAGTTACGCTATTCATGGCTATCGCTTATATAATTTGAATAATTGAAGTTAGTAGCTGTAAGTATTCTTGTATATATTGCCTACCACCGTGCATTTATCAGCATATTCACACAGCAGATAGCTACCGCCTTCCACGCACATTGCGCCTGCATCATACACAACTGGTGTCGTAATAGTTCCCATGTCCAAATCGGGATAGCTAACAATATCCCCCTCATAGATGTCATTACCTGCATTGTCTTTCATGCCAGTAAATTGCCCGACTGTTGCAGGTATTACCCTGTTTTCTTGAAACATTAAACCTGCTTGATTATTAGGTAGCTTGGTATAGATAGAGGTTGCTTTGTTGGGGTATTCAATCAATGAACCATACACCCATTCTTCGGAGTCAAGGCTTTTGCCCCGAAATTTTATTTCTCTTTTCATATTGAATTGGAGTTGTTTTTCCAGTAAGTAATAATCACCCTCGCCGCTAAAGCGTTTCTCTTTATAGCCTCTGCGTAAATACCAGTGCAGCACCTCAACAGGGGTGTCCTGCTGCTTCCATTCCAGCATTACGCTTTTGTGGCCATGTTGCGCTGCCACGTATTCGGCCATTGATAACAGTTCATCAGCCTTGCCTTGCCGCCTGTACTGTGGCTCTACCCACAGGCCATATATCCACGCTGTGCCTCCCCAGCGTTGTTTTTTGGCATACATTTCCACCTGCACCGAGCCTTTGCGCTCGGCTATAAGCAGCCGTGTCATGCTGTGCCACGTTTGACGTTGTATTATCATAGTAGTTTACTGAATTTTGTGTTGGTTACAGTAATGGTGGGTTCTTTTGCTCCCACAGTATGCGCTCCACGCGAGCAATTTCATTGTCAATTATTTTTTCAATTTCCTTGCTGCGTTGCAGGTCGCATGGCCTGCGTGTTTTGAAATACTGCTTTTGGGCTTCGCGCATACGCTTTACGGTGTCATAAAATGCCTTGCTGTCCATAGCTTGCCATTTTTTCGGTTATACTTGCCGCCATATTTTCAAGTTGCTTCCTGTATTCGGCCTGCACCTCCTCCTGCGTGCGTATGCCGCTGGCGGTTTCTATCCAGTCCACCGTTACACCGTTTGCGCCCAGTGTAATGCTGTTGACCTTGACATTAAACTTCGTTTCGTACTGCCGTATAATGTCGGCAATACCATACTCCAGCGCACCTTTGGCCAGCTGCTTAAGGTCGCCTGTTTTGAACTTAATGTTACTGTTGTCTGCCATTTTTTTGGTCGTTATGTTCGTTGATTTTTTTAAGCAGCCATGCTGCGTGCGTGCTGGGTTTGTTGCCGCGCTTTACCTTTGGGCTGCGCACATACTTGTCGCGCTTTCGCTTTACCCATTGTAGGTTTGGCAATGCCAAATTTTCATAATTGCCGTCCAGCTCGTTTGCTTTCATGCCTGCTGGTTTCGGGCATACAAAGGCAGTAAGTATTATGTCGGCCACCACTACCAGCACAAAAACATCGCCCTTACGGAGCGTTACCCTGCGCATACCATAGCCGGACACAAAGCGCAAATCCACGCTTGCGCCAGTTTTGCGTACTCTGCCGTAATTACTGCACTCATAGCCTGTGTAGCCCTGTACAGGTCGCCACACTTCGCTGTCCATACTCACTTGCCCTTGTATGCCTGTTGTTTCCATGCCGTCAGTATTTTTTGCCGTGCTTGTACGGCCTGTTTTGGTTGTAGCGCATTTTGGCCTCCACGTGCCACCACAGGTCTATGCCATAGGCTGCGGCCATTATTTCCACGGCTACAATGCCCGACAGTATGCGCTCTTGTACTGTCATGCGCCTGTTGGAAAGCACCTGTATTATTTCCCACGCATTTTCCGTAAATGCCCTGCTGTTGTGTATGCAGCCCACTACTGCGCCGCCACGCGATAGGTCATAGCCATGCGCACCTGCCATATCCAGCAAGCGTATTACGGTGTCGGCCAGTTCATCGGCTGTGGTGTCCTTTAGGTAAAGCTCAAAGGCTGTTTTAAGCTCGTACTGGTATAGTTCGGGGTCGCTGTTGCGCTCGGCCTCGTCCTCCCAGTCGGCCATGCTTATTTCAAAGCTGGATTTTTCGGCATAGTTGCCTTTGCGGTCGGCCTCTATGGCTTCTGCCAGCTCGCATACTACCAGCGTAAAGCAATGTTCATCGCTGGGGTTGCTTTCCCACCAGCCATGCCGCACAGCATTTGCGTGTACTTCCATGGCCAGCACGTTAAGGTTGGGGCGTTTTGTTTCTTTTCCCATTGTTATTGCTAAAAATTGAATTCCTGTTTTAAGGCTGATTTTAGAGCAGTTTCGGGGTTGGGGCGATAACTTGGCTGAATTGCCAGCCAAGCGCGATTACAGCGCACGCCAGCCGCCCTGTGGGGCGTTTATCGCCTGCTTTCGCCTGTCAGCTTTATCACGTTGTAGGTTTTGAAGCGGTCTATAAGTCGGCCAAAGCCGTCTGCAAACTTTTCCTCCAGCTGTTTTATGGTTAAGTTGGTCGTAAGGTGGGCTGTGTTGCCCATTTGCGTCCAAATTTCGTTTCGGGCGTGGAGAAACTCGTTTGTCAGCAGCTGCGTGTCCATGCCAAAGTACGTTTTGCTTTGCACGCCTATGTCGTTAAGGCAGATGTTAAAGGGCTGCGGCCTAAAGCCAGTGCTGTTTTCCTCGTTGTAGGTGTACAGGTCTAAATTGTTGTGTATGGTGTAGTAGTTTACCATTTGCGTTACCGACATACAGTGGAAAAAGCGAGGATTATTGGTGTAGCGCAAATATTCGCTGAATACCTGCATCAGCAGCGTTTTGCCTGTACCCACACCGCCCATAATAAGCAGGTTTTTGTTCAGCTTGTATTTGGCATTGGGAAATACCTGCTCGGCCAGCTGCGAGCCGTTAAAGTAGTACAGCAGGAAACGTAACACCTGCTTGTTATGCTCGTCAATAACAAACTGCCTGCGCTGGGGGAGCAGCAGCTTGTTGGCGATTGTTACCACCAGCCGCGAGTGCTGGTTAAACACTTCTTCATCGTCCAGCAGGTTGCACTGCTGCTGCGCCCTGCGTGCATCGTTTAGCACACGCTGGAAAATGGATTGTATGGTTACTGGTTCTTCCATATTGCTGAAAAGTGTGTGGGTTAACAGTCTACGCCGCCAAAGCTGCCACCATATTCATCATCGCTGGGGGGCTGCTGTGTCTGCACCTGCTGGGCGTTGTACTGTGCCGTGCCGCCTTTGGCAGGCTCTACGGCCTCAAACTCGTTTTCCCAGCGTGCTTGATTTATCCATGTTTGCAGGTATGCCCACTGTGGTACAAACTGGCCAGCAGCCTGCATTTGCTCGCGCCATACTATTTCGCGCTCCAGTGCTGGCATAAGGCATGGCACTATTTCGCGCCAGTTGCTGTATTTCTTTTTGAAATTTTCCAGTTCAACCTTTAGTCCGCGCTTTGTGCCTTTGTAGGCTTGGCGAAACTGGTTAAACATGGCCTCCAGTTCAGCTGTAGTGTACTGGCCAGTCGCACCCTGTACAGGCTCGCCGCTTTTCTTTTTTTTATTTTTTTCTTTTAGTATAATATTATCTATATTATATATTTGTTGATTGTCACCAGCTTGCGGAGCAACTGTTGCGGAACCCTTTGCGGAACTGCTTGCGGAACACGTACTTTTTTGTACAGTTTTGGGCATATTTTTACCCTGTTCACCACCATGCTCACCACTTTGTTCTGCAAGCCGTTCACCACTTTGCTCTGCATCGTGTTCTGCAAGCTGTTCATTACATTGTTCCTCACGCTGTTCTGCATCTATTGCGGAACCACTGGGCATAACAAATTGATATTTAGTATAATTCACAATATAAATATCAGTGCCTTTTTTGCCGCTTGTAAAAGTAATTTCGCCTGTGCTTTGTAGCTTGCGCAACTTTGAAATTATGGTGTTTTGGCTCATACCTGTAAGCACGGACAGCTTAGGCACGCTGGTATGCAGCTCGCCCACGCGCTGCACCTTGCCGCGATACCTGTAGTTCGGCAAATAGTTGGCCATGCACAACAGGTGTATGAACAGCGACACCATATAGGCATCATCGTGCCATTCCCAGTGCAAAATCTGCCTGTGTAGTATTAAGTAGTCTTTCATTGTTGCTTTGTTAAGCCACCCTGCCAGCGTTGCCGCCAGCAGGGGGCTGGGTTGCTGATTGGGTTTATACCACCGCCAGTTTTGCGGTTTCGGTAACAAAATCCTGCGCTGGTTTGAAACTGGGTTTCATGTGGGCTGCCACACGCACGCTTTCGCCTGTACCGATGTTGCGTGCCACGCGAGCTTTGCAGGCTTTTGGCTTAAAAGAGCCAAAGCCGCGCAATGTTACTTCCTCGCCGCGCTCTACGGCATTGCGGATTTCGCCGAGGGTTGCGTTGATTATCTGCTCAACGCTGGCAGTTGTGCAGCCAGTAGTACCTGCCACGGCTTGCACCAGTTCTTGCTTTGTCATTTCTCTTGGGTGTTTTGGGGTTGTGTGCTTTCGCTCTTTATGTAATCCAGTATTGGCGTTTCCTTTACGCACACGGCCTCGTAATCAGCCATTGTGCCGCGCATATTGTCTGCCACGGCCTGCATGGCCTCGGTAAGGTTGCTGGCCTGCACCAGCATACGATTTTTCGTGCGTTTCTCGCAGCCTGTTTTTTCGTCCAGCGTTATAAATTCCAGCTGGGCTTCATACCACCTGTCGCCAGCCTCATTTCCCCACACTTCTGCGTACTTTACACGCTTTATGTCGGTAATGGTAAACTCGCCGCTTATAAAGGGCTGGGCGTATTCCGTTGCGCGTGCCTCGGCTTCGGTAAAGCTCAATGCGTCCACCACATACACGTCAACGGTGGGCTTGATGCAGCCGTTTTCCTGCATCTTGTCGTACTTAACTTTAACTTGGTACATGGTTAGTCCATTTTGGGGGTTATACCATAGCAGGCACAGCACAGCTCAAAAAACTGCTTGCCCACGAACTGTGCCTTTTCATCGCTGTTAAGGCACAGGGGGAAACCATAATACGCATGCGTATGCGCACCGCGAATATGCGTACTCGCACAGCGGACACCCGCATACTCCGCATGAACCGCATTAGCAGCAGCGAGCAGCTGGTATATGCCTTTACGCTTACATTCTGCCTTGCCCAGCTGTTGCATTTCCTCCTTGCTGTACAGCACGAATACAGGGTAATAGCCCCAGCCGTCCTTGTCGTACCAGCTGCCATTTCCGTTAATGGCCTCGCAAATAACGAGCAGCTGCTGCATAGCATTGGCCATTTTCATGTACTGGGGACGGTCGCCGATTTCCTTAAAATCGCGTGCCTGTATGCCCAGCACCTCGCAGGCTTTTTCGTAGCTGGTTACTTCGCGCCAGTCAAAGGCAAAAAGCTCCTTGCCGTGCAGGTGTTCCAGTATTTCCTTTTGGTCTGCGTTGCCAGCCTTATAAGCTGCCAGCAGCGCACTTTTTTCTACTTCGATTTTCATTCTTGTAATATTTGTTGTTAGTTAATTCTCGTTGTGCGTTTTGCAGCAGGCGTATTTTGTTAGCCACCCTTAAGCTATGCTGTTTTAGGGGCTGTAAGGCCGTTATTTCAGCTTGCAGGGCTTCCTCAATAACTTTGGCTGTCGCTTCCGTTACGCACCTCATAACACGCTTGCATTAAGCTGTAGCACCATGCCGCCAATGGCCGCATACACTGGCTTGCCTATGGCCTCGCGCACCTGCTGCACAAACTGGGCTTCGTTGCTGTTGCCGTCCGACAGGTGTATAAGCACCACCTTTTGCAGGGCTGTGCGGTCGCTGGTAAGCAGGTAGCGTATGCTGTTGGCGATTTCAAAATGGCTGGTCAAAAGCCTGTCGCGCATACCAGCAGACACCCTGCCAGCCGCAATGTTGGCCTCCAGTATTTCATCGCTGTAGTTGGCCTCCAGCAGGTAGCTGTTTACACCGCTGAACCTGTAATCACAGGCGTATGTGTCAGTAATAAACACTACCTTGCCGCACTCGCTATGCTTTATTAGGTAGCCCACACATGGCACATCGTGCTGTACTGCAAAGGGCATTACCACGAAGCCGCCCAGCCTGTAGGCGTTGCCCATTTTTATAGCTATGCCGTTTCGGGTAATGCCTTTTGCTTCCAGTACATCGGGGAGTGCCAGCACGCGAATGCCAGCGTCTGCGTAATCCTTTGCATAGCGCGAATGGTCGTTATGGCTGTGCGTAACAATGCAGCCGCGCACCTTTTGCAGGTCAAAGCCCAGTGCCTTTTTGGTTTCAATAAGTTTCGTGCCTGCTTCAATGCACAGGGCTTCGCTTGTGCCGTTAAGCACATAGCCGTTACCCTTACTGCTGCTGCCTATTACTACCAGTTCCATTGCGCTACAGCTTTAGAGTGGACATTTGCGGCCTGCTCCAGCAGGGTGATGCTCGGCTGTGTTGTCAAACAGGTTTGCAGGCTGGTGGGCGTTTTCCACAGGTTGTGCCGCCTGTGTGTCGTTATCGGCCGCGTCCAGTACCTCGCCTGTTTCGGTGTCCACCACAGGCAGGGCTTCTCCCTTTACTTCCACATAGTCCACGTTCACGGCCTGCTGGCCATGCTGTGCGGCCTCACGCTGCATGGCCGCTGTGTCGGGTTCGTCTGCTTCCTCCACGGCTGCGCCCAGCGCAATCTTGCAGGCACGGCTGATTACGGTTTTCTTGCACATTTGGTCGGTAAAGTTGTTGTGCGCACCACTGTTGCCTTTGGCTGCACCCTGCTGCCAGCTTTTGCGGATTTGGTCCATTGTCATTACCTCAATCCAGCGGTCGCCGTCCTTGGTAATTACTACTGCATACGCACCCACAATAGCCGACAGGTTGATGTTTTCCAGCTTTGTTTCGTGCTTGACAAGCTGGTAGCGGCCTTTATCGTCCACGGTGTATACAAATTCATCGTCTTTGTACACCACCTGTGCATTAACATCGGCTACTTCGGTGTCGCGCTTGACACGCATCAGTTTGCCGCGATAGTCCTCCCAGCAGGTAAGCTGGTCGCCTGCTACAATGAAGTAGCACTGTTTCTTGGCTACGGATAAGCCTTTGATTACCATTTCCAGCAGGGCATTGCAAATGCTGGCCTGCTTGCACACTTCCAGTGCAGGACGGTTGTTTCGGTCTTTCACGGTTTGCAGGTTAAGCCATGCCATTTTGAGGGCGTTGCCTGCTGTGTAGCCAGTAGGCAGTACAAGCTCGCCTGCCTGTTCAAGTGCCGTAACACGTGCCAGCACGTTGTCGCTGATGTTTTTCGGCATGGCCACTATGGCCGTGCCAGTGACCTGCTGCTGTGCAGGCTGGTTGGTTGGTGTTGTTCCCATATTGCTTTTATTTAGGGGGTTAAACATTGTTATTCTGCGGTTATTACCAGTTCTTTGTCGGTGCTTACAAGCAGGTCTATGCGCTGGCTCTGCATCGGCATTACCTCGTTAATGCTTTCGGCGTTGTCTATGAAACAGGGGGCGTAAACGCCTTTATGCCTGCACATGGCATTTATTATGTCAATGCCAGCGTTTATGCGGTCGGCGTTGTTTAGGTCGCTGTATGGCACGCCACGCACGGTGCATTCGCATATCGGCTTTAATGCGCCGTTGATTTTGTGGTCAAACATGGTAAAGGTTACGAAGCTGAACAGGGCGTTGACCTTGCTTTCCAGTTCCTCTATCGTGCGCTCCAGCAGTGCCTCGGCTGTGTAGTCTTGCCCCTCCAGCTGCGACAGCTGTATGTTGAGCTGTTTTTCCTGCTGCTCCAGCTGGGCAATGCGCTGCTGTTTGCTGGCTATGGTATTGCCGACCTGTGCCAGCGCGTTGAGCTGGTTGAGCTTTTCCTGTAGCTGCTGCTGGTCGGCCTGTAAGCCCTGCACAGCTGCCTGTGTGTCGGCCTGCTCGACTTGCAGGGGCATTGTCGCCAGTTTGGCCTGTAGGCTGGCCAGCTGCTTGCCCAGCTCGCTGTAATCGCTGTCCTCGGCAATCCTTTCGGCAGGCTGCTTAATGGTTGTGGGGGCTGAGGCTTTGCCGTATGCCAGCTGTGCAGCGTCAAATGCCGCTGTAAGCTGGGCAATTTTGCCACTGGCCTCGGCCTTGTCGCGCCGCTGTGCCTCCAGCAGGTTTGTAAGGTTATTTTTCTGCTCCGACAGCCCTTTGGCCTCTACCTCCATAGCATCCAGCTTGCTGGCCTTATCGGCATTGAAATTGGCCAGCATTTGCGCCTTTTTGGCCTCTACGTCCTCGGCCTCAAAAGGTCAGCCACAGGTGGGGCAAATAAACTGGTCGGGGGAAAACTCCAGCGTGCTTTCGTCCACCTGCTGCCAGCGTGCCTTAAATTCATCAATAGCCCTATCCACTCGCTCCAGCAGTGTTTCGGTGTTGGCTATTGTGGTGGTTGCCGCCTTTACTTCCTGTTGGGCGATTGCCAGTGCCTTTTCGGCCATGCGCATTTCATCGCTGGCTGCTTGTACCTGCTGGCGCACCATGCCCATTTCAGCCGTATAAGCCTGCGTGTGCTTGCTGGTTATTTCGTTCATTTCGTCCTGCACCTTGGCTATTTGCTCGCGCACCTGCTGGCGTGCCGCCTGCTGGCTGGCCAGCTGGGCTTCCTGTGCCTTGCTTTGGTCGGCAATGGTTTCGGCTATTGCTTCGGCAATGCGCTTAATGGCCGCTTCGGTAGTCTTTATGTCGCCCTCTACCTGTTTCCAGTCCACAGGCTCGGCTGGTGTAATTTTGGCTATGTCGTTTTGCTGCTCGCTTATGCGTACAGGTATGCGCTCCAGCTCGTCCTTTATTTCTTTCATTTGGTAGCTTAAGTGCTGGCGGAACTTTTCGATGTTCTGCTCACCCATTATTTGCAGGAGGGCTTCAAATTCCTGCTTGCCCTGTGCCACGCTGGCAGGGCTTACTTCGCCGACCATTTGCGTAAGTATGCTGCGCTGCTGGTCTGCCTTTAGGCTTACAAAATAGGTGGGGCTGGTTATGGCCATAAACAGGCTTTCGCTGCACAGGCTGTTAATGTAGTCGTTGAAGTCGCGCTGGGTGTACAGCTGGCCGTTTACCATGTACGTTGTTGTGTGGCCTGTAAGCACCTTTTCGGCCACGCCGCGAGGCTTTGTCCATTTCTCGGTGTAGGTGCGAGTAATGGCTACCTGCTGGCCGTCCACCAGCAGCGTTACCGTTACTTCATGCTCCAGTTCGGGTATTACTTCGCCGTGCGCGTCTTTGGTCTTAATGCCAAAGTCGGCTTTGCCCTCGGTGTTTTTGCCAAACAAACACCAGCGGAATGCATCGGCAATGGTTGTTTTGCCTGTACGGTTCGCGCCGTACACCTTTGTTACTGTGGGGCTAAATTCCACCACACGCTCGCCCTTTACGCCTTTGAAGTTGCGCATTACGAGCTTTTGAATGATTATTTCCATATTGCTTATAAGTTTGTGCCCTTGAATATGTTATTGCGCACGGCTTCCTCGGCCATCAGGGCTTGCAGCAGCTGCGCTTTGCTATAGTGCAGGGGGCTGTTTTGGTGGTGTCCTCTGCGCACAGGCGTTACTGCGCCCTGTTGCACCTGCTGTGCCAGCCATGCCTCGCCATGCTCGCAACGCCTGCCAAATCGCGTGTCGTAAGCCTTTAGGAAAGCATACGCTTTACGCTGGCTCAACAGGTCGCTGGCTGGCTCCAGTATGGCAAAAGCCTGTGCTGCTCCGCACTGTGCCACGCCCTCCAAAAATGTGCGCACTTTGTACAGTTCGTTTTCCATGCTTAAGCCTTTGTGTCGTTGTCTATATCGCGCCATGCTGCTGCCAGTACAGGCGTGCGCTTTATGCTGTAGTAGCAGCCGCCCATTACGGCAAAGCAGGCTGCTTTTTGGGCTGCGAACCAGCCTATCGGCAGGCTGTCGTTTTCGCCTGCGAGTGCCATAAACGCCAGTATGGCCACCGACACAATTATGTACACGGCCACTTTGGCCAGCAGCATTTTCAGTCTATCCTTGCGCTCCAGTTTGTAGGCGTATTGCTCCACGCCCAGCAGCAGGGCTTCGTATTCTTTTACTGGCATACCGTAATATGCGTTTACGGTGTTGCCGTCAACCTTTACCAGCACTTCGCCTTTTTTGATGTTGGCGACAGCCTGCACGCGCTTGCTGAATGTGTGGGTCATTGTGTTGTTGGCGGTGTTAAACTGGGTGTCCCAGTTGTAAGTCGGTTGTTTAGTTGCCATGTTGCTTATGTATTTAGTTGTTGGCGAATAGGTTATTTTCGGCTGCATAGCGGTTAAACTCGGCCATGCTGTGTACGCCCAGCTTGCGAAAACTGGCTTTTCGGTGGTTTGCTACAGTGTTGATGCTGATAAACAGGCGTTCTGCTATGTCGGTATCGCTTACGCCCTCATAGCACAGGCGCATTACTTCCAGCTGGCGTTCGCTTAATTTGCTGTTGAATACAGGCTGGCACAGTATTTTGTCATACTTGCACTCGCCGCGCAACGGACAACTTACAAACTCAAAGTGGAAATTACCGTTGCCGTCTACATCAATTTCGTTGTCATATACACCGAAATTGCATTTAATAAACCTGCGCACGGCCAAATAATCCCTGTAGCTTTTATTGGGCAATGTTTTACTGTATAGCTCCATAAGCGCATCATAAGCCTGTGGGTAATACTCGCGCACGGTGCTTAACATTGCCTGTATAAAGTCGTAGTCGGTTTCCTTAAGTTGTCGTTCAGCTTGGCCAACTTCGCGCAATGTTACCTCGCCCTCGGGCGTTGTGTAAAACTCTACCCCTCGCATACTGGTGTAGGAAATAACTGTTCTTCACTATATCCCAGCCTTTCGGCTATTAGCTTGCGTTTCAACGCATCGGGTCGTTGTACCCCTTGTATCCACATACGTACAGTTTGCTGGCTGCACATACATAGCTGCGCCATTTCCTCTACGAAAGCCTGCTTGGGGGCTTTTGGCGGTTCGGGCAATGCCCGATACAGCTCGCCAAAGGTGGGGGCATAGTCCGCTGAGGTCATTTTTTCATCTTTTTTGCTGTTTGCCATATCGTTTTTGGTATTTTTGATGTATCTTTGCAGTGTTATTAGCTGTGAACGGGGCGTTATCAACTATTAACGCTGCAAATCTACAGCTAATTTTGATAAGTGCCAAATAATTTCACAAATATTTTTGCGTTGCATATCGCTAAATTTGATGTATAACACGTAAATAACACCTGTAATGCTCTATGAATGAGTTAGATACAATGCGCATTGCGCTTAAAAATTTTTTTGCCGACAAAGGTATGTCGCAAACCAAAATTGCCGAGCTGGTGGGTACATCACAGCAAACAGTGAGTGGACTGCTGTCTAACCGCAACTTTGGCAAACGCACTGCGCAAAAGTGGTGTGAGGTGTTTGGGCTTAACCCAGCATGGCTTATAACAGGCGAGGGCGAAATGCTTATGGCCGACAAGGAGCGCAAAGCTGCGGAGGCCAGCGAACAGCCAGCCGATGCTACCGCACACGCGCCTATTACATCAAAAATGATTGTAGAGTTAGGAGCAAATGCTGTGGCCACACAAATACTGGAGCTGGTGCAGAATGGCGAACTGTACACCAAAACACAAGTGGCAAAGTTAGAGGACAAGATTGCCCAGCAGGAAAAAACGATAAACGAGCTTAACCGCGAAATAGGCTCTCTACGCGCACAGCTGCACCAGTGCAACGTGCCAGCCAAAGAAACATTAAACAGCACCGAATTATGACAACACTATACACCACGGCCATAGATGCCATTATGGGAGTGCTTGGGGCAATAGCACAAAAAAAGCCTGCCACAGGGGAAAACCTGCAACAGGCATTACTTAAGGTTGAAATCGCACTTGACAACGCCAGCACCATGCCAGCAGCCCCAGCCGATGAAGTGGCACGGCTGCTGCACCTGCGCGAGCAGTTATTAACCGCCCAAAGATACAGCTACCATGCCCAGCCCTGCCAGTATTGAAGTTAACAGGGGCATTAAGGAAAGGTTTTACAAGGCCATTGTTGCCCTTATAGAAAAAAAGCTGTTAAGGGGTCGGCAAACTTACTGCAAGCTGTACGACATTGACAAACGCAATTTCTACTCACAGGAAAAGGATTTGCAGGAGGCCAAACTAAAACTGTACTGGCTTGTTCCGTTGGTGGAGCATTACGGCATAAGCGCACACTGGCTGCTTACTGGGCAGGGGCGTATGTTTGAACCCAAAGCCCAGCGAAAGCAACGTGCCACCATGTACGACAGGGAAACAGGCTCGCCCACTACTGGGGAGCAGTAAAGTTTACCAGCTCCAGCACACGCCTGTTCGCCTCGTCCTGCTGGCTGTAATCCTTATCAATGTAAATATCCGTAATGCGCATTTGCTCGTCTACATGATTTAAGGCTTCGTGTATGGTAGCCTTATCTATATTGGCCTTATTGCGTGCCAGTGTTGCCCATGTATGCCGCGCTGCGTAAAACTCCAAATCACTTATCTTTACGCTTTCCATTGCCCCTATTAGCTTAAGGCCGCGATTTATGTTGGTACACATGGTTTGATAGCTGGCATAACGCCTGTGGAAGTTAAACACCCTTTCGCCAGTAGGGTCAAGGTATTTTTCTACCAAAGGGCGCACGCATGGCTCCACCTTAATACTTATCAGTGCTTCATCGGCTCGCCTGCTGCGTGTTTTCGTACGCTTATAGGTTATGCGCTCGCCGTCATAGTCCACGGCATTATACAGGTCAACATTATTCATGCCTATAAGGCCAAAAGACAGCAGGAATAAATCGCGTGCAGTGGTAATTCGGCTGTCCACTGTGTGGCCGTCTTTAACTTGCATTATGGCCTGTAGCTGTTCCACTGTTATACTCCGCTTTCGTGTTATCGGGGGCTTTGGCACTTTGAACCGCTTAAAAGGGCTTAACGGTATGCGTATAATGCCTGCGTCCTCGTCATTATAACGCTCTTTCGCTTTGTTGTGCAGTATACGCACCGCGCCCAAATAAGAACTGGGGGCACGTTCCCCTTTTACCCTGTGGGGGCGTGCTGGCTCGTTTTTTATAAAGGTGCAAAATTCCTCCAGCAGTTTTACTGTAACCTCGCTTATGTCCAAATGGTCGCGCTTCAAAAAACGTTTAAGGGCTACGAGTGCAGACCTATAGTAACGGCCAGTACCTACTCGGCCGCAATCCAGCATCTCCTGTACTACCTGCTCGCCAAACTGTATAAAGTCCAGCCTAAATGCGCCATGTTGTTTTTCATAGCTGTTTATATACTCCAGCACCTCGTCAATTGTCATAACCTCCGCACGCACTTGCGGAATAGTTGCTGCGATGCGCTGGTAACGCTCAACCTCTTTTTTCAGCTGGTCAGCAATGGCCGCGTCCTTTACCTTTAGCCCACGTGTAAGGTCTTTGGCGGTAACGAATATGTTTGTAGGTATGTGCCGCTTCTGCCTGTTGTGGGTAACTCTAATCTTTACGTTGTATGTGCCATCACTTTTGCGGTGGTGGGCATACACAACAGCTTTGAATGTTGTTGCCATTATACTTTGTTACTGCGAATTAACAATGCCAACTGTGGCCACATTCCTGTGGAACATTTGAACCACAATTTGCCGCAAAGTTAGTTACAGGGGCTGAAAAGTGCGGAAAAAAGGGTTACTAACTTTTGAAAGTAGTAACCCTTAAATGTACTCCCGAAGGGAATCGAACCCTTATCATTGGAACCGGAATCCAGTATTCTATCCATTGAACTACAGGAGCTTACGATATTTTAGAGCCGAACAATCTCTTTTGTTCGTTTGGCCATATTAGCCTATTTTTGTAACTTTGCCCGAAACGGGATAGTTGCACCGGAATCCAATATTCTATCCATTGAACTACGGAGACGTGTTTTAAGTGCAGTTTTTGCCTTTGCGACTGCAAAAGTAATCGTTTTTTTGTAAATTTGCAAAAAATAAGTGACTCACTTGGAATAGCAATTGATTTTTACTTAAAAGACAGCTGAGTATTATGGACGTCCGAATCGACCCCTCATGGCATACGGCTCTTGCCGATGAATGGAATAAACCGTATTTCGCCGACCTTGCGAACTTTGTCCGCGAGCAATACCGCACAACCACGGTTTACCCGGCCGCCGGCAATATCTTCGCGGCCTTCGACGCCTGCCCTTTCGACAAGGTCAAGGTTGTCATCGTGGGCCAGGACCCCTACCATGAACCGGGGCAGGCCATGGGCCTATCGTTCGCTGTGCCTCAGGGCGTCCGCATGCCTCCCTCGCTGGTCAACATATTCAAGGAAATCCGCAGCGATACGGGCGTGGAGCCGCTGCCCGACGGCGACCTGCGGCGATGGGCCAGTCAGGGCGTTCTGCTGCTCAACGCCACCCTGACGGTCGAGGCCCATCGCGCCGCCTCGCATCAGGGACGCGGCTGGGAGAATCTGACCGACGCCGCCATCCGTGCGCTGTCCGAAGGCCGCCAGGGGCTGGTGTTCATGCTGTGGGGCAGCTCGGCCATGCGCAAGGGGGCTTCCATTGACCGCATGCACCACCTGGTGCTGACATCGCCCCACCCCTCGCCGCTTTCGGCGCATCGCGGATTCTTCGGCAACCATCATTTCTCGCGGGCCAACGACTATCTGAAAGCTCGCGGACTGTCCCCCATAGACTGGCGATGAAAAGGCTCCTCACACTGCTGTCCGCGCTCTGCTGCATACTGTGCGGCCGGGCCATTACGGACACCATGACCGGCATATTCGACGACCGCATCCGCACGGTCCACGCCGTCACGGACGGCAACATGTTCGCGCCCCCGGTGGTGATGGAAGGCACCGGCGGACGCATCAATTTCGCCTTTGACCATCTGGCGGACGACCGCGACTATTTCCGTTACCGCATAGTGCGCTGCGAGGCCGACTGGCAACCGTCGCGCCTGGCCGAAGCCGAATACCTCGAGGGGTTCAACGAATCGCCCATAGAGGATTACGAGTTCTCACGCGCCACCACAGTGCCCTACGTGCATTATTCGTTCGATTTCCCCAACGAGCAGATCCGGCCCACGCTGTCGGGCAACTATCTTGTGCAGGTGTACCGCGAGGACAATCCGGACGAGGTCCTGTGGCAGCACCGCGTCATGGTGAGCGAGCAGACCGCTCCGATATCGGTCAGCGTATCCACCGTGACCGATGTCGACTACAACGACGGCCACCAGCAGTTGGCCGTGACGGTCGATACCGAGCGGGCCGACGTAGACAATCCGTTCAACGACCTGCGCGTGGTCATAAGCCAGAACGGCCGCGCCGACAATGAGGTGACCCTGCGGCAGCCCATGCGCATGTCCGGCTCGAAGGCCGTCTATGAGCATCAGCGCCCGCTGGTGTTCGAGGCCGGCAACGAGTACCGCCGCATGGAGGTGTCGAACATCAACTATCCCGGCATGCACGTCGAGGACATTGCCTACTCACGCCCATACTACCATTTCAAGCTGCAGACAGACCAGTCACGCGCCGGACAGTCCTACCTGTATGATCAGACCCAGCATGGCCGGTTTGTGGTGCGTGAGTATAATTCCGACGAGTCAGACGTGGACGCCGATTACGTAGTGGTCCACTTCGCCCTGGAATATCCCGAAATGCCCGGCTATCAGATATTTCTGGACGGCGACTTCACCTCCCGTCGGTTCGACCCGTCCTCGATAATGAGCTTCAACCGCGCCACGGGCCTGTATGAGAAAGCCGTGCTGCTCAAGCAGGGCGCATACAACTATCAGTACCTTGCCGTGCCCCCGGGCGGCAAGCGCGGTACCACCTCGGTAATCGAGGGCGACAAATACCAGACCGTCAACGAGTACCTTGTCAAGGTCTACACCCGCCGACCCACCGAACGCACCGATCGCCTCATTGGTGTAACCCAAATCACAACCGAACCATAAGCATGATACAGATACAGGACACAATAGTGAGCCTCGACCTCATAGAACGTTATTTCTGCTGCGACCTTGACAAATGCAAGGGCCAATGCTGCATCGACGGCGATGCCGGCGCCCCTCTGACCGCCGAGGAGGACGAGCGCATCAAGGCCATCCTGCCCGAAATTTACGATGACCTTCTGCCGGCGGCCCGCCGCGTCATTGACGAGGAAGGGACAAGCTACGTGGACGAGGAAGGCGACCTGGTGACGCAGATAATCGACGGCGGCAACTGCGTGTTCAGCTGCTATGACGACAACGGCATGTGCCTGTGCGCCATCGAGAAAGCCTACCGCGAAGGACGCGTCGATTTCCGCAAGCCGCAGTCATGCCATCTCTATCCCGTACGCCTGAAAAAGTACCCAACCTTCACGGCCGTCAACCTGCACCGCTGGAAAATCTGCAAATGCGCCGAGGTGCTGGGCCGTGCCAAGCAACTGCGGGCATACGAATTCCTGCGCGAGCCTCTCACCGAGCGGTTCGGCAAGGACTGGTACGACGAACTGGCCCTCACCGCAGGCGAGTACCTGAAGTGGAGCCAATCGTCTGACGGGCATAAGGATTAACGACTCCCTACGGGCTCGTCAAGATAGTTGCGGGCGTGCGGCACGACTTTCGGTTTCGGCGTTTCCGGGCCGGATTTGCGTCGGCCTTTCCGTTTGCGGACTTTTCCGTCATTGACCGTATCGGCCGGCGTCTCCGGGATGGAATCAAGGCTGGCCGCCGGCACCTCACGTATCTCCACCTGACGGGTAGAGTGCTTTGCCGTGAATATGATGACGGCAAAGACTATGAGCAGCCCCACGGCAAGACCTATTGACTCACGGACAGTCTGACGGAAACGCCTCGCCATGTCATATGAAGTTGGTTATCAGGATGGTGGCAATCAGCACCGGGGCAAGATAACGTACCACGAAAATCACGAAACCGGTGATGCGCGAGCGGATGGTACCCTCGTTGCTGAGCTGCGATTTGAGCAGCCCGCGGGGTGCGAACCAGCCTATGTACACGCAGACACCGATGGCTACCAGAGGCAGCATTATGTTGGTCGACACGGTATCGAGGAAGTCGAACAGATTCAGCCCGAAAATGGTGAACCCTCTCAGCGAGCTGAACGACAGTGAGCACAGCGCGCTGCAAGGCAGCAGCGGCAGCAGGGCCACGCAGCAGGCTTTCAGGCGGCTCATGCCGAATTTATCCTGCAGGAAGGCTATGATGACCTCGGTCGATGACACTGTAGAGGTCAGCGCAGCCGCAAACAGCAGGAAGAAGAACAGGATGGACCACAGCTGCGTGCCGGGGATTCTGGCGAACACCTCGGGCAGGGTCTGGAACACCAGCGTCACGCCGCGCAGCGAGTGGTCCGACAGGCCGAAACTTGCCACCGCCGGGAATATCACAAAACCGACAAGCAGCGCCACAAGCAAGGTCATGCATGCCACGATGACAGATGTGCGCGTCAGGCGCGTGTCCGAGGGGTAATAGGCGCCGTAGGTTATCAGGATGCCCATGCCCAGGCTGAGCGAGAAAAAGCACTGTCCCAGGGCGTTGACCACGGTCATAGGCGTAATTTTGCTGAAGTCGGGCGAGAGGAACCACTCAACGCCGGCCGATGCGCCGGGCAGCGACAGCGTGACGCAGCACAGCACCACCAGCACCACGAACAGTACCGGCATCAGCACGTTGGACAGGCGCTCGATGCCCTTCTGCACGCCGCCCATCAGCACTCCCAAGTTAATCAGGATGACCAGCGCGGTGAATATCACCGGCTGCAGGGGCGAGAAGATGTAATCCGTCATCTTGCCGGTGAAGAATTCGTCGGCAGCCGCCGAATTGCTCAGGTCGGCCCCGGCATAGAGGTCGCCCGTCAGCGAGTTCCAAAAGTACTGCAGTGTCCAACCCTCAACCACCATGTAAAAACAGGCAATGAGGCATGACGCAAGGATTCCGGCAGCTCCGACCAGCCACCATGATTTGCCCGGCGACAGCTTGTTGAACACCGTCACAGAGTCGGAACGGCCGCCGCGGCCCAGCGAAAACTCTGCCAACATGACCGAAATGCCCAGCATGAATATGCAGCATATGTACAGCAGCAGGAACGCCGCGCCGCCGTTGGCCTGGGTCTCGGCCGGGAATCGCCATATGTTGCCCAGGCCCACGGCCGACCCGACCGTGGCCGCTATCAGGCCGACTTTGCTTTTGAATAATCTGTTTGTCGACATATAATCTCTAATCTCTTTAAGTATAACTATGTGTAATCAATCCAAAGTTTCGCATATAAGCGTGGCCGATGTCGCATCCGTCACGCGGACGCGGACCGTCTGCCCTATCGAGTGGCCACCGCGCGGCAGCACACAGGCCTTGTTGCCTTCGGTTCGGCCCACAAGCTGCTCGGTGCTCTTCTTGGCTATGCCCTCGATGAGCACCTCGAACTCGCGGCCTATGTCGCGGCGGTTCGACTCGCTCGACAGCTCGTTCTGCAGGGCTATCATGCGGTTCAGACGGTCAATCTTGACCTCCTCCGGGACGTTGTCAGGCATGGTGCGCGATGCCAGCGTGCCCGGGCGCTCCGAATACTTGAACATGAAGGCGGCGTCGAAGCCCACCTGACGCATCAGCGACAGTGTCTGCTCGAAATCCTTCTCGGTCTCGTCGTGGAAGCCCGTGAACATATCGGTAGTGATGGTACAGTCCGGCATGATGCGGCGGATGGCCGCCACGCGGTCCAGATACCAGGCGCGGGTATACTTGCGGTTCATGGCCTGAAGCACCTTGTCGCTGCCCGACTGCACGGGCAGATGTATGTGGCGGCAAATGTTGGCATGGGCTGCCATCGTCTCTATGACTTTATCGCTAAGGTCTTTGGGGTGCGATGTGGTGAAGCGGATTCTCATATCCGGCGCCGCCAGGGCCACAGCCTCCAGCAGGGCGGCGAAGTCCGTATCCCGGCCTTCTTCGTCGGTATAGCGGTACGAGTTCACATTCTGGCCCAGCAGGGTGACTTCCTTGTATCCGCGCTGGCGCAGGTCGGCAATCTCGCTGAGGATACTCTGCACCGGACGGCTGCGCTCGCGTCCGCGTGTGTAGGGCACGATGCAGTACGAGCAGAAATTGTTGCAGCCGCGCATAATGCTCACATATCCGCTGACACGCGCTGCCCCGATACGCCGCGGAATCACATCGCGGTAAGTCTCGGTGGTGCTCAGCTCCACATCAATGGCTTTCTGCCCCAGCTCGGCGGCGGCGAACAACTCCGGCAGATGCAGGTAGGAGTCCGGTCCTGCCACGACATCCACGCCGTGGTTCTCGATGAGATTCTCGCGCACACGCTCGGCCATGCAGCCGATTACGCCCACTATGAGCCGGCGGCCGGTGCGTTTGCGGCGCAGCGAGGCCAGATATTGCAGGCGCGACACGATTTTCTGCTCGGCGTTGTCACGTATGGAGCATGTGTTGAGCAGAATTGCGTCGGCCTCGGCGATATCGTCGGTCAGCTCATAGCCGGCCATGCCCAAAATAGATGCCACGACCTCAGAATCAGCCACATTCATCTGGCATCCGTAGGTCTCGATATATAATTGTCCGTTAATTTTCTGCATAATTCTTTAAAAAAATTTTGTGCCGTTGCACAATAATCTTTAAATTTGTGCAAATTTACAAATTTTGAATTTAATACCGTAATTTATCAACGTCAAAATACACGTGCATATGGCTTTTAACCGTATTACGGCAGCTGAGGCCGCCGATATGATTAAGGACGGCGATACCGTCGGATTTTCAGGATTTACGGCTCCGGGAGCCCCTAAATTCGTACCCGAAGAAATTGCAGCCAAGGCTGTAAGAGAACACGAGGCCGGTAGGCCCTTCAAAATCAACCTGTTCACGGGCGCATCCACGTCGGAACACGCCGACGGTGCCCTGGCCCGCGCCAACGCCATCAACATGCGCGCGCCCTATCAGAACGTCCCCGACCTGCGCAAGCGTATTAACTGCCACGATGTCCACTACTGCGACCGTCACCTCTCCGAGATGGCTCAGGAATTCCGCTACGGATTCTACGGCAAGATGGACTTCGCCATCATCGAGGCCGCCGACATCACTCCTGACGGCGAGATAATCCTGGGCTGCGGTCTGGGTAACATCCCCACCTACGCCTCGATGGCCGACAAAATCATCATCGAGCTCAACGCCAAACTGCCCAAGTCGCTGCACGGCATGCACGACGTGGTCATCCTTCAGGACCCTCCCTACCGTCGCGAAATCGGCATCTACACGCCGTCGGACCGCATCGGCTCGCCCGTCCTCAAGGTCGACCCCTCTAAGATTGTCGGCATCGTCGAGACCGATTCATATGACTGTGTCAAGCCCTTCACCGAACCCGACGACACCTCCAAGCTCATCGGCTCAAACGTAGTCCGTTTCCTGGTGGGCGAATATCAGGCCGGCCGTCTGCCCAAGGAGTTCCTGCCTCTGCAGTCAGGCGTGGGCAACGTGGCCAACGCCGTGCTCTATGACCTGGGCGAAAGCACCGTGCTGCCCAAGTTCCAGATGTACACCGAGGTTATCCAGGACGCCGTGGTAGAGCTGCTCAAGAAAGGCAAATGTACCTTCGCATCGACCTGCTCGATGACCTTCTCGGACAAGACCGAGGAAGAGGTATTCGCCAACATGGACTTCTTCCGCGACAAGATTGTGATGCGCCCCGCCGAAATCTCCAATAACCCCGAGGTTATCCGCCGACTGGGCGTCATCGCCATGAACACCGCGCTTGAAGCCGACATCTTCGGCGGCGTCAACTCCACCCACGTGCTCGGCACAAAGATGATGAACGGCATCGGAGGCTCAGGCGACTTCACCCGCAACGCCTACATCTCCATCTTCAGCTGCCCCTCTGTAACCAAGGGCGGTCTGATCAGCAACATCGTGCCCATGGTGGCACACGCCGATCACTCGGAACACTCCGTCGACGTTGTCGTTACCGACCAGGGCATTGCCGACCTGCGCCACCTCGACCCCGTTCAGCGCGCTCAGGTCATCATCGAAAACTGCGCACACCCCGACTACCGTCCCCTGCTGCTCGACTATCTCCACCTGGGCAAGGGCGGTCAGACACCCCACTCTCTCCAGGCCGCGTTTGAATTCCACAACGCATTCAACAACACCGGCGACATGCGCAACGCCGACTTTGCCAAGTACAAATAAAATTCGTCATCCATCCTAATACTTCGGGGCCGGTCACTGTCAATCAGTAACCGGCCCCGGTCTTATTTCCTGTAATCAATTTTACTTTGTCAGGCTGACACCGGCCAGGACGGCGGCGATGCCCAGCAGGACGCTGAGCAGGACGTAGACTGTGGCCGTATGCCAGTTGCCCTCCTGAATCAGCACAAGGCACTCGCGCGAGAAGGTGCTGAAGGTGGTGAAACCTCCGCAGAACCCCACGACGAGGGCCAGCCGGGCCGCCTCGGAGTCGATATGGCGCACGAACAGCCCGGCCAGCAGCCCTATCAGGAATGAGCCTATGACATTGACCGCGAACGTAGGCCATGGAAAGGCATACGCAGTCTGCAAGGCGGTGCTGCGGCTTATCAGAAAGCGGCACACACTGCCTATGCCTCCGCCGGCAAAGACGCAGGCCACATCAGTCCAGGTCATGCCGCGTTCAGAGTGTATGCTCCACAAGGAAACGCTCGGCGTCAAGAGCCGCACGGGCGCCTGAACCGGCTGCGACGATGGCCTGGCGGTAGCGCGGATCGGCCACGTCGCCGGCCGCGAACACGCCTTCAACGCTGGTGCATGTCGAGGGTGCCTTGACCTTGATGTAACCGTCGGCGTCGAGCTCAAGCTGGCCGTCGAACATGGCCGTGTTGGGCTTGTGGCCGATGGCCAGGAAGAAGCCGTCGATGGCTATGTCGAAATGATCCTCGCGGGGTGTGCCGAGATGCGACACAACGTGTGCGCCTTCAACCACCTCTTCGCCAAAGAGGCCTTCGGTGTTGGTGTTGAACAGAATCTCGATTTTGGGGTTCTCGCCGACACGCTTCTGCATCACCTTGGAGGCGCGCAGATAGTCCTTGCGCACAATCAGATAGACCTTCTTGGCCAGACCGGCCAGGTAGAGAGCCTCCTCGCAGGCTGTATCGCCGCCGCCCACCACTGCTACGGTGCGGTTGCGGTAGAAGAAGCCGTCGCAGGTGGCGCAGGCCGACACACCCATGCCGTTGTATTTCTGTTCGTCGGGCAGGCCCAGGTATTTGGCCGTGGCGCCGGTGCATACAATCAGCGTTTCGGCCATGATGATGTCGCTGCCGTTGAGCGTGACGGTGAAGGGGCGCTTGGAGAGGTCGACCGATGTAACCAGGGCTTCGCGGATTTCGGTGTTGAAGCGCAGGGCCTGGGCGCGGAGGTCGTTCATCATCTCGGGGCCTTGAATACCCTGAGGATAGCCTGGGAAGTTTTCCACCTCAGTGGTGGTGGTGAGCTGTCCGCCGGGGACGGGACCCTGCACGAGTACGGGACTGAGATTGGCGCGGGCGGCATAGATGGCGGCGGTGTAGCCGGCCGGGCCCGAACCTATTATAAGGCATTTGACTGTCTGTGCCATTGATGGTTATATTGGTTATATTAGTTATGTTTAACGTAAATCAATTATTTCAGAGGCCGGATAGACCTTCTCGTCATAACGGAAGGTCGTGGCCTTGGGATTGGAACCGCGTTTGATTTCGGTTATCGTCATGGTGGCCGTCTGGCCGGACTGCATGCTCACGGTGACTTTCTTGGGCAGATTATCGGCCAGGTCGATGCTTATGACAGCCTTGCTGACGGGATTCGACGCCGATTTGGCCACAAGCTCAACCTGCTGCAGGTCTCCTATCTTGTCCAGCAGACGCACGTTGTACACCTTGTCATACCCGGTCAGGATGACAAAGGGGTTGGCGTCAAGCAGTTCGGCAGCGATAGGCTCGGTGACGGTAAGCTGCTTCGACTCATTGACATAGCTCCACTGTGTGCTGCCGTCGTACCATATGCGGGCCACGCCGGCATCAATGGCGAAGCGCTGGCGTGCCAGCGTCATGGCGCAATGCAGCGTCTGCCCTCCGGTGTTGAACGTAAAACGGATGTGCCACGAGGGCGCCGAATTGACCTTGGCGGCGCACTTGGCCATCAGCGAGGCGGCCGACTCGGGTTGTGCAGCCGTGGCGCCGAGCACCGCAGCTAACAACAATATCAGTATGGATAGTTTCTTGTACATACCTTATATACGCCGATACGGGTCAAAGTGTTCTGAGCAGGTCCTCGAGCGCAATCTGGTCGATGAGCACCGCGCGGGGTTTCTGGCCGTTGGCGGCACCGACTATGCCGGCGGCCTCTAACTGGTCCACAATCTTGCCGGCCTTGTTGTATCCTATGCCGAAGCGGCGCTGCAGCATGGAAGTGGAGGCCGTGGTACCCTGCGACACGATGAAGCGGGCGCAGTCGTCAAAGAGCTCGTCGCGCTTGGACAGGTCAACAGCGCCGGGCACGGCAGCATTGTCGTTCTGGGGCTCGGGCAGCAGATAGGCTGTGGGATAGCCAATCTGATTGTCGATGAAATCGACGATTGCCTCGACCTCAGGCGTGTCGATGAAGGCGCACTGCACACGCTGGATGCTGCTGTTGAGGCTGAACAGCATGTCGCCGCGGCCTATCAGGCGGTTGGCGCCCGGCTGGTCCAGGATGGTGCGCGAGTCAACCATCTGCGCCACCTTGAACGCGATGCGGCAGGGGAAGTTGGCCTTGATCATACCGGTGATGATGTCGGTCGAGGGGCGCTGCGTGGCGATAATCATGTGGATTCCGACGGCACGGGCCTTCTGCGCTATGCGGGCAATGTGGACGGTGATATCCTTGCCGGCGGTCATGATGAGGTCGGCAAACTCGTCGACAATCACCACTATGTAAGGCATGTATCGGTGGCCCTTCTCGGGGTTGAGACGGCGGTTGGTGAACTTGCGGTTGTACTCGTCGATGTTGCGCACGGAGGCCGACTTAAGCAGCTCGTAACGCGCATCCATCTCTATGCAGAGGCTCTGCAGGGTGCTGAGCGCCTTGGCCGGGTCGGTGACGATGGCGTCCTCCTCCTCGGGCAGCTTGGCCAGATAGTGCTTTTCCAGGCGGCTGTAAAGACTGAACTCAACCATCTTGGGGTCGATGAGCACAAATTTCAGTTCGCCGGGATGCTTCTTATATAATAATGAGGCGATGATGCAGTTCAGGCCTACCGACTTACCCTGACCGGTGGCGCCGGCCACGAGCATGTGGGGCATTTTGGCCAGATCGGCTATGAAGATGTCGTTGTCGATTGTCTTGCCGAGCGCCATGGGCAGTTCCATCTTGCATGAGCGGAATTTGGCCGAGTTGATTACGGTGTACATCGACACGGTCTGGGGCACACGGTTAGGTACCTCGATGCCGACGGTATACTTGCCGGGAATCGGGGCGATGATGCGGACACCCAGGGCGGCCAGCGCGCGGGCAATGTCGTCCTCGATGCGCTTGATCTGCGAGATGCGCACACCCTCGGCGGGAACAATCTCGTACAGGGTGATTGTCGGGCCCACGGTGGCCTCAATCTTGGATATGCCTATGCCGTAATCACCCAGCGCCTTGACAATCATGTTCTTGTTGTCCTCCTGTTCCTGTTCGTCCACCTGTTCCTTTACGGGGCGGTCAATCAGCAGGTCGACGCCGGGGAAACGGTAGCGCGACAGCTCGTCGCGTATATCGAGAGGCTCCTGGCGGGGTTCCTCGCCGGCTTCGGGCACGAAATCCTCGTCGCTCTTGCCGGTGCTGACACTGAATTCGGGTTCGCCGGGTGTGGCGGGTTTGACCTCGGTCTTGGCCGGTTCGGCGGCAGGATGTGTCTCGGCGGGAACGGGGTCGTCAGTCGCGGCAGGTTCCTCATCGTCAATCGAGAAGCCCACCAGCCCCGATGAATCGGCTGCGGGAGCCGGAGTCACTACGCGGTCAAAGGCGGAATGTATCTCGGTGACCGGTGCGGGTGTCGCGGTGGCCGGTTCCTTGGCGGGTTCGGCTGATACTTCGGGTTCCGAGCCGGGCACGTCGGCAATGGTCGTATCGCCCTTGCGCGCCTCGGCGGCGGCGTGGGCCATGGCGTCGCGTGCGCGGCTGACACTGCCACTCACGTTGCGTATGAACGACCGCAGCTGGGCAAAGTACATCACCGTCAGCAGGCCGGCCAGCGTTACCGTTACGGCAAACTGCCCCAGCGCGTCGCTTACATGGTAGAGCCACTCGTTGACATAGCGGCCATGGTCGCCGCCCCAGTGGATTTCAGTTCCGGCGTGGTAGGTGAGCAGGCCCAGGATGATTGACACGGATATGGCCGTGAACAGGCACTTGAAGGTGAACGACCAGAAGCGGCAACGCACCAGCCCGAACAGAGACAGTCCCAGGACGGCGGTATAGACCACCGTCACCAGCGAGCCCAGGCCAAGGCCTTCGACAAGCAGCACATGAGCCAGCCACGCCCCGAAGGCGCCGCCGGTGTTATTGATTTTTTCACCGGAATCGGCTATCTCCGTAATGGTACGGCCTTCGACAATGCTTTGGTCGGCCGCGCCTGACTTGAGATAGTTGAACATGACGATGAGCATCACCACGCTTATGACCACCAACAGCACGCCCAGCGTGTGGCGTGTCTCGGGCTTTCTGAAAAAAGCCACAATGGGGTTGAGGCGCGTTGACTCGCCGCCCTTGTGCGGCTTTTCGGGCTGCTGCGAGGGGGTGGGCTTGCGTCGGGGTGCCTTTGGCTTGGCCGCGGCCTGAGGCTCGGAAGCCGCAGCCGCGGCGGGCTGCGCCGTGGAAGTATTGGTCGACGGAATACCGAATCCGTCGAACGAGAGGTCTATCGGACTGTTACTGTTCATTACAATTAATGTGAAAGTGGAGAGGAGAAATATAGGAGAAGTTTATAGGTTCAATGTCATAAGGCTGCCAGGGCTCGGATCACCTCGGCAGGTTCAGGGGCGCTGAGCACGGCGTTGCCGGCCACAAGCACATCGGCGCCGGCGGCGGCCAGTGCGGCACCGGTCTGCAGGTTGACGCCGCCGTCAATCTCGATCAGCGCGTTTGAGCCGCTTTCGGCTATCAGCGCCTTGAGCCGTTTCAGCTTGGGCAGGGTGTTCTCAATGAATTTCTGACCGCCGAAACCGGGGTTGACGCTCATCAGCAGCACCATGTCCACATCGCAGATTATATCCTGAAGCATGCACACCGGGGTGGCCGGATTGAGCGTCACGGCGGCCTTCATGCCGGCTTGACGGATGGCCTGGACGGTGCGGTGCAGGTGGGTGCAGGCCTCGTAGTGCACATTCATTATCGCAGCTCCGCAGTCACGCAGGCGTGTGACGTAGTTCTGGGGGTCCACCGTCATCATGTGCACGTCAAGCGGCTTGGCAGCACGTCGTGCCACGGATTCGATGATGGGGAAACCCATGGATATATTGGGCACGAAGACACCGTCCATCACATCGCAGTGGATAAGCCCGGCCTCGGAGTTGTTGATCATGTCGACAACCCGGCCCAGTTCACAGAAGTCAGCGGATAAAAGCGAAGGCGATACTATCATTTCTTATCGGATTTGTGCGGTTTGAACATATGCCACAGGATGAAGCCCAGACACAACACGCCAAGCGCCAGTCCGGCCCATGTGAGGTAGGAATTGTATTTTTCCACTTCGGGATAGAGCTGGTCCTCGGGCTCGGCCTTTCCCAGCCAGTAGCCTAAGGCGCCCAACACCAGATTCCATGTCAGGGCGCCCAGGCCGGTGAAGATGACAAACTTGCCGATGTTCATCCGCGCCAGACCGGCCGGAATGGAAATCAGCTGGCGCACGGCGGGGATGAGTCGGCCCACAAAAGTGGATATAGAGCCGTGCTTGTCAAAGTATTCCTCGGCATGGCGCACCTTGGCCTCGTCAATCAGGCACATGTGCCCGAAGCGGCTGTTGGCGAATTTGTACACTATCGGGCGGCCTATCCAGACTGACAGGCCGTAATTGACCAACGCGCCGACAATGGCGCCTGCAGTGGCTATGGCTATCACCGCCGTAAAGCTTACATCATGCTGGGTACAGGCCAGATAAGCAGCAGGCAGCACTATGATTTCCGAGGGGAAAGGTATGAACGAACTCTCGACGCACATCAGCGCGAACACCAGCAGATACACTGTGGCTGGCTCGGCATGAAGCAGGTCGTTGAACAGTTTGGCGGCGTCAAACAATGCCGCGGGTATAAAAAGCTCCATCTTTATGTCAAAATTTACGCAAATTTACTCATAATTTTTTAAATCGGAAACAATATCGCAAAATTCCCCGGCCGATATTCGCCGACAATAACAGCACGCGACGCAAGAGCGTTCATAACGTTTGTTTATATATAAGAAAAGTCGTACCTTTGCGGGCAAAAATCAATCATTGACAAAAATGAAAGAATTAGCCACGATTTATAATCCCGCCGAGGTTGAGGACAAGTGGTACGCCTACTGGCTTGAGAACAGACTGTTCCGTTCCACTCCCGACGCCCGTCAGCCTTACACGGTGGTGATTCCGCCCCCCAATGTGACCGGTGTGCTGCATATGGGACATATGTTGAACAATACCATCCAAGACATCCTGGTGCGTCGTGCGCGTATGGCCGGATACAATGCCCTGTGGGTGCCCGGCACTGACCACGCTTCAATCTCCACCGAGACTAAAGTCATAGCCAAACTCGCTTCGGAAGGCATCAAGAAGACCGACCTGACACGCGAGCAATTCGTAGAGCACGCATGGGAATGGACCCGCAAGCACGGCGGCATCATCCTGGAGCAGCTGCGCAAATTGGGCGCTTCATGCGACTGGGAACGCACCTCCTTCACCATGGACGAGCCCCGCTCACGCGCCGTCATCAAGGTGTTCTGCGACCTCTATGAAAAGGGCCTGATTTACCGCGGCCTGCGTCCCGTCAACTGGGATCCGGTGAACCGTACCGCTATCAGCGACGACGAGGTGATGTTCGAGCAGGAGCAGAGCAAGCTCTACTATCTGCGCTATTACCTTGCAGACGACGAGGCAAATATCCCCGCAACCGATGGCGCCGTGATACACACCGACGCCGAGGGTCGTCACTACGCTGTGGTGGCCACCACACGCCCGGAGACCATCATGGGCGATACCGCCATGTGCATCAACCCCAAGGACCCCAAGAACACCTGGCTCAAAGGCCATAAGGTGATCGTGCCCCTGGTGGGCCGCGTAATCCCCGTTATCGAGGACCGCTACGTGGAGATGGACTTCGGCACCGGCTGCCTCAAGGTAACGCCCGCCCACGACAAGAACGACTATGCCCTGGGCCAGAAGCACAACCTTGAGATAATCGACATCTTCAACGAGGACGCCACCGTGGCTGAAGTTGCCGGCATGTACGTGGGCATGGACCGCTTTGATTGCCGCAAGGCCATCGTGGCCGACCTGGAGAAGGCCGGTCTGATGGAAAAGGTTGAGGACTACACCAACAACATCGGTCTGAGCGAACGCACCCGCGTGCCCATCGAGCCGCGCCTGTCCATGCAGTGGTTTGTGCGCATGGAGCACTTCGCCAAGGAGTCGCTCGGCCCCGTTATGGACGATATCATCCGCTTCGTGCCCGACAAATACAAGAACACCTACCGCGTATGGCTTGAGAACATCAAGGACTGGTGCATCAGCCGCCAGCTGTGGTGGGGCCACCGCATCCCGGCATGGTACTACCGTGTGCCCGGCTCGCCCGCCGAAGCCGAGGAGAGCATCGTTGTGGCCGAAACCTTGGAGAAAGCCGTCGACAAGGTCCGCGCCCTGCCCGGCTGCGCCGACCTTCAGCCCTCCGACCTGCGTCAGGACGAGGACGCCCTGGACACATGGTTCTCATCCTGGCTCTGGCCCATCTCGCTGTTCGACGGCATCAACAATCCCGGCAACGAGGAAATCAACTACTACTATCCCACCGCCACACTGGTCACCGGCCCGGACATCATCTTCTTCTGGGTAGCACGCATGATCATGGCCGGTTATGAATACGTGGGCCGCGAACCCTTCAAGAACGTTTACTTCACCGGTATTGTGCGCGATAAATTAGGCCGCAAGATGTCCAAGATGCTGGGCAACTCGCCCGACCCGCTGGAACTCATCGCCAAATACGGCGCCGACGGCGTGCGCATGGGCATGATGTTGGCCGCTCCCGCCGGCAACGACATCATGTTCGACGAGAGCCTGTGCGAACAGGGCCGCTACTTCTGCAACAAGATCTGGAACGCCTTCCGCCTGATGCAGGGCTGGCAGGTGGACGAGAAGCTGGAGCAGGCCGAGGCATCGCGCATCGCATCCAAGTGGTTCGCCTCCAAGCTCAGCGCCACAGCCGCCGAGGTCGAGGACCTGATGAACAAGTTCCGTCTCAACGAGGCGCTCATGGCCATCTACCGCCTGTTTGTCGACGAGTTCTCGTCATGGTATCTCGAGATGGTCAAGCCCGCCTACGGTCAGCCTGTCGACCGCGTGACAATCGGCGAAGTCAAGCAGTACTTCGACGCCCTGCTGCGCCTTATCCATCCCTTCATGCCCTTCATCACCGAGGAACTGTGGCAGCACATCGAGACACGCGCCGCCGGCGAGTCGATCATGTACGCAACCCTGCCGCAGTCCGGACAGACGGACGCCGCCTTGCTGCGCGAGATGGAGACTGTCAAGGAAATCGTTTCAGGCGTGCGCGGCGTACGTGCCAAGAAGAACATTCCCTCCAAGGACGCGCTGACGCTCAACATGGTGGGCCGCATCGATCCGACTTACGTTCCCGTCATTGTCAGGTTAGCTAACCTGGACGCCGTCAACTTCGGCTGCGAGCACGATGCCGGTGCCGCATCATTCATGGTAGGCACGCTGGAGTGCAACATTCCGCTGACATCGGCCATCGACGTGGACGCCGAGGTGACCCGTATCCGCAAGGACATCGAGTACCTGGAAGGTTTCCGCCGCTCCGTGGAGAAGAAGTTGTCAAACGAGCGTTTCGTGTCCGGCGCACCTGAGGCCGTCGTGAACAACGAACGCAAGAAGTTGGCCGACACGGACGAGAAGCTGGCCAACCTCAAAGCCGCACTCTCTGCTCTGACCCAAGGCTGACACTCAGCCAACCGATAACCTAAGCGCCCCGACCGAAACCGGCCGGGGCGCTTTGTTGGGGGGGGTATGTCTATGCTCAGAGAGCCACTTTCACGCCGTTGATGATGTAAATGCCGCGGTCCAGGCCGTCGATGACGGTTGATCCCTCGCCGTTGCAGTTGACGGTGCGCACCATGCGTCCGTCAGGACGATACAGCTGATAGGAAGCGGGAACGTCGGACGATACGACCAGTGCGCCGTCCTTGACGCTTGCGCTGAACGATGCTGACGGTGCGATGATGTCCTCGACACCTGAAGCATCAACCACAAAGGTGATGATGCGCGAGTAAATCGACTCGCCGCCCTTGTATGATGTGGCTTTGATGCGGTATTTGTGTTTGCCGACAACGTCGCGGGCCATCTCAACGTAAACCAGGCCCATGGGCTTTCTGTAATCCACGCCGTTTTCAAGCACCTTGTACTCCTGCCACTCGCCGTTGTCAATCTTGCGTTCTACGATGTAGTTCACGCCGGTCTCGCCGTTGAGGTCGTCAAAACAGATGGTGGGAAGGCCGTTGTTGGTGATTTTGCGGGGCAGCGGGGGAGCGATGCGCCACTCATGCACGTACTGGACTTCGGGGTCGAAGCCGGGACGCGAGCGGAAATTGGCAAAAACCTTGCCGGCCGGGGTCAGCTTGCCTTCAATCACTACCGAGCGGGCGTCCTCAACCCAGTTGTAGAAGGCGTGGCGCTCCAGGAAGGGACATTCGTCAAACGCCTTGAGCATGTCGGTGAGCCATGCCACCTGCTTGTCGGAGTTAGCCTTGGTGTGGGGGCGCTTGACGGTGGTCTGCTTGCCGTCCTTGTCCAACAGGATGTTGAACTCGGCGTCAAGGCGTACGCCTTCGCGGTCGGGCCATGACTCGTTGGTCCAGTTGGCGCCGTTGTTCCATTCGGTAATCCACATGGGGCGGCCGCCGTAATTGTTCCGGCACAGATTGTTGATGTTGTCGGTCAGGCCCTTGGGAGTCTGGTTGTTCCAGTACATATGGGTTGCGACAAAGTCGACACGGTAGTTGAGCGAGTCGGCCATCTGGATGAACTTGCGCAGCCAGTCCTTGTTGATAGCGTCGGGCGCGGGCGAGCCAAGGCGCAGGCCGGATGCCAATAGGTCGGGCCACTGGCGCAGACAGCCGTACTGGCTCATGTCGGCTTGGTCGCTATGGTCGGGCTCGTTGTGGCCCAGTGCATTGGAGGTGTTGGTGCGCGAGCCGATGCGGTCAAAGCCGTCCCAGCTGCTGTTGTGACGCATGGGGATGAACTCCCAGTCCTGAGCGGGCTCGTCGGATGCGCCCCAGGAGTAATACCAGGTGGAGCGGGTGATGCCGGTGACGTCCAGGCCGCAGATACCGCGCTTGCCTATGCGGTCCACGCGGCACACGCGGATGAAGGACACAAAATCCAGGCCCTCAGGCATCACGGGCACTTCAAGGTCCTCATTGAAGGCGGTGAACACGCGGGAGTAGCCCGTACCGTCAAGGTTATTGGCAAAGGTTGCCGAGTAGCCGCGACGCAGCTTGAACGAGCGGATGTTGTTGTTGAAATCGCCAAGCAGCTCGGTGGGAAGGTACTTGTTGAATTTGGTCATCTTCTTCTCGCGGTAAAACTTGTCCTGGTCGCAGACTTTGGACTGGCCGCCGTAATTGGCTTCGGTGTAGACGGTCAGAGGGGCGCTCATGCCGTCGGCAATGATTTCGGAGCCGTTGCCGTAGAGGCCCAGGCGGTCCTTGGCGGGGTCGAACGCGCGGCCGCCTACGGTCACGTATTTGAGGAAATCCTTCTCAACTTCCGAGGGCAACAGGCCTTCGAAAATGAGTTGCGACGAGTTGTCGGTGAGGTCGACTGTGGAGTTGACCAGCGGGGTCGTTCCGGTTAGACGCAGGATGGCGCCCGGTTTGACCACCGCCTTGGTATCGGTGATCGATTCGCGGCTCACTTCGCCTTTGTCCACGTTCAGATCGGCGGCAAAGGATGAAAGACAAACCGACATCGATACCCCGAGTGTGATAAGGGGTCGGATTATTTTCATGATATAATTATGGGTTATGATTAGTTTATAATTTTTCAAGTGCAAAGATAATACATCGCGTCCTGACCGATGCGATGTAAAATCGCAAAAAAAGAGGGATAATTCGTTTTTTACGTCGCTCCGGCCCATGTGGAGCCGCAAATCAGGGCATAGGCCAACAATCCCACCACCGCAGCAAGGCTGACCGAGCCCAGCGCGAGGCATATCTTGGCGACGATCTTGGCGGGCTTGCCCCCGCTGAGCGAGGTGCAGGCCGAGACCAGGAACAGGATGGCGGCCGAGGGCAGCAGCAGACCGAAGCAGAGCAGCGTGAATGCGCCGTAGCTCATGCCGGTCAGCGAAGCGCCGTCGGCCAGCATCCGGGCGCATATCCCGCACAGCGTGTCCCACGAATTTGTCGTGACGGCTTCAAGCAATATCATTTGTCGTCAATATAGCGTTTGAGGATATCGCCGTAGGCGTCGATGCGGCGGTCTCGCAGGAAGGGCCACCAGCGGCGCACCTGCTCGGAGCGCTGCAGGTCGATGTCGATGAAGGCAGTCTCCTCGTTGTCGGCCGAGGCGCGGAACAGAAACTCGCCCTGCGGACCGGCCACAAAGGAATTGCCCCAGAATCTGATGCCTCCCGTGGCACCTGAGGGGTCGGGCTCGTGGCCTACCCTGTTGACTGTGACCACCGGGAGGCCGTTTGCCACGGCATGTCCGCGCTGGACGGTCACCCAGGCCTCGAGCTGACGGGCCTGCTCGTCGGCGGTGTCGCTTGACTCCCAGCCGATGGCGGTGGGATAGATGAGCATGTCTGCCCCGGCCAGGGCCATCAGGCGGGCAGCCTCGGGGTACCACTGGTCCCAGCATACGAGGACGCCCAGTCGGCCCACGGAGGTGTCGACGGGCTTGAATCCGATATCGCCGGGTGTGAAATAAAATTTCTCATAATAAGCCGGGTCGTCCGGGATGTGCATCTTGCGGTACTTGCCGGCAACCGAGCCGTCAGCGTCGAATACCACGGCGGTGTTGTGGTAGAGTCCGGGGGCGCGGCGTTCAAACAGCGAGGTGACAATCACCACCTTGTTTTCGCGGGCCAGGCGGGCATAAAATTCCGTGGCTTCCGTATCAAGCCCGACGGCCTGATCGAAGACATCGACTGCCTCGGTCTGACAGAAGTAGAGTCCGTCGTGCAGTTCCTGATTGACAATCAGGCGAGCGCCATCGCGGGCCAGAAGTGCCGTTTTCTCGGCTATGCGCCGACGGTTGTCCTCGCGGTCGGCGGTGTTATGCTGTTGTATGATACCTGTTCTGAGTGTTTTCATATGGGCAGTACGTCTTTGGGCAACTGCATGGTGGCGCAATGCAGCGAACCATGCTGACAGATGAGCGGCCGGCAGTCGACACGCTCGATGATATGGTGGGGATAGGCCACGCGCACAATGCGCTCGGCCAGGAGGTCGTTCTGCGGCTGTCCATATGACGGCAGCAGGACGGCATCGTTGATTACCAGATAGTTGGCATAGGTGGCAGGCAGGCGCTCGCCGTCCTCGTCGTAAATCGGGTCGGGCAGCGGCAGTTCCAGCAGGTTGTAGGGCATGCCTTCAGGGGTACGCAGGTTCATGACGGAGCTGCGCAGATTGTCAAGCATCTCGGCCTGCTGGTCCGTGTCGCGGCCGGATGTGGGATGGCCTACGAACATGATTGTGTCGTCGGGGCAGAGACGCGCCAGCGTGTCGATGTGGCCGTCGGTGTCGTCGCCTACTATGCCGCCGCCCTCCACCCACAGGATGTGGCGGGCGCCGAGTGTCGATGCGAGTTTGCGCTCTATGTCAGCGCGGTCCATGCCGGGGTTGCGTGTGGGCGTCAGCAGACAGTCCGGCGTGGTCATGATTGTGCCGCGGCCGTCGCTCTCTATCGAGCCGCCTTCAAGGATGAACGCGTTCTCGTCGCGGTACTCGCCGCGCAGCAGGCCGGCGGCCACCATGCGGGCTGTCACGCCGTTATCGGCCGATGCCTCGAACTTGCCGCCCCAGGCGTTGAAGCTGAAGTCGGTTATGACCGGCTTTCCGTCGGCGTCGCACGTCACGATGGGGCCGTAATCGCGCGTCCAGGTGTCATTGGTGGGGGTGTCGAAGTAGAGGATGTCGCCGGGGACGCCGCTAAGCATATGCCGGGCACGGGATGTGTCCGGCGCCACGACTATGACAGCAGCGTGGCGTGCGATGGCCTCGACCATCCGCACATAACATTCCTCTATATCGGCCAGCATGTAGGCCCAGTCGGTGCCGGAGTGCGGCCATGCCACCATGACGGCGCCCTGGGGCTCCCACTCGGCGGGCCAGCGCACGGCGGGCTCGTTATTCTTCATTGTCATAATCGCTCAGTGAATTCCATACATCGTTGCGGTCGGCGAGGTATTCCTCGCAGAAGTCCATAAAGCCGTGCTTTTCGCTGTGTCCGTTTATGTGACACCATTCGCGGTACTGAAGGTGCAGGTCATCGTCATCGGCAATGGCGCGCTTGAATTCGGCCTCGGCTATGTCCAAACTGTGTGCCTGTTGTAAAATCTGAACGAAAAAATCAGTGATATCTTCCATTATAATATGCAGAGATGCGAGATACAAGGTTTTGCGCAAATGTAACGAATATATTTCGGATAGGACTTATCCGAGAGGTTATTTTTAGTTAAATAAACAAAGGTGAACGCATAATCGTTTACAATAAAAACAAAATTCAATATCGTATGAAAAAAACTCTCCTCGCAGCCATAGCCCTTATAGCCATGCTTGCAACCTCATGCAGCCCGTTCACGCTGGTCAACAGCGAGACTTACAACGGCGCTGACCTGGCTCAATACAAGACCTTCCACATCGTATCGCCGGCCGACGGTGCCCTACCCCCGGGCATGCAGCTTGTGACATACTACAACATAGCCGCCGCCATCCGCGAGCAGATGATTGAGCGCGGCTACACCGAAGACCCCAACTCGGCCCTGCTGGTCAACATCGGCCTGACCGTGCACAAGGAAATCGAGACCGAGCCGGCGCTGCCTCCCGGCTACATGCCCTATGCCGGACCTTACTACAACGGCTATTATCCGTATTTCATGTATCCCCGCAACCTGTACTGGGACAATTATTACGCCAACGCCCGCGTAATCACGGGAATATACAAGGAGGGCGTGCTGACCATGGATATGGTGAACATCCAGCAGAAACTGCCCCTCTACTCGGCATCCGTGGCCACGATTCTTGAAAACGGCAACAGCCAGTTCCGCAACCTCAGCGGCATAGCGGAGGCCGTGCAGACCCTGTTCTCTAAATTCCCCGTTCCTCTGGAACCGCAATACCGCCTGAACAAGAAGTAATGTAACAGCTCATACTTACGGGGCGGGGCCTGAGTCGGATTCGACTCAGGCCCCGCTTTGTGATTGTAACGGCTTTTATGCCAATATCTTATAAACGGTGTATGCCACGTAGCAGGCAAACATAAGCAGACCTTCGCTGCGGGTGATGGTGCGCTTCTTGTAGAACCAGCCTACAAACCAAAACAGCAGCGAGGCCCCGACCAGCGTGGAGAGGTCAAACACGCCTATCTGTCCGAACGCCAACGGCTTGATGACCGAAGTAAGGCCCAGCACGAAGAACACATTAAATATACATGAGCCTATCACGTTGCCCAGGCACAGTCCGGGGAAGCCGCGCATGGCCGCAACGGCCGATGTGGCCAGCTCGGGCAGCGAGGTGCCGGCCGCGAGGATGGTCAGGCCGATAAGGGCCTCGGACCAGCCCAGTATGCGGGCCACGCCCACGGCGCCGTCGACAAACAACTGTCCGCCGAATATCAGCGCGGCAAGGCCGCCTACAAGGTAGACCAGTGCGCGCCACAGCGGCAACTCTTTCTGCCGGGCGCCGTCGGCGGCAACAGGTTCATCGGGCTGCGGCATGTGTTTGGCCGACGCTATGGTATAGCGCATGAACACCACGAAGAACAGCAGCAACAGCAGGCCGTCAACTCGCGTCACCACCATGGGACCGCTGTCAAGCAGCGGCGACAGGCCCATGACCAGCAACACAACCGACGACAGAATCATCAGCGGTATCTCGTTGACCAGCACGCCGCGCGTTACCCCGATGGGCTTGATCATCGCCACTACGCCTATGATGGCAAGGATGTTGAAGATATTGCTGCCCACAATGTTGCCCACGGCCATCTCGGTCGACGCCTTGAAGGCGCTCATCACCGACACGACCAGCTCAGGCGCGCTCGTCATCATGGAAACGATGGTCAGCCCGACTATGAAATCGGACATGCCCATGCGCTTGGCCACTGCAGCCGAGCCTTCTGTCAGATAGTTGGCGCCGCCCAGTATCAGAACCAGGCCGACCACCAACAACAGTATACTGATAAGCACGGGGCGCGGTTATTTATCGGCCTTGAAGCTCATGTCCAGTCCCTTGACCGAGTGTGTCAATGCGCCTACGGAGATGAAGTCTACTCCGGCCTCGCCGTAGCTGCGCAGGGTGTCCAGCGTGATGCCTCCGGATGATTCAATCTCAACCGACGGATTCTTGGAGCGGATAAGCCGAACGGCCTCGGCTGTGGCTGCGGGAGTGAAGTTATCCAGCATGATGCGGTCCACGCCGGCGGCCAGCGCCTCGTTGATTTCGGCGGTGTCGCGCACCTCCACCTCTATCTTGAGATCCTTGCCGTTCTCCTTGCACCAGGCCTTGGCACGGCCCACCGATGCGGTGATGCCACCGGCAAAGTCGTTATGATTGTCCTTGATGAGAATCATGTCGAACAGACCGATGCGGTGGTTGGCGCCGCCGCCTATCTTTACGGCCTGTTTCTCCAACAGACGCATGCCGGGCGTAGTCTTGCGGGTGTCCAGGACCTTGGCCTTCAGCCCTTCAAGGCGCTGCTGGTACTTGGCCGTGGTGGTGGCTATGCCGCTCATGCGCTGCATGATGTTGAGCATGATGCGCTCTGTCTGGAGCAGCGAGCGCACAGGACCTTCCACCACGAAGGCAATGTCGCCGGGGCGCACATGGGCACCGTCCTCAATCATCACCGTCATCCGCAGCGACGGATCGAATTTCGCAAACACGCGGCGGGCAATGTCCACACCGGCCAGGATGCCCTCTTCCTTGATGAGCAGATGCTGGCGGCCCATGGCGTCGGCCGGTATTGTGCTGAGGGTGGTGGCGTCGCCGTCGCCCACATCTTCGGCGAAAGCTAACGTGAGCAAATCGTCTATTAATTGGTCTTGAGTTTTCATAGCTGTGATTTTTTTGTAATTTTGCGCAAATATAATCAAAAATCAGCAATCGCAGATGAAAATTCAGCTCATTTGTATCGGGACAATGCGTGATTCCGGCTTGCGCGAGCTTGTCGACCGCTTCAGCGCGCGCATCCCGCACTATATGCCCTTCGAGGTCGTATCCCTGCCGGATGTCAAGGCCACAAAGGCTCTGACCCCTGACCTGCAGAAGATTCGGGAGGGCGAGGCCATACTTGCGCGGGTATCGCGCGCCGACTGCATGATTCTGTTCGACGAACGAGGCCGCGAGCTGACGTCGCGCGAATTTGCCGACTTCATCAGTCGCAAGGCCAACACCCTTGGCGGCAATCTGTGCCTGGTGATAGGCGGCCCTTACGGCTTCTCGGCGGACGTATACGCACGCGCCGATGGCAGCCTGTCCCTGTCTCGCATGACCTTCACCCACGAGATGGCCCGCTTCATCGCCGCCGAACAAATCTACCGCGCCATGACCATCCTCCGCAACGAACCCTACCACCACGACTAACGTATCCGACCCGACTATAAACTTAGAACTGCGGAGTGCTATGGGCATTCCGCAGTTCTTGATGTGTTATTTTCGTGATGTTTATCCGGGTCAGCGGACTCTCAGCTTCTGGCCGGGACGGAGTTTGGCGGAGGAGCTGATTCCGTTCAGACGGCACAGGGCGCGTACTGAGGTGCCGTTGCGCGATGCGATGCGTGAGAGTGAATCGCCTGAGCGGACTTTGTAGGTCTTGCTGCCGGAGGATTTGGACGATGATTTATTGCCGGAGGATTTTGATGAGCCGTATTCGATTTTGTGGGTCGAGCGGTACTGTGCGGCATAGGCTGCGTTGGCCTCGGGCGAGAAGTTTCGGGCGTTCTGATACGTGTTCTTGTCGAAGGTATAGGTATCAGTGTGGGTTGTCTGGTTGGCGAAGTCGAAGATTGCGGCAGGGTTGATGGCATAACCCATGTATCGGGTTTCGAAGTGCAGGTGTGAGCCGAATGAGCGGCCGGTGTTGCCTGCCAGGGCGATGGGGTCGCCGGCGTGTACATATTGGTCGGGCTCAACGAGGAATTTGGACAGGTGGCCGTAGACGGTCTCCAGGTCGTTGGTATGGCGCACCACTACGTAATAGCCGTAGCCGCGGCGCTCATATTTGGTGAGGCGGACTTTACCGTCGAAGGCTGCGCGGATGGTATCGCCGGTGTTGGCCTTGATGTCGATGCCCTTGTGCATGCGGCGGAAGCGGCGGCGATAGCCGTAAGGCGATGTGATGTAACCCGGGTGGGGCATTGCAAATTTGCTGACGTCGATTACAGCGGTCTGCGGAACTTCCGAGTTGCGGTAGCAGTTTACGAAACCGCTCTCCCATCCTTCGGTATAGATATCCCGTTCGGGCTCTTCTTCTTCCTCGAAGAGTGATTCAAGATATTTGGTGGTGTTGCCTACTTCAACTGTATTGGCCTGCGATGCTATGAGCTCGCCGTGCTGAACACCATGTTGTCCGGGGAGACGATATGTCTGGGCCGTAACTGTAAGGCCTGTGAAAATTGCTAATGCTGAGAGTATTAATGATTTTGTTGAGAAATTCATGAGTATCTGTAAGGAGAGAAATCTTCTAAGCCGGTTTTAAGTCAGTCCCGTTCGTCGGGAGCGTAGGTTGCAGGGAATGTGAGCGGGGTGTAATCGAAAATTTCTTCAGGGGCGAAGAAGCGGTTGATTTCGATTATGGCGTTCTCGGGCGAGTCAGATGCGTGAACGATGTTTTCCTGGCCCGACATGCCGAAGTCGCCGCGGATAGTACCGGGGAGGGCCTTGCGGCAGTTGGTGGCGCCGACCATCGAACGGACACATTCGACAACGTCCTTGCCCTTAAGAACCATCACGATGACGGGGGTAGCCATCATGGAACGCAGCAGCGAGGGGAAGAAAGGACGGTCAACAAGATGTGCGTAATGCTCGCGAAGAATCTCTTCGGTCATCTGCATCATTTTGATACCTGTAATCACCAGGCCCTTGTGTTGGAATCGTGATAACACCTCACCTACGAGGCCACGCTGTATTGTGGATGGTTTAAGGATTACGAACGTCTGCTCCATGATTGTTAATTAGGGTTTACTGAATAATGCATAATATGCTGTATAACAGGTAATTAATTTGTTTAAGCATTTGTTTTTTTAA
>CANQZK010000003.1 GCA_947628285.1 uncultured Muribaculaceae bacterium
CCAAAAGAATCGGCAACTTTTTCAAGCTGCCGATTCAACTTTTTTAGGGTTTTTATTATCCCGAACTCACGTTATTGAAAAAAATCAGGTGCGGGGCCGGCATGACCACGCACCTGTTTTTTTCAGGAACAGTAAGTTTTACTTCACAGCCACACTCTGTACTGCTGCGCCTTGGCGCACAATGTAGATGCCGCTTGTGAGATTTTCGAGACTTTTGCCTACGCACACACCGCTGAGGTTATATACATCATAGGGCGCATTGAAGTCTATCGCACCGCCGGTACCTTCGGTAATAACGCCGTCAATACCGGCGGATTCCAGGTAGGCTTCCTGCTCGGCCATCAGACGGGCGTTGTCGTCGCGGTAGGCGCGCTTGTACATCGGTGCCAGGGGCTCGTCGGGGTAGACGGTCACATCGGCGTAGAGACCGAAGGAGGCATGCTTGCCTTCCAGGCCGTCGGCCAGATAGATGGCCATGCCGGGAGCGGTCGATGCGCCGGATACGGCCAGATACTTCTGCGAGTCCAGGTTGCGGATCAGGTAGGTGCCTTCCTCCTCGACGTGCATGAACCACTGGCCTGCCTCGCCGGCGGGACGCGTGGGCGACATGCGCAGCGAGCCCAGGCTGCTCTCCAGGTAAGTGCCGGTGCCTTCCTCCTTGATGTAGTAGGTGTATTTCTTGCCTTCCACGGGGATGAAGGTGAACTGCATGGCCTCGGCGGGGCCGTTGTCGGTCAGCACGGGACGGCCGTTCTTGTTGCCAATGAAGCGGTCGGAGAACTTCTCGATGAGCACATAGGGGTGCTCGGTGCCCACGGCGGCGGCGCGGCGGTAGCGGTCCACGTCCTTGAAGGCGTCCATGTTCCATTCCTTGTACCAGCGCACCACGGGATGGCCCGTGCGCAGGCTCAGCGGCAGCCATACCTGCTTGGACGAGCCGACGTTGGATGAGTTCCAGCGGTCGCCCACGTAGACGTAGGCCTGGTCATAGCCGTCGACCTTGAACAGGCAGGCGCTCTGCGAGCTGTAGGTGGTGGATTTGCCCTCGTCCACGCAGAAGTTCTCGCCCTCGTGCCAGGTGCCCAGGATGTCGGTGGTCCAGCCGGCGTGGCCGGGCGTGGGGTTCCAGCCGTCGCACTCGGAGAAGACGCTGAAGATGGTCTCGTCCACGCGGATGCAGGCCACGGCCTCGAGGCGACGCACGGCGAAGGCCTTTGACTGCACGCGGGGTTCGCGCGGGGTCAGATAGTCGTCGGAGAGCTGGATGATGCTGATGTTGGTGTTCATGTCGGTGGCGCACAGGTGGTAAGCCTGTCCGTCGGCGTCGACGATGATGTTCTGGTCGCGCGAGTCACGCTCGTTGGGGCGGAAGTGGCCGGAGTAGGTGTAGGGGCCGGTGATGTTGTCGGCGTAGGCCACGCACACGCAGGCGCGTCCGTAGTCGTTGCCGTTCTCCCAGTGCGACCACATGACCCACTTGCCGGTTTTTTCGTTGTAGATCACCTTGGGGCGTTCCAGGATGGCGTTGCCGGTCTCGGGGTCGAAGACCTGTGAGGTCTTGAACACCAGTCCGACGCGCTTCCAGTTGAACAGGTCGGTTGATGTGTAGCAGCTCACACCGTTGGATTTGGAGCCGGTGCGGTCCTCGCCGAACCAGTAGTAGGTGCCCTGGTGGAACACCACGCATGAGCCGTGGGCGTTGATGAACGACCCGTTCACATCATTCCAGCTCTCGCCCGGAGTGATTTTGGTATATGCCGCCCGGGTGAACAATGACCCTCCGCAGAGGAGGGTCATTGCCACTATGGCGGCTTTCATTGAAAGTTTCATAGCGGAGAGTTTATGTGTCAGAGTATAACTTTGTGAGCAGAGGTCTCGCCGTCGGCGTCAACCTTGCAGACAAGTACACCGGTGGCGGGGATGGCCACGGGCTCACCGGCGTTGACACCGGCATAGACCACACGGCCTGCCAGGTCGGTCACGGTGATGTAGGCGGGAGCCTGCAGACCGTTGACGGTGAGTTCGCCGTTGGCGGCGGTCACAGTGATGTCAGCGGCGGCAAGAGCGTCTTCAGCGCCGTCGATGTTGGCAACCAAAGGAGCGTAAGCGCCGGTGGTGTCGTACTTGTAGGCGGTCAGCTCGCAAGCCTTGCCGGTGTAGCCGGTCTGGGCGTTGACCTTGCGTGAGGTACCGGTGAGTTTGACCTCGTCCACTTCCATGGGATTAACTGTCGAGCCCCAGCCACCGCCGTTGAGGAAGCGGCTCTGGTTGAGGACAACGCGGAGCTGGTTACATTCGTCGGAGGTGGTGTAGGTCAGCGAGTATTCCTTGAAGTCTTCGCTGTCGATGGTCACGGAAGTCTTGTTGGCAGAGTTCTGCACCTCTTCGATGCGTACGGAACCCATGTTCACGAAGTCCTTGCCGCTGGGCTTGCAGTCGCCGCCCTTGGCCAGGAAGCTCAGGGAGTATTCGGTGCCGGGCACAACGTCAACGATCTGGCTGATTGTACCGTCGCCCCAACCGTCGTTCCAGTTGTAGCGGGTCAGCTGCATGACGTGGTTGTCGGCGTCGAGTTCGTTGTTGATTTCGCGGTTCACTACATTGTAGTTACAGTTGTAGCGGTCGATGGGGTCAGCCATCCAGCCTGCGGCGTAGATCAGCAGGGAGTCGGCGTTGTTGGTCACTTCTTCCTCGAAACCGGGGTTGGTGATGAGGTTCTCGCGCAGGGGGCCTTCGTTGCCCAGCCATTCGGCTGCGTGGGCGTAGTCCTTGGTGCGCAGAACGTCAACCATCATACCGTCGCGGTAGATGAACATGTGCTTGTCGGGAGTAACGGCAAAGCGGTAGGTGTGTACGCGGTCGTTGTTGTAGAATGTGCCGGTGCCGCCCTCGCCTGAGTTGGCGGGGTTCTTCAGGCCCACTTTGGAGTCAGAGTGGAACAGGCCCATTTCCTTGGCGCGGACGTAGGTCTTGAAGCCGTTGCCCTTGGCGTCTACGGCATAAGCGGTGAATTCGGCCTCGATGTTCTTGGGACGTACGCTGAACTCAACGGTGTAGCCGTCGGTGCCGGCAGCGAACTTGTCGTCGCTGAACTTCTTGGCGGTCTCCTCGGTGACTACGTTGGCAGCGTCGAGGTTCTTCTGGGGCAGAGCTGTGCCGTAACCGGCCACGGGGATGTAGGTGCGGACGTCGCCGCTGCGCAGTACGATGGTACCTTCAACTTCCTCAAGGTAGCTGTCCAGGATTACGGAGAACTGACCCTCGGCGTTGGGTGCCAGAGTAGCGGGGAAGGCTGTGAAGCCTGCGGGAACGGTGATCTGGATCTTGTTGTCGGGGTTGAGGCCTACGGACGATACGTTGAGGGTCACCATGTTGTTGGTACCGTTGATTTCAACGAAGTCCTCGGAAGCTTCGATACGGCTGGGCACGGGAGCGTAAGCGCCGGTCAGGTCGTAAGTGAAGTATTCCACGGCAGCGCCGCCGGCAGCCTTGTAGCCGGCTTCGGCCTTGGTCAGGCGGCTCATGCCCTGCAGCTTGATGTTGTCAATCTCAAGGGGATGAACGCTCGAGCCCCAGCCACCGCCGTTGAGGAAGCGACCCTCCACGAGCATCAGACGCAGCTGGTTGCAGTCCTCTGATGCGGTGTATGTGCCGGCGTATTCCTTGAAATCATCGCTGTCGACGATGACCTTGATGCCCTTGTCGGGGTTGTTAACCTCGCACAGGCGCACCCAGCCCATCTTGTCGTAGTTGTCCTTGCCGCTGGGCTTGCAGTCGCCGCCCTTGGCCAGGAATGACAGGTTGTAGGTCTCGCCGGGCACAACGTCGATGATCTGGGTGACTTCGCCGTCGCCCCAGCCGTCGTTCCAGTTGTAGCGGGTCAGCTGAACTACGTGGTTGTCCTTGTCGTACTCGTTGTTGATTTCGCGTTTAACCACGTCGAACTTACAGTTGTACTGGTCGAACGACGAGAACTGCCAGCCTTCCAGGGAGTGAATCAGGCCGCTGTGGAAGTCGCCGAACTCACCTTCGAAGGTTCCGTTCTTGACGAGGTTCTCGGAAGCGACGCCGTTCTCGCCCAGCATTTCGGTGGTGTGGCCGAAGTCATGAGCGCGCAGGGTGTCTACGGGCAGACCGTCGCGGTATACGAACACGCGGCTGTCGGGAGTGAAGGCCAGACGGTAGGTGTGGAATGCACCGTCGGTGTTGTAGAATACGCCCTTACCGCCCTCTACGTTAGTAGCGGGGTTGGTCAGGCTGTTGGTGTTGTCGCCGTTGTACAGTGCCACGTTCTGACGCTCGATCAGAGTCTTGGCGCCCATACCGGCAGCGTCAACTGCGTAGAGTTTGAGAGTGCTCAGCAGGCCGGCTGTCTTGGCACGGAACTCGATGGTGTAGCCTTTGCCGGCCTCGGGAGCGAACTCGGCGCCGGTGGTGAAGGACTTAGACTCGGTGCTGACGGGCTTCTCTGAGAGAGCCTTCTCAGGCAGCGGGGTGCCGATACCGGTCAGGTCCACATAGCTGCGGAGGTCGCCGGCGCGCATCACCAGTGTGCCGGTGGTCTTGGCCAGGTAGCTGGTCAGTTTGACTGTCACGGCTACCTCGCCGTTGGTGCCGGCTTCGATGACGGCGGGGGTCACTTCAAAGCCGGTGCTTGCTGTGAGCTTGAGGTCCTGGGGCAGGTTGGCCACCTTGATATTCATAGTGGCGGTGTTGCCTGTACCGTTCACAGTCAGCTTGCCGCGGGCGTTGGTGGTAGCCTGCGTTGTGGCTGTTGTCTCGATGGCGGTACCGAAATTAACGGTAAGCGCCGCAGCCTGCGAGCCGCCTGCCAACAGGAGCAGGGCGGCCGCTACGGCTATAGTTTGCTTTTTCATTATAGAAATTATTGATTGATTAATGGGTTTACTTTACAATCACCTTGACAGTGTGCTGCTCGCCGTTGGCTGCCACGCATACGATGTATGTGCCGGCTGCCAGACGCTCGGAACGGAAGTTCTCAACAGCGTTCACGTTGACAACAGAGTTGCCGCTCAGGGTGTAGACTGCGATGAAGGTTTCGCCTTCTATGCCGTTGACTACGATGCAGCCGTCATTGGCGCCGATTGCCAGGCCGCCTACGAGGATGCCGTTGACACCGGCCATGCGGTATGCCATCTGCAGGTTCTCGGTTACTTCTTCAACTTCCTCTGCGGTGTAGTTGTCGGGGTTGGCCAGTACATCCTTGGCTTCGGCCAGGGCTGCGGTCAGCAGCGGGCTTGTCTTGCCGGCGGCGATGGCTTCCTCTACTTCCTTAACCAGAGCGGTCAGAGCGGTAACGTCGTTGGGAGCGATTACAGAGCCGTTGAATTTCTCGACAGCGGCTTTCAGGGCGGCTACGGCGTCAATCATGGCCTTCTGGCCGGCGGTGGCGTCGTTCAGTACGGTGCGGGCAGCTTCGATAGCCTTGTTCAGGGCCGAAACGGCGGTCACGGGGTAGTTGCCGGGCTTGAGGCCGGTGGTGGCCTTCTCGGTCAGGGCAGCAGCGTCGTCGATGGCATTCTGCAGGCCGCTGGCGGCGAGTACATCAGCGCGGAATGCGGTGGTGGCGGTAGCCAGAGCCTCGGCCTTGGCGGTTACGTCGGCCTGGTTGATGGCGGCGCGGTCAATAGCCTTGGCAGCGTTGATCTCAGCCTTGAAGGCATCGAATTTAGCCTGGGCGATGGCACCTTCGCCTTCGCCTACAACGGTAGTTGCGGCCAGGATGGGTTCGGCTACGGCCAAAGCGTCGTCAAGAGCCTTGAAGTCGATAACGACTTTAGCTTTCTTCAGGTCGGCCACGGCGGTGTTCAGAGCCTTGGCGGCGGCGTCGATTTCTTCCTGTGTCTTGGTCTTGTCGGCCAAAGCGGCTTCAGCGGCGGTCAGGGCTTCATCACGGGCGGTGATGGCAGCCTGGGGATAGTTGCCGTCGAATTCGCCGGCGGTGAGGTTCTGCAGGTCATCGGCCTTGGCGGCGGTGATGGCGGCACGCAGAGCGGCGCGGTCTACGGTGTTGCGGCCGGCTACGAAGGCAGCGCGGGCAGCCTGGAGGGTGTTGAGGGCTTCAACAGTGGGATCAACGTTCTTGGCGTTGTCGATTGCCTTACGGAAGGTGTCGATAACGGCCTGGTCATACTGACCCTTGTCTATACCGATTTCATCTTCTTCAACAGAATCGGCCAGCACCATTGCACATTCAACGGCGTCTTCCATTACGTCCTCAATCTTCTGCTCCTCGGTGTTGGCGGGCAGGGCGTTCACGTATTCAAATACTTCGTTCTGCAGGGCGTCAACGGCTTCCTGGTCGGAGGTGTTGGCGGCGCGATCGGCGAATTCGGCGTACTGAGCGGCCATTTCGTCAACCTTGCTCTGGTAGTATTCACCAACGGCGATACCTACAACGGCTTCGTCGATAGCTTTCTTCAGCGTAGCCATCATCTTGTCAAGGTCGCCCTTTTCAACGCTGTTGGGGTTGTCTTTGAAGTTATTGGTGATGTCATTCTGTTCTTTGGTGCGGGCGTCAACCTCTTCCTGGGTTGCGCCGGTCAGGGCCTTGGAAGCGGCGATTGACTCTTCAAGGGTTTTGCACTTGGCATCGTTCCACATGCCTACTTCGTTGCCGCGTTTGCCTTCGTTTACATAGCGGAGCCATTCCTCGGCGTACGAGATGGCTTCTTCAAGAGCGGTACGGTTGGGGTCGTTTGCAGCGTCGACCAGGATGAAGCGACCCTGGTGGGCGGGGTTACCCTTGTCGAGGGTCTGCCAGCTGGCGGTCTTGCCGCTGCCGAAGGTCAGCGCCTTGGTGTTGTCGCCGGCCTGTACAAAACCGAACTGGTTGAAATAGTTGCCGCCCTGGTTCAGGTAGGGGAATACGAATACGTCGCCGTCGGCGAGTTCGCCCAGAGTAAAGTCGTTCTTGAGGGCCTTGCCGTTGTTGACTACTTTGTAACCACCTTCAACGGCCACGAATTCCCAGTGCTGGGCGGCCTTGCCGGCTTCGTAGTCAGATGCATCGATTAGAGCGCCGGATTCAGCGTCGGCGGTCATATACTTGGTTGAGTATTTGTTCACGGAGAAACGATACTTCTCGCCGGCTTTGGGTTCGAAGCGGGGCAGGATCTTCTCGGCGGCGAAAGCGTCGATGGCGGCCTGCAGGGTCGCGGTGGTTTCAGCTACCTTGGCCTGCTCGGTGAGACCGGGCAGAGCGGTTTCGGCAGCGGCGATGGCGGCGTTCAGCGCGTCAACGGCAGCCTGGGGATAGTTCCAGGTCTTGTCGCCTACTACGGCGTTGGCTACGGTTTCCTTGGCGGAGGCAATCAGGTTCTCCAGACCTTTTGTGATAACCATACCGGGCTTAGCCTCCATGATCATAACGCGAGTGTAGACGTTGGATTTATCAGAGAAAACGCTGGTGCTGCCGGGATCGGTACCCAGACCTACAGCCCAACCGTCGTTACGACGGATCATGAATAATTCCTTGGCGGCATCCAGCAGGTCGAAACGCCATTTGGCCTCGTATATGGTGGCGTCGTCGGTCAACTGAGTGTGCCAGCTGTTCCAGCGTACGTATTTGCCGTCGTTGGTCACTACATTATATACATTGGTCTCGCCGTCGACGAGTGCGAATGAGAACTGCTGTACTTCGGTCATTTCGGGGTCGAGCCACTGCAGGGCTTCGCTGCCGGCTACGTTAGAAAGAAGACGGCCGGTCTCTACCTGATATACATAGTATTTCTTGCCGGCTTCGGGAACGAAGGTCTTGTAGCTTGCGTTGAAGGTGCTGACAGCTTCGTTGAGTGCGGTGATGGCCTCAGCAACGTTCTCGCCAGTCAGGGCAGCCTCGGCGGTAGCGATGGCGGCCTTCAAGGCGTTGAAATCGGCCTGAGTATATTCACCGTAGTTGTCGCCTACGACAGCTTCTTCAGCGGTGGCGACAGCGGTCTTCACGGCGTTGGCGTTGTTGATGGCGGCCTTGACAACGTCAACTTCGGCGTTGATTTCGTTCTGGCTGGTGGCGCCGGTCATCACGCCGTGGGCGTGAGCGATGGCGGCGTCAAGATATGCCAGAGCGGCCTGCGAGCCGTTGCCTTCCTTAGCCTTTTCGGCGTTGGCGATGGCTGTTTCAAGAGCGGTGGTCAGGAAGCCTTCTTTAGCCTCAATAATATTAAAGAGACACTTGCCGTCGCGGTTGCCCTTGTTCATGTAGATACCGCCACCCTCGTTGTTGTTGTCGGAACCGAGGTAGCCGTTCTTGTCCTTGATGCAGATCTGCTCGGGCAGGTAGCTGATTTCAAAGCTGAAGTAATATGCATCACCGTCAACATTATCGCCCAGAGCGGCAGCCCAGCCGTCGGCATAGAGGTACTGCTTCATGACTTCATTGTAGATGGTGTACACACCTTCCTTGCCTTCAACGGCCTTGAACTGCCATTTTTGGTTGGGGTTGTTGCCCAGGTTGTACATTGTCAGTCGCTGGCCATCGCCCATTGAGGGGTCCCAGCTCATCAGCATACCGGAGGAATGCATGATGTAATAACTCTTGCCTGCTTCGGGCGCCGTAATCGGTGCGTCTGCGGCCTTGGTCTGGAACGTCGCCCACATCAGGACGAGGCTCAGCACGAAGAGAATTTTACGCATGGTTTGAAAAATTTAAGATTAATTAGTTAGTTGTATTTGGAATTTATGTCGTTTTCTTATCGTTTTTTCAGGGCACAGTTTGGGCTTTAAGGTAAGTTACACTGCAAATTTAAGGCCGTGAACAAATTTTTCCGGGTACGTATTTTAATATAATAGGGGAAGTTTTTCGTATCCTTCCCCAAATGACGATTTTTTTGTTATTTTTGCCGAATGAAACGTCTTTTTACAATATTGTTTGCCGCCCTGCTGACCGTTTTCGGTACGGCGGCCTCCGGGTGGATGGCTGATTCGCTCGGGGACGGTTTTGAGATGCGTTACGTCGATCAGCCCGCCGATTATGCCGGCCCGGTACGCTGCACCATAGTCCGATACCGCCCCGACGGACACCGTGTGTCCGGCACCGGCGTGCTGTACATCCACGGATACAACGACTACTTTTTCCAGGCCGAAATGGCCCGCCAATTCGCCGCCCACGGCTACGATTTCTACGCCGTGGACCTGCGCAAGTACGGTCGCTCGCTAATGCCCGGCCAGGTCATGTGTCAGGTGAGGGACATGCGCGAGTACTTTGCCGACATCGACTCCACCCTGCAGCAGATGCACCGCGACGGCGTGGACCGCATAGTCCTCTTCGGCCACTCCACCGGCGGCCTCACCGCCGCATACTACATGTCGCAGTACCCGGACCCCTCCATCCGCGCCCTGATGCTCAACAGCCCCTTCCTGGACTGGAATCAGTCAAGGTTCCAGGAAAAATTCCTTGTGCCCCTGGTGCGCACATTCCACAAAGCCTTTCCCAACAAGGTCATGAACCGCAGCGACGACCCCTCCTACTCATGGAGCCTGCTCAAAGGTCACGGCGGCGAGTGGACATATAATGTAGAGTGGAAACGTCCCTGCTCCGTGCCCGCTACCGCCTCATGGATAGCCGCAATCGACGCCGCCCAGGACGTCGTCCAGGCCGACCCCAAAATTATGGTGCCCATCCTGCTGATGCACTCCGACCGATCCTTCCGCCACGGCGATCCCGCCTCGGACTATCACTGCACCGACGCCGTCCTTGACGTGCGCGACATCGCCTTCTACGGCCGCCGCCTGGGTCCCGTCGTCACCGAGCTCACGGTCCGGGGCGGCCTCCACGACCTCATCCTCTCCGCCCCCGCCATCCGCACCGCCCTCTACACCTACATCTTCACCTGGCTCCCCCGCCACATCTGACATACGGTTTTTTTAAACATTTTTGACGTTATGCAGGTTATTATTAGGTAAAAACCTTTCCTGTGTAACGATGAAACTCAAGCAATATATTCTTGCTGCTTTGCTGCCGGGGGCGCTGGCACTCAACGCCGGCGACCGCGATGTATTGCGCTCGCCCATGCCGGAACGATGGACCTATGACAGCGCTATGGAACAACAACTTCCGGGCGACGATCTGTGGTGGCGCTGGTTTGACGACCCTGTCCTGGATTCGCTCGTCTCGATGGCCGAAAACGCCAACTTCGACGTCCTGGCCGCCGGACACCGCATGGAGGCGGCCCGCCGCGCCATGCAGGAGGCCCGCGCGGGCTATTTCCCGGTCATTGCGGTGCAGGGGGGCTACTCGCGGCAGCGGGCTCACGGTATCTCCTTCAACAACTACGACCTGCAGGCCACGGCTTCGTGGCAAATCGACCTGTTCGGCAAGGTTACGGCCTCGGCCCGGAAGGCGAAATCGCAATACAAGGTTTCGCGGGCCGAATGGGTGGGCACGATGGTGAGCATGGCCGGGCAACTGGCTACCAACTACATACAGCTGCGCGTGTGGCAGGCCGAGCTCGATGTGGCCCGTCGGCACATCGAGCGCCAGGACACGGTGGCGGGCATAGCCAACTCGCGTTTTGAATGTGGTCTGGCGTCGAAAATCGACGTCGAGCAGGCGCGCTCCATCCTGTATTCAACCCGGGCCAGCGTCCCGCAATTGGAGACGTCAGTGCACACGGCCATCAGCGCCATAGCGCTGCTGTTGGGCGTGTATCCGTCTGATATTCAACCCATGCTGGAGCGCGAGCGGCCCCTGCCGCCGCACATCATGCCCGTATCGGCGGGCGTTCCGGCCCAACTGCTGCGCCGCCGTCCGGACGTGGCGGCTGCGGAATACAACTTAGCCGCCGCGGCCGCAGCCCTGGGCATAGCCAAGAAGGACTTCCTGCCCACGCTGACCATCGAGGGCTCCGTAGGAGTCAGCAGCGACGGCCACGGCAAGTTCTTCTCGGACCACAACCTGGCCTACTCCGTGGGTCCGACGCTGAGCTGGACCATATTCGACGGCATGGCGCGCTCGGCCCGCGTGGCTTCGGCCCGCGAGGAGATGGAGGCCCTGACCGACACATATAATTATACGGTGATGAACGCCTTCAACGAGGTGGACAACGCCCTGTACTCCTACACCAACGCCCTGCGAACGGTCAAGGAATACGAGGCCGCCCGCGATGCCTCGGCGGAGTTCTACCGGCTGTCTATCGACCTCTACACCAAGGGGTTGAGCGACTTCACCAACGTGGCCAACGCGCAGATTGACCTGCTGAACTATTCCAACTCCGTAATCACCGCCCGCGGCGAGGCGCTGTCGGCACTCGTATCGCTCTACGAGGCATTGGGCGGCGGTTTCGGGCTTCCTGACTGACCTTTAAACCTTACTCAACATATAGAACAAGATGGACGCACGTAACATATTCATCATCAGCCTGCTGACGGCCGCGACTGCCGCCTGCGGCCACCGCGACAAGGCCGCCCAAGGCCCCAACGCCGCGGAAGCCATGCCCGTGCAGGTGTCCGAGGTGGTCACCGACTCGGTAACTCTGTACAAGGACTATCCGGCCACGTTCGAGGCCGACCGCACCATCGACGTACTGGCGCAGGTCAACGGCACAATCCTGACCATGAACTTCAACGGCGGCGAGTTTGTGCGCCGCGGCCAGGTGCTTTTCACCATCGACCCCACCACCTATGCCAACGCCGTCAGTGAGGCCGAGGCCGCACTGGCCGAGGCCCGCAGCCAGAACAAGTTCGCCGAGCAGCACTACAACGCCCTGTTGGCGGCGTCGAAGAGCAACGCCGTATCGCAGATGGAGGTGGAGCAGGGCCTGGCCACGCGCGACCAGAGCCGCGCCGCAATCCGCAACGCCGAGGCACAGCTGTCCACAGCCCGCAAGCAGCTGAGTTACTGCACGGTAACGGCGCCATGCGACGGCCATATATCCATCAACGAGAAATCGCGTGGCGCCTATGTGGCCGGCGAGGGGGCACCCGTCAAATTGGCCACGGTTTATGACGACGCCACGCTGTTGGCCAACTTCTCGATTGAGGACGCATCCTTCCAGCGCTCGTTCCTGAACGAGAACAACCGCTCTATGCTGGACTACACGGCCATCCCGCTGACCTTCGCCGAGAAGCTGCCCCATACCTACACGGGCGACCTCACCTACATGGCCCCCAACGTAGAGGAATCCACCGGTACCATGCACCTGCAGGCACTCGTAAAGAACCCCTACAATGAACTCAAATCCGGCATGTACCTGACCGTGCGCCTGCCCTACATGGTTGAGCCCCGCGCCTGTCTGGTGCGCGACGCTTCCATAGCCACCGACCAGCTTGGCAAATACGTCTACCTGGTCAACGACTCAAACAAGGTGGCCTACACGCCCGTCAAGGTGGGCGACCTGGTGTCCGACACCATGCGCGTAGTCACGCAGGGCATCAGGCCCGGCGACCGCTACGTCACGGCCGCGCTGCTTAAAGTGCGCGACGGCATGACGGTCAAACCATTCACTTCCAAATAAATACACGGCGCCATGTTCTCAAGATTCTTCGTCGAACGACCAATTTTCGCCATAGTCATAGCTGTGGCGATGGTGCTGGCCGGGGCATTGACTTTCAACAGCCTGCCCATAGCCCAGTACCCGGACATCACGCCCCCGACGGTGATGGTGGCGGCCTCTTATCCCGGTGCCGACGCACAGACCGTGGCCGAGACCGTGGGCGTGCCCATCGAACAGCAGATCAACGGTGTGGAAGGCATGATGTACATGAGCAGTTCGTCAGGCTCGGACGGTTCGTATCAGCTGACCATCACCTTTGAGGAAGGCACCGACCTGGACGACGCCACCGTAAAGGTGCAGAACCGCATCAGCGAAGCCGAACCCGGCCTGCCCACCATTGTGCGCCAGGAGGGCGTGACGGTGCGCTCCGAGGCGTCGAACTACGTCATGATGGTAGCCCTGAACAGCAACGACCCCAAGCGCTACGACGCCCTCTACCTGACCAACTACGCCAATATCAACCTGATAGACGAGCTGTCGCGCGTCGAGGGTGTGGGCAGCGTCATGGCTTTCGGCGGCGGCGACTACAGTATGCGCGTGTGGCTCGACCCGGCCAAGATGCGCCAACGCAACATTTCCATCGACGACATCCGCCAGGCCATATCGTCGCAGAACATCCAGGTTTCAGCCGGCAGTGTGGGCGCCAACCCATCGCCCTCGGACGAGCAGTTCACCTTCACGCTGACATCGCAGGGCCGCCTGACCACGCCCGAGCAGTTCGGCGAGATAGTGTTGCGTGCCGGCGATGCCTACGGTAACGGCATCCTGCGCCTGCGCGACGTGGCCCGCATCGACCTCGGCGCCAACTCGTACAGCCAGGTGGCCCGCGTCAACGACCAGCAGGCCGCCATGATAGGCATCAGCCAACGCCCCGGCGCCAACGCCATAGAGGTGGCCAAGGGCTGCCGCGCCAAGCTGGAGGAGCTGAAGGAGTACTTCCCGCCGGGCGTCAGCTACGACGTCATGCTGGACACCACCTCGTTTGTGGACGAATCCATCCAGGAACTGCTGATTACGTTCCTGGAGACGACGCTCATCGTCATGCTGGTAATCCTGATATTCCTGCAGAACTGGCGCGCCGTCATCATCCCCATGCTCACCATCCCCGTATCGCTCATCGCCACGCTGGCGGTGATGAAATGGCTGGGATTCACGCTTAACACGCTGACTCTGTTCGGTTTGGTGCTGGCCATCGCCATAGTGGTCGATGATGCCATAGTGGTGGTGGAGGACTGCTCGCGCCTGCTCAACGAGGGCAAACTAAACGCCCGCCAGGCCGCCGAAAGGGCCATGATAGAGCTTCAGGGCCCGGTCATCGGCGAGGTGCTGGTGCTGCTGTCCGTCTTCCTGCCCACGGCGCTTGTCAGCGGCATTACCGGCCAGCTGTACAAGCAGTTCGCGCTCACCATCGCAGTTTCGACGGCCTTCTCGGGCTTCAACGCGCTGACGTTCACGCCGGCCATGTGCGCCCTGTTCCTGAAACCGAACAAGCCGACGCGCTTCTTCCTCTACCGCTGGTGGAACAAGGGCTTCGGCGCCGCTACCGAGCTGTATATGAAGATAGTAGGCAAGTTCCTGCGCCGCCCCGCCGTGGCCATCCTCGCCTATCTGATTCTGACCGGGCTGGCCTTCTGGGGCTTCCTGAAGTGGCCGACAAGCTACATCCCGGAGGAGGATATGGGCTACTTCATAACCTCGGTCGAACTGCCCGTGGGCGCGTCGCTGGACCGCACCGATCGCATCGTGTCCGAATTCTCGCACGAACTACTCAAACTACCTGAAGTCAAGGACGTTATGGGCGTCAGCGGCATGTCCTTCATGGGCGGCGGCGCCACCACCAACATGGGCGGCCTGTTCGTCATCCTCAAACCCTGGAAGGACCGCAAGAGCAAGGCCGAGCACGTCAACGCCGTCATGGCCAAGGCCGATGAGATAGGCGCCCGCATGCAGGAACCCGTCATCTTCTCGCTCAACCCGCCGGCCATCCCCGGCCTGGGCATGTCATCGGGGCTGGAGATGCAATTACTTGACATCAAGGACCTTGGCGCCGGACAGATGACCGAGGCGCTGCATGCCGTGCAGGCCGCCGCCGAAAAGGACCCGCGCATAGCCTCCGTATCGTCGCTCTACCAGGGCGAGGTGCCCCAGTACTCAATCGACATAGACCGCGACCGTGCCAAGCTGCAAGGACTGGCGCTCTCGGACATCTACTCGACGCTGGCGGCCTTCATGGGCGGCTCGTATATCAATGATTTTGTGGAGTTCGGGCGTGTGTATCAGGTAAATGTGGCCGCCGACGGGGCCGCCCGCAGCCGCATCGACGACGTGCTGAAGCTGACCGTGCGCAACTCTTCGGGGCAGATGGTGCCCTTCTCCACCTTCGCCACTGTCAAGCCCTCCATGGGCCAGTCGTCCGTGAGCCGTTACAACATGTACAACACCGCCGCCCTGACGGCCACGCCGGCCCACGGCGTCAGCTCGGCGCAGGGTATCGAGGCCATGGAGGAGATTGTGCATCAGACACTTGGCGACAACTACGGCTACGCCTGGACCGGCGAAGCCTATCAGGAGACGCAGTCAGGCACGACGGTCACCTTCGTGCTCATCCTGGCCGTCATCGTCACCCTGTTGGTACTTGCAGCGCAGTATGAGAGCCTGACCGACCCGTTTGCCGTCGTAATAGCCATGCCTACAGCCATTTTGGGCACGATTGTGGGCTGCATATTCATGGGCCAGAGCATCAGCATCTACACCCAGATAGGCATCATATTGCTGTTGGGACTCTCGGCCAAGAACGCCATCTTGATTGTGGAATACGCGATGGACTACCGTCGCGCCGGCGAGGACATCCGCCAGTCGGCCATCGACGCCGGCCGTGTCCGCTTCCGCCCCATCATGATGACGGCGCTGGCCTTCGTGTTCGGCGTCATGCCCATGCTGTTTGCCACGGGTGCCGGAGCGGCCTCGCGCGTAGCCCTGGGCACGGCCGTAGTCTTCGGTATGGCCATCAACGCAATCGTAGGCACGCTGTTCGTCCCCAACTTCTGGGAGCTGTGCCAGCGCTTCAACGAGAAATATCTGAACAAGTTCTTCCACTCCGCCAAGGGTCTCGACGCCTCTGACGACAAAGGCGTTTAGGCCCGAAAAGGCGGGAATCAGAGTTTGCGCAAGAAGTCTTCGAGGTCGGCATTGAGGTCCAGCCCGAGCTTCTTGCGCAGACGGTTTCTGGCCGACTCAACGCTGCGCACCTCACGGCCGGTATGCGCGGCTATCTCCCTGGTAGACATGCCCAAATAGAGGAAACCGCACAGGCGGCGATCGCGCAACGTCAGCGTGGGGAAGCGTTCCTCCAAAGCGCGGTAGAAGTCGGGGTGCACCTCGCCCATGGACAGGGTGAACTCATCCGTGACGCCCTCGGCTATGCCGTTGAGCTTCGCCAGGAGATGACGCGCACGGACGCCTTGGTCAGACTTGAAAGTGCTGTCAGCCAACACCTCGCGCATCTCCTCGCAGACACCCGTCAGGCCCTCGCGGGTCTTGATTCTGTCCAACGACTCGGCCATGAGGCGGCGGCGCAGGCCGTCGGCCGTGTCGGCAAGGCGCTGTATCTCGGCCTCGGACGCGTGGCGCCGACGTCTGTATATCAGCAGTATAGCCACGAGCGCAACAAGCAGCAGAGCCGCCACGATAATGGCGATGATGCCGACGGTCGATGACACGGCCGACGATGTCGCTGCCGTCTGCCCCAGGCTGGCGCGCGTCTCCCACTCCACCAGTCGCTGGCGGTTCTCGCAGTTTCGCAGCGAATCATCCAATTCGACCGACCGCATAAGCAACTCAACGGCCTCACGGTCACGGTCTTCCGCGGCGTAAGAGTGGGCCAACGCCTTGAGCGAGCGGTTCTCGCTGGGGTGCAGGTCGGATGAACGCGAGAGGTCCAGCGCGCGGCGGGCGTAAATCACAGCCGAATCGGGCATCCCCTTGGCGATAAAACATTCACTGTAAGCCTGATAGGCTTCGATAATTCCGGGCACGAAGTTGATGCGCCGCATGTTGGCAAGGGCGTTCTCCAGATAGCTCGATGCAATGTCGAGCTGGCCGCGTTCCGTGTACAGGCCGCCCAGAAAGATGTGCGAGGTGTAGAAGTACTGAGGGTTACGCGACGCATCGGCATACTGCATGCCGCGCAGCGAGGTGTCGAGCGCCTTCTTATTGTCGCCGCTCTGGTGGTACAGCTCGGCCAAGTTGCTGTAATTTAGGTAGATTTCGTCGTTGCAATGGCGGCGCAGATTGATATCTAACGCCCGGCGGTAGTACTGCTCGGCCTTGTCAAAGTGGCCGCTGGTATGGTACAGTACGGCTATGTTGTTGAGCAGCATGGCCTTGCGGTCGTCAAAGATGGTGTCGCGGGCCAGGTCCAGGCCGCGCGAATAGTAGTCAAGGCCTATGCCGGGCATACCCGTCTCGGCGTGTGCCGCGCCCAGGCATACATAGGTGACGATGAGCATCCGGCGGTCGCGCAGCTCGTCGCTGCCGCTCCGCGCCAGGATATCCTCAACGCCGCTCAGCAGCTCAATAGCGTCCATGTGGCGGCCGCTTGACAGCAGCTCGCGCGCCAGCATGTGTACGTATCTGTAAACGGAATCAGCCGTGGCATCGTCCTCCGCCACCACGTCGCCGAGCTTCGCGGCAAACCGCCGGCCGGTTTCTGTGGTGTCGCGGGCGACGAAATCGGAGGCATAGTCGCGCACGGCATTCTCGTCGGCGTATCGGCCGTCGCTGCCGCAGGCCGCGGTCAGTACCATCAGGACCGGACAAATTGCCGCTCCGAACAGCCGGATTATATAGTCGGATAGCTTCAAACGATAGCAGATTTATACCGACAAAGGTAGCAAACTATTCCGAAACCGCCAAAAATCCGTCGCAAAAAGCAATTTTCAGCAAAGAAATTTTCAAAAATTTTTAAGTTTTAAAATATTGCAATATAAATAATTAAAAATTTTGCCGTAGTATTTTGCAGCTCGGCCGGGCTGTGAGGTAGTGATTTATAACATATTTTTTTGGAACGGTAATACCATTTGTATATCTTTGCGATACCAACGTTAACATTTTTCCATAGAATCAACCGATTTTTAACACACAACAGCTTCATCTATGAAAAAACTTTTACAATATGTAATGCTGACCGCAGCACTCCCGGCTTTCGGCTGGAATGTAGGCACCGAAGTGACCAAGCGCAGCGCCGTGCTTGAGGAATACACGGGCATTCATTGCCCCAACTGTCCCGACGGCCACCGCATGGCAGCCGAGCTGGCCCGCAACCACCCCGACGAGGTATTTGTCGTTTCGATTCACGCCGGCAGTTTCGCCACTCCTAAATACGGTGAGCTCAACTACATCACCACCGAGGGCCAGGCCATCCACGACCGCTACGACATCAGCGGCTATCCCAGCGGCGTGATCAGCCGCCGCGACAACGGCTTCGGCGTAAACATCAGCCGCTCCTTATGGGGCTCCAGCGCACGCGAGGTCACCGCGAAGGACTCGCCCGTCAACCTCTACGCCGCATGCACCTATGACGCCGCCACCCGCGGCCTTACCGTCAACATCGAGGGCTACTACACCGCCGACATGACCGACCCGCGCCTGACCGTATTCCTGATGCAGAACAACATCCTGGGCCCGCAGGACGGCGGCAAGCGCGGCGTGGAGTACCCCCACCGCCACATGTTGCGCGACGTCCTGACCGAGAACGTGTTCGGCGACGCCATAGACGTCAAGACAGCCGGCCAATACTTCAGCAAGGACATCAAAGTTACCCTGCCCGCCGACATCGACGGTGTCAAGCTGGAACCCTACGACATTGAAATCATGGCATTCGTGGCCGAAGGCGAGGGCGAGATTGTCAAGGCCGCCCGCTGCTTCCCGCAGGTCGAGGCCGAGGCCACCGCTCCGCGCATATTCGACTGCACGCTGCCCTCCATCCCCATCGGCTCAAACTACGCCCTGGATTACCTGGAAATGGCCGTCGACAACTACTCGGGCGACGCCCTGACATCGGCCTCGTTCGATTTCACTCTCAACGACAAGCCCTACAAGCTGGAATGGACCGGCAGCGTCCCCGCCCACGAGCACGCCACCATTCAGATTCCGCTTGACGGCGCCATCAAGACCGTCTTTGACAACGACGACAACAAATACTCCATCAAGTGCCGCGCCTTCAACGGCAAGGACCCCGCCCTGGAGACAAGCACCTACAAGGGCAAATTCAGCAAGCTGTTCAGCTACCCCTCCGAGCTGACTTTCAAGATCAAGACCGACGTCGACGCCGCCGACAACACCTACCGCATCATCGACGAGCAGGGCAACACCGTAAAGGAATTCGGCCCCTACCCCAACGGCGAGGACAAGGTCTACGAGGAGAGCGTATCGCTTGAACCCGGCAAGGTCTACGGCCTGGAAATCGCCGACAAGTGGGGCGACGGCATCTTCCGTCCGCGCGGCAGCGTCAAAATCTACGGCCCCGGTTCGGCATTGGTGGGCCAGCTCATGGAGATTGACAACTACGGCCTGCGCACCTTCTTCACCGCATACGACGCCGCATCGGCCGCCGACATCACCGCCGCCGCCACCGTCGTATCCGAAGAATACTACGACCTGAGCGGCCGTCGCCTGGCCGCCGGAGCACGCGGATTGGGCATCTGCCGCCGCGTGATGAGCGACGGTACCGTCACCGTCACCAAGACAAACAAATGAATATCAATCACTTTATGTTACTAAATATTCCGGTATGAAAAAACTTCTACTTCTTTCCACCGCTCTGATGTGCGCCGCTTGCGCACACGCCGGCTGGGGCACAAGTGCCGCCGACCCCGTAGCGTTATACCCCACCGGTACAACCTGCTATGCCAACGACGTCCGCACCACGCCCGACGGCGGCGTATGGAGCGTAATCTACTACGCAAACCTCCAGAACGCACAGGACGAATATGAAACAAACAAGGTAATATACGAGTTTCACGTCCAGCACTGGGACAAGGACGGCAACCCCTCCTTCGCCCCTGAAGGCAAACTCATCAGCGACTACGCCAACAAATCGTGGACCGTGGTCAGCAACTATCTGACCGTCGACTCCGAGGGCAACGCCATAGTCATGGCCATGGACCGCCGCAACTCCAACGGCCCCCTGGAAAGCTACACCGCCTACCGCATCAGCCCCACCGGCGAGATGCTCTGGGGCGACGAGGGCAAACCCATCTCCGACCCCACCAAAGCCGCCGAGCAGGTGGCCATGATGGACTGCGTCCAGCTTGAGGACGGCAGCTTCGTCTTTGCATGGATAGAGATGAACGGCGACGCCCAGAACATCCACATGCAGCGCCTGGACAAGGACGGCAAGAAGATGTGGGACGAGAGCAAGGTATCGATCCTTGACGAAGTCTCCTCCAACCCCCACCTGGTTGCATCGGGCGACAACACCTGCATCCTGGTCTACTCACGCACCGCTTCGCAGATTTTCTACGCCCGCAAGCTTGACTTTGAAGGCTCAAGCGTATGGGGCAAGGACGTGCGCATCTACCGCGGCGGCTGGGGCTCAATCCCCGTGCACACGCTGCTGCACACATGCCCCTCAGGCGACGGCGGCGTGCTCATTGCCTGGAACGACGACCGCGACGTCACCAACATCGAATCGGCCTTCCTGAGCTACGTCACCCCCGACGGCAAGTTGGGTTTTGACGGTGCATCGGAAGAAGGCGACGTCAAGTTGGGCTACAACGGCATGCGCTCATTCAACGTCTGCGCCGCTCCCGCGGCCGACGGCACCGGCTTCTACACCGCCTGGCGCGAGACATCGCCCAGCCAGTCCATTCAGACCATCCGCATGCAGAAAGTCAGCAAGACCGGCGAACTGCTCTGGGACGAGGACGCCGTTGAGATTGTTCCGCAGGGCGATTACAGCATCGGCTACCTGTCGCTGCAGACCGCAGGCGAGACTGACGCCATGCTCTTCTACGAGCGCCACTACTCCTATCAGGACCAGTGCAGCTATGCCGTACGCGTCAACAAGGACGGCGAATACGTCTTCGACAACCACGAGATAGCCCTGAGCGAGCGCAACCGCAAGGCCAGCGCCCTGGAATCGCACCCCCTGCCCGGCAACACCTCCTGGATATACAATTATGACGATGCCGAAGCCGTGGCCGGCGCTAAAACCACGATGATGATGAACCGCTTCAACATCGACGGCACTTTCGGTATTGAAGGCGCCGGCATAGCCGACGTGGCCGTTGACGCCCCCGCCGTAACCGTTGTGGGCAACGCCGTTTACGCCTCAGGCTGTCAGGTGAAAGTCTACAACCTTGGCGGCGCTCTGGTGGCTGCTGAATCGCTGGCCGACGGCCGCGCCGTGCTCGACCTCCCCGCCGGCATCTACGTGGCCGACGTCGACGGCAAGACCAACGTTAAAATCACAATTAAATAAACAATCATTATGAAGAAACTCACCACATCCATCATATGCCTGGCAGCCATGGCCTTCACGGCCATAACCGCCTCCGGCCAGGCTGTGTGCGGCTACACCGCCACCACATCGCAAGGAACGTACACCCCGCTGACCGGCGGCACCGTAATCTATAACGGCGCTGCCGAGGGCGCCACCGTGGGCTCAGGCATCTCCGACGTATACTTCACCCCCGCGGGCGAAGTCACCGAGGAAGGCACCGCGACCGGCTACGCTATCGGCTTCGACTACCCCTTTGCAGGCGTCAAAAAGTCGTCATTCCTGGTATCCGGCTCGGGCTACATCGCTCTGGGCAACGACCAGGTCGACGTCAAGACAGGCACCGGCTGGAACTACCTCGACAACTGGGAGAAAGACCTGCAGGTACTGGGCTTCGCACCCCACTACAACATCACCTCCACAGCCGAGAGCCGCGTTGAATACGCCCTCACCGGCACCGGAGATGCTCAACGCCTTGTTGTACAGTTCAGCAAATTCGGCATGTCCAACTCCATCTGGGGCGACCCCGTTCCCGTCGACTTCCAGATTCAGCTGCACCCCAACGGCGACTTCTCATGCGTCGTAGCCGGTCTGGGCGCATTCATCACCGCCGAGGATCCCGAACCGAACGCCCCCGGTTTCCGCGCCGGCATCCGCGCCCTGGAATATCTGACCTGCCTGCAGGGCACCGTGCCTGACGTGGAATTGGTACACAGCGGCGTATCCGACCTCTGCATCCCCGCCTCGACCCCCGACGGCTTCACCGTCACCTTCAAGGCCCCCGGCAAGTGCGTCGCTCCCACGGCCCAGCCCACAGCCCTTGAGCTGACATCCACCTCGACAACCGTAAGCGGCACGTTCACCGCAGCCGAGGGCGCCGACACCTATCTGGTAGTCCGTAGCACCAAGGCCGTCGCCACATGGGCTCCCGCCAACGGCACAACCTATGAGGTAGGCCAGGTCAACGACGACATCGACATCGCCTACTTCGGCACCGACTGCGAGTTCTCAACCGATGAGCTCCCCGGCGGCACCACCTACTACTACACCGTCTACGCAGCCGTATCGTTCGGCGTTGAAGGCCCCGCCTACAACCTCACCGCCCCCCTGAAGGGCACCATAGCCACCAAACCCGCCGGCGCCACCGGTGAAGTCAAGGCCGCCGATACCAATTCCATCACCATCGACCTCGCACCCAACGCCGCCGGCGATGAAATCGTGGTAGTGATGAACACCTACTGCGAACGCGACAACTTCGGCAACCACGGCCTCTGCGCCGCACCCGTCGGCACCGCCAAGGTAGGCGACATCCTGCCCGTGCCCGAAGATTTCGAGCCCTATCGCGGCTTCGAAGCCCCCGAAAACGGCGGTAAGGTAGTTTACGTGGGCAACGGCGGCGAAGGCATCGTCATCGGCGACCTCGCCCCCTCCACCCTCTACTTCCTGGGCGTATACTCACGCAACGCTGCCGGCGAATGCACCACCGACATAGTTTACCTCGACGCCAGCACCAACATCGTCGCTCCCTACGAGGGCAACTCCGTCAACTTCCCCTTCTTTGACCTGCCCGCCGGCTGGACAACCTCCGAAGCCAACGCCGAAACACGCACCTTCACCTTCGTTGACCAGCAGAACTACAACGTAACCGAGACCACCCAGGCCGTACAGCAGTACTGCAAGATCAACCGCGGCAACGCCCAGGGTTGCAACGCATGGCTGGCTCCCAACCCCATCGTAGTCGACGCCCGTCACCTCATGGCACGCTTCCAATACGCCATCACCGAATCGGCAAGTCGCTTCGACACCCACTGCTACAACGACTGGGCCGAGGGCGACGCCCTGGAACTCCAGGTAAGCGAGGACAACGGTACCACATGGACCACCCTGGCTAAATATGACAACACCAACAACCCCAAACAGGAAGCCGGAGCCGAACCCCGCGAGGTAACCTACTTCGCCATCGAAGCCGACCTCAACGAATACCGTGGCAAGACAGTCCTGGTACGCCTCAACTGGACCACCTGCACAACCGCAGCCTGGGGCGTGACAATGTACGTGGACCGCTTCAGCGTTAAGCAGGCCGAATTCCCCGAAGTTCCCGTCATCACCGTAACCGACATCACCCTCAACTCCGCCAACATCACCTGGAAATCCTCACAGACCGATTACCAGCTCATCTGGCGCGAAAAAGACTCTGAAATAACCTCTGTAGTCACCGTCAAAGGTGCCATGGCCTACAGCCTCAAGAACCTTGAAGTCAACTCGACCTACACCGTAAGCGTACGCGGCATCCTGCCCGACGACCAATACACCGAGTGGAGCGACCCCGTTGAATTCACCACCCTTGACTGGCCCGCAGTCGACGCTCCCGCCGACCTGCAGAGCAACCTCGACGCCTACTTCACCGACGGCGTAGTCCTCACCTGGGCCACTACCGAAGACATGGAGTCATACGAGGTAGCCTACCGCGAATCCTCCGCCACCGAGTGGACCACAGTCACAACCGATGAGCCCACCCTCACCCTGAAGGACCTCAAATACGAGACCCGCTACATCTGGAAAGTGCGCGCATTCTGCACACACGACCGTGAAACCGAGTTCTCCGCACAGGCCAACTTCACCACGCCCGACGAGAGCGCCGGCATCACCGACATCACCGCCGACGACGCCTACAATGCCGAACTCTACACCATCACCGGCATCCGCGTCAACCCCGCCAACGCCCAACCCGGCATCTACATCCTGCGCAGCAACGGCAAGACATCCAAAGTCCGCCTCTAACCCCTCGGCAGCAATCTAAATAGAATAACCACGAAAAAAGCTGAGAAGCTGAATAAATAATAGAAAGCTGTTAGACACCGCGCCCCCCGGGGCGCGGTTTTTACTTCCCCACCCGAAACGCAAGCATAGATTCACGGGCAGACCACGGGCAGTAAAGCAGGTGTGTCAAAACGACGAAAAGTAGGGGCGCACGGCCCGTGTGTCCGCGTGCCGGGACACATAAATCATTCATACACAACGCTATGCGAGCGGACGCACGAGCCGTGCGTCCCTACCGGGCGACGTTTTGCGGCACTGGGGGGTATAAAAAAAGCCGCCCGGGGGCGGCTTTTTATGAGGGGTAGGGTGGATTAGTCGTTGTAGATTTCCTCGTGCTCGGCGTCTTCGATTTCGCGGGCGGCGACTTCAAAGTCGTCGCGCGAACCGACAACGAGGCTTGCGTATTCGCGCAGGCCGGTACCGGCGGGGATGAGGTGACCGCAGATGACGTTCTCCTTCATGCCCTCGAGGGTGTCGGTTTTGCCCTGGATGGCAGCTTCGTTGAGGACCTTGGTGGTTTCCTGGAAGGATGCGGCGGACATGAAGCTGGAGGTCTGCAGGGCGGCACGGGTGATACCCTGGAGAATCTGCTCGGAGGTGGCGGGCACGGCGTCGCGTACGGTGACGGTGCGGAGGTCGCGGCGCTTGAGGGTTGAGTTCTCGTCGCGCAGGCGGCGTGCGGTGATTATCTGGCCGGGCTTGAGTTCTTCGCTGTCGCCGGCGTCGGTAACCACTTTCTTGCCCCAGATGCGGTCGTTCTCGTCCATGAAGTCGCGCTTGTCGACTACCTGCTGTTCGAGGAAGCCGGTGTCGCCCGGGTCAAGGATGGTGACTTTGCGCATCATCTGGCGTACGATGACTTCAAAGTGCTTGTCGTTGATCTTCACGCCCTGCATGCGGTAGACGTCCTGCACCTCGTTGACGATATACTCCTGCACGGCTGTGGGGCCCATGATGTTGAGGATATCGGCGGGGGTGATGGCGCCGTCCGAGAGGGGTGTGCCGGCGCGGACCACGTCGTTCTCCTGCACCAGTATCTGCTTGGACAGGGGCACGAGGTATTTCTTGACCTCGCCCAGCTTGGAGGTGACGGAGATTTCGCGGTTGCCGCGTTTAACCTTGCCGAAGTGGACTTCGCCGTCGATTTCGGATACGATGGCGGGGTTGGACGGATTGCGGGCCTCGAAGAGCTCGGTGACACGGGGCAGACCGCCGGTGATGTCGCCGGCGCCGCCGGTGGCACGGGGTATCTTGACCAGCGTATCGCCGGGTTTGACTTCGTCGCCGTCGTTGAAGATGAGGTGGGCACCCACGGGGAGGGCGTAGGTGAGGAGCACCTGACCGTTGGCGTCAACGATGTTGACTTCGGGCACTTTGGCGCGGTCGCGCGACTCGATGATGACTTTATCTTCCAGGCCGGACTGTTCGTCGATATCGGTGCGGTAGTTAATGTTCTCGATGAGGTTGGTGTACTGGATGCGACCGCCTTTTTCGCTGACGATGATGGCGTTGAAGGGGTCCCATTCGCAGATTACGTCACCTACGTGAACTTCGTCGCCGTTCTGGAAGAAGAGCTTGGAGCCGTAGGGAATCTGGGCGTTGGTGAGCATCATGCCGGTGTTGTTGTCGATAATGCGCATCTCGGCCAGACGACCGATAACTACGTGTACGGGCTTGCCGGCGGCATCGAGTTCGGGGGTCTCGACGGTGCGGAGTTCCTCGATTTCGAGCTTGCCGTCGTAGCGCGACTTGACACTTGAGATGGCGGCGACGTTCGAAGCCACACCACCGACGTGGAATGTACGCAGTGTCAGCTGTGTACCGGGCTCGCCGATGGACTGGGCGGCGATTACGCCGACAGCCTCGCCTTTCTGTACCAGGCGGCTCTTGGAGAGGTCGCGGCCGTAGCATTTGGCGCAGACGCCTTTCTTGCTCTCGCAGGTGAGGACGGAGCGGATCTCGACGCTCTCGATGGGCGATGCGTCGATGAGGTCGGCGGCGGCGTCGTTGATTTCCTCGCCGGCGCGGACGATGATCTCGCCGTTGCGGGGGTCGACGATGTCGTGAACGGAAACACGGCCCAGGATGCGCTCGCCCAGCGAGGCAACGACCTCGTCGTTGTTCTTGATCTCGCGGCAGACAAGGCCACGCAGGGTGCCGCAGTCCTCCTGGGTGATGATGACGTCATGGGCGACGTCGACCAGACGGCGGGTAAGGTAACCGGCGTCGGCGGTCTTCAAGGCGGTATCGGCAAGACCCTTGCGGGCACCGTGGGTTGAGATGAAGTATTCCAGCACGCTCAGGCCTTCCTTGAAGTTGGCCAAGATGGGGTTCTCGATGATCTGGCCGCCTTCGGCACCGGCCTTCTGGGGCTTGGCCATAAGGCCACGCATGCCGGCCAGCTGGCGGATCTGGTCCTTAGAACCACGGGCGCCGGAGTCAAGCATCATGTAGACGGCGTTGAAGCCCTGGTTGGCCTCGGCCATCTGTTTCATGAGGATTTCGGTCAGCTTGCTGTTGACGTGTGTCCAGATATCGATAATCTGATTGTAGCGTTCGGTGTTGGTGATGAAGCCCATGGCGTAGTTGTCGGCCACTTCCTGTACCTGACGGTAGCCTTCGGCCACAATCTCTTCCTTCTCCTTGGGGATGATGACATCGCCGAGGTTGAACGACAGACCGCCCTCGAAGGCCATACGGTAGCCCAGGTTCTTGATATCGTCAAGGAACTGAGCGGAGCGGGGGATACCGCAGCGCTTGATGACGCGGGAGATGATCTCGCGCAGCGACTTCTTGGACAGGATGGTGTTGACGTAGCCGATTTCCTTGGGCACGAATTCGTTGACCAGTACGCGGCCCACGGAGGTGTCCTTGACCAGGTGGCGGATGGGGTTGCCGTCGGCGTCGACGTCATCGACCATCACGGTGACGGGGGCGTGGAGTGTCACCTTGCCCTCGTTGTATGCAATCTGGGCCTCTTCGGGGCCGTAGAAGATTGAGCCTTCGCCCTTGTCGCCCTTGCGCAGCTTGGTGATGTAGTACAGACCCAGAACCATGTCCTGCGAGGGCACGGTGATAGGTGCGCCGTTGGCGGGGTTGAGGATGTTGTGCGAGCCGAGCATCAGCAGCTGAGCCTCGAGGATGGCCTCGTTGCCCAGGGGAAGGTGCACGGCCATCTGGTCGCCGTCAAAGTCGGCGTTGAAGGCGGTACATGCCAGGGGGTGCAGCTGGATGGCCTTGCCCTCGATCATCTTGGGCTGGAAGGCCTGGATACCCAGACGGTGCAGTGTGGGGGCACGGTTGAGCAGCACGGGATGGCCCTTCATGACGTTCTCAAGGATGTCCCATACGACGGGTTCCTTGCGGTCGACAATCTTCTTGGCGCTCTTGACGGTCTTGACGATGCCGCGCTCGATGAGCTTGCGGATGATGAAGGGTTTGTAGAGCTCGGCGGCCATGTATTTGGGCAGACCGCACTCATGCATCTTCAGTTCGGGACCTACAACGATTACCGAACGTGCCGAGTAGTCGACACGCTTACCGAGGAGGTTCTGACGGAAGCGGCCCTGCTTGCCTTTGAGCGAGTCGGAGAGCGACTTGAGGGGACGGTTAGCCTCGCTCTTGACGGCCGACGACTTGCGGGAGTTGTCCAGCAGCGAATCGACGGCCTCCTGGAGCATACGTTTCTCGTTGCGCAGAATCACCTCGGGGGCCTTGATTTCAATGAGGCGTTTGAGGCGGTTGTTGCGGATGATGACGCGGCGGTAGAGGTCGTTGAGGTCGGAGGTGGCGAAGCGGCCGCCGTCCAGGGGCACCAGGGGACGGAGCTCCGGCGGGATGACGGGCACAGCCTCGAGAATCATCCATTCAGGTTTGTTGCGGTTGCGCGAAGCGCGGAACGATTCGACAACCTGCAGGCGCTTGAGGGCCTCGGTATTGCGCTGTTGCGAAGTGTCCTGGTCGGCCTGGTGGCGCAGTGCGTATGAGAGTTCGTCGAGGTTGATTTCCTTGAGCAGGTCGTAGATAGCCTCGGCGCCCATCTTGGCGATGAACTTGTCGGGGTTGTCGTTCTCCAGGAGCTGGTTGTCCTTGGGCAGCTTGTCCAGGATGTCGTAGTATTCCTCTTCGGTGAGGAGCTGGAGGCGTTCAACATCCTCAGCCACACCGGGATTGATTACAATGTAGCGTTCGTAGTAGATTACAGAGTCGAGTTTCTTGGAGGGGAGGCCCAGCAGGTAACCTATCTTGTTGGGGAGGGAGCGGAAGTACCAGATGTGGGCCACGGGAACGACGAGCTTGATATGGCCCATGCGTTCGCGGCGCACTTTCTTTTCGGTCACTTCCACACCGCAACGGTCGCAGACGATGCCCTTGTAGCGGATGCGCTTGTACTTGCCGCAGTGGCACTCGTAGTCCTTTACAGGACCGAAGATGCGCTCGCAGAACAGGCCGTCGCGTTCGGGCTTGTAGGTGCGGTAGTTGATGGTCTCGGGCTTGAGAACTTCACCGCTCGACTTCTCGAGAATCTCCTGCGGCGAAGCCAGGCCGATGGAGATTTTCGAGAATACGGTTTTTGATTTATTGTCTTTTCTAAAAGCCATATATGGTGTGTACGTGTCTACGTGTTAGAGGAAAGGATGTTAGTTTTCGAGGTTGATGCTCAGGCCCAGGCCGCGAAGCTCGTGCAGCAGCACGTTGAGAGATTCGGGGATGCCGGGGACGGGCATCGGCTCGCCCTTGACGATGGCCTCGTAGGCCTTGGAACGGCCGTTGACGTCGTCGGACTTGATGGTCAGGATTTCCTGCAGGATGTGCGATGCGCCGAATGCCTCGAGCGCCCACACTTCCATCTCGCCGAAACGCTGACCGCCGAACTGTGCCTTACCGCCCAGAGGCTGCTGGGTGATCAGTGAGTACGGGCCGATGGAGCGTGCATGCATCTTGTCCTCGACCATGTGGCCCAGCTTGAGCATGTAGATGACGCCCACGGTAGCCGGCTGGTCAAAGCGCTCGCCGGTGCCGCCGTCGTAGAGGTAGGTCTTGCCGTAGCGGGGCAGGCCGGCCTTGTCGGTCCACTCGTTGAGGTCGTCCATGGTGGCGCCGTCGAAGATGGGAGTGGCGAATTTCTCGCCCAGCTCGCGGCCGGCCCAGCCCAGGACTGTCTCGAAAATCTGACCCAGGTTCATACGCGAAGGCACGCCCAGGGGGTTCAGACAGATGTCCACGGGGGTACCGTCGGCCAGGAAGGGCATATCCTCCTGACGCACGATGCGCGACACGATACCCTTGTTACCGTGACGGCCGGCCATCTTGTCGCCCACGCCGATTTTGCGCTTCTTGGCGATGTAAACCTTGGCAATCTGCATGATGCCGGAGGGCAGCTCGTCGCCGATGGAGATGTCGAACTTCTTGCGGCGCAGCTCGGCGTCGATTTCCTTGCTCTTGCGCAGATAATTGACTATGGTGCGGCGGATGAGGTCGTTGGTGTGCTCGTCCTCGGTCCAGCCGCTGAGGTTTACGGTATCGTAGTTGGTGTCGCGGAGAATCTCGGCGGAGAATTTGGCGCCCTGCGGGATAATCTCGCTGCCCAGGAAGTCCATGACGCCGTTTGAAGCCTTGCCGGCGGTCAGTGTCATCAGCTTGCCGATGAGCACCTCACGCAGGGCGTTCTGGCGTTCTTCGTATTCCTCGTCGAGCTTGGGCAACATGGCGTTGGTGCTCTTTGATTTCTTCTTCTTGGCGGCGCGGGAGAACAGGTTGGTGCCGATAACGACGCCCTTGAGCGACGGAGTGGCCTTGAGCGAGGCGTCCTTGACGTCGCCGGCCTTGTCGCCGAAGATGGCGCGCAGCAGTTTCTCCTCGGGAGTGGGGTCGGACTCGCCCTTGGGGGTGATTTTGCCGATCATGATGTCGCCGGGGACCACGTGGGCGCCGATGCGGATGATGCCGCGCTCGTCCAGGTCCTTGGTGGCGTCCTCGCTCACGTTGGGGATGTCGGAGGTGAGTTCCTCCATACCGCGCTTGGTCTCGCGCACTTCCAGTGAGTACTCGTCCACGTGTACGGATGTGAGGATATCGTCGCGCACGACGCGTTCGTTGAGCACGATGGCGTCCTCATAGTTGTAACCCTTCCAGGGCATGAATGCAACCTTGAGGTTGCGGCCCAGAGCCAGCTCGCCGGCCTCGGTGGCGTAGCCTTCGGTGAGGATGTCGCCCTTCTGTACGCGCTGTCCGGCGCTGCAGATGGGGCGCAGGTCGATGGTCATGCTCTGGTTGGTCTTGCGCCATTTGGGGATGATGTATTCCTTGACGGCGTCGTCGAATGCCACGAATTCCTCGTCTTCGGTGCGGTCATAGCGGATGCGGATGACGGTCGAGTCGACAAACTCGATTACGCCGGGGCCTTCGGCCATGATCTGGGTGCGGGAGTCGCGTGCCAGCTGGGCCTCGATACCGGTGCCGACGATGGGGGCCTCGCTGCGCATCAGGGGCACTGCCTGACGCATCATGTTCGAGCCCATCAGGGCGCGGTTGGCGTCGTCGTGCTCCAGGAAGGGGATGAGCGATGCGGCGATTGAGGCGATCTGCTGGGGCGAAACGTCCATGAGTTCCACCTCGGCGGGTGCCACAACGGGGAAGTCGGCGTCAAGACGGGCCTTGACACGGTCGCGGATGAAGGTGCCGTCGGGGTTCAGCGGTGCGTTGCCCTGGGCGATAACCTTGCCTTCCTCAAGCTCGGCGGTCATGTAGACAACCTGGTCGTTGTTGAGGTTGACGCGGCTGTCCTCCACCTTGCGGTAGGGAGTCTCGATGAAGCCAAGCTCATTGATCTTGGCGTATACGCACAGCGAGCTGATCAGACCGATGTTGGGGCCTTCAGGGGTCTCGATGGGGCACAGACGGCCGTAGTGGGTGTAATGCACGTCGCGGACCTCGAAGCCGGCGCGCTCACGCGACAGACCGCCGGGACCAAGGGCCGACATACGGCGCTTGTGGGTGATCTCGGCCAGCGGGTTGGTCTGGTCCATGAACTGGCTCAGGGCGCTGGTGCCGAAGAATGTATTGATAACGCTCGAGATTGTCTTGGCGTTGATGAGGTCGATGGGTGTGAACACCTCGGAGTCACGCACGTTCATGCGCTCGCGGATGGTGCGCGACATACGTGCCAAACCGACACCGAACTGATTGTAGAGCTGCTCGCCCACGGTGCGGACGCGGCGGTTGCTCAGGTGGTCGATATCGTCGACATCGGTCTTGGAGTTGATCATCTCGATGAGGTATTTAATGATGGCAATGATATCCTCCTTGGTGAGGACCTTGACATCCATGGGAATACCGAGGTCGAGTTTCTTGTTGATGCGGTAACGGCCTACATCGCCCAGGTCGTAGCGCTTCTCGGAGAAGAACAGGTTCTGGATGACTTCACGCGCAGCGGCGTCGTCCGGCGGATCTGCGTTGCGCAGCTGTCGGTATATGAACTGCACGGCTTCCTTCTCGGAGTTGGTGGGGTCTTTCTGGAGGGTGTTGAAGATGATGCTGTAGTCCGATGTATTGACATCTTCCTTGTGCAGCAGGATGGTGCTTACGCCGCTCTCCAGTATTTCGTCAATGTGTTTCTCCTCGAGCACGGTCTCGCGGTCGATGATGACGTCGTTGCGCTCGATTGAAACAACTTCGCCGGTATCCTCGTCGGCAAAGTCCTCGATCCAAGTCTTGAGGACACGTGCGGCGAGTTTGCGGCCGATGAGTTTCTTGAGGTTGGTCTTGGTGACCTTAACTTCCTCGGCCAGGCCGAAGATTTCGATGATGTCCTTATCGCTCTCAAGGCCGATGGCACGCAGCAGCGTGGTCACGGGGAGTTTCTTCTTGCGGTCGATGTAGGCATACATCACGTTGTTGATATCGGTGGCAAATTCAATCCACGAGCCGCGGAAAGGAATGATGCGCGCCGAGTAGAGCTTTGTGCCGTTGGCGTGGGTAGTCTGACCGAAGAACACGCCGGGCGAACGGTGCAGCTGCGAAACCACAACACGTTCGGCGCCGTTGATAACGAAAGTTCCCTTCTCGGTCATGTAGGGGATGGGGCCGAGATAGACGTCCTGAATTTCAGTAGCGAAGTCTTCGTGGTCCGGGTCGGTGCAATAGAGTTTCAGTTTGGCCTTTAACGGCACCGAATATGTCAGACCGCGTTCGAGACATTCCTCGATTGTATAGCGGGGCGGGTCGATGTAATAGTCGAGAAACTCAAGCACGAAGTTATTGCGAGTGTCGGCTATCGGGAATTTTTCGGCAAAGACCTTGAACAAGCCCTCGTTCTTTCTTTTCTCGGGGGGCGTGTCCAACTGCAGGAAGTCGCGGAACGACTTGAGCTGGACTTCAAGGAAGTCAGGGTAAGGAAGCGGATTCTTTACCGAAGCAAAGTTAATGCGTTTTTTATCTGAGGAAACTGACATCTATGAAATTAGGTTAATTGAGAGATTGATAAGGAGGGGAGAGACAGGGAACTCTAATTACGACACAAAGGGGTAAAAAGGCTCTGTATATGGAGCCTCTTTACCCATTATGCTGAGTGTCAGACTGTTTATTTGAGTTCGATTTCAGCGCCGGCTTCTTCGAGTTCTTTCTTCAGAGCCTCGGCTTCGTCTTTGGTAGCGCCTTCCTTGACTACGCTGGGAGCATTGTCAACGAGTTCCTTGGCTTCCTTGAGGCCCAGGTTAGCTACGTCCTTAACTTTCTTTACGACCTGCAGTTTGTTTGCACCTGCGCTCTTGAGCACTACGTCGAACGAGGTCTTTTCTTCAGCGGCAGCGGCGCCGGCGGCGGGACCTGCGGCTACAGCTACAGCGGCAGCAGCGGGTTCGATGCCGTATTCGTCCTTGAGGATCTGAGCGAGTTCGTTTACTTCCTTTACAGTGAGGTTAACAAGTTGTTCAGCAAAAGCTTTTAAATCTGCCATTTTTGTATTTGTTTTGTTTTGTTATTGATTCGTTGTTTTTATGCGGAGAGAGGTTGTGGGTTTACCAAATTTATTCTTTGGTCGAGAGGGTCTCTAAGATGCCATGCAGCTTGGTAGCGCCTGACTGAAGAGCGGACACGACATTCTTGGCGGGCGACTGCAGCAGGGCCACAACGTCGGCGATGAGTTCGTGCTTGCTCTTGATTGCTGCCAGGGCGTCCAGCTGGTCGGGACCTACGTATACGGTCTCTTCGACATAAGCGGCCTTCAGGGCGGGCAGTTTGTCGTCCTTGCCCACAAAATCCTTCAGCAGTTTGGCAGGTGCGTTGCCCACATTGGTGCACATCAGTGATGTGGCGCCGTGGAGCACCGGATAGAGTTCTTCGTAGTTGCCGTCAAGCGATTCCAGAGCCTTGTGCAGCAAGGTGTTCTTGACCACCATCAGTTTGATGTCGGCCTTGAAGCAGGCACAGCGCAGTGCGCTTGTCTTCTCGGCTCCCAGTCCGGCGGTCTCCACCAAATAGAAGCCGCTGTACTCCTTCAGAGTATCGGCAATGTTTGCTATAACCTTTGCTTTATCTTCCTTTTTCATTTTCTCGGGTGTTTAAGGGTTAAGCTTCAACCGATTTGGCGTCGACCTTCAGGCCCGGGCTCATGGTTGAAGAAAGATAAATGCTCTTGATATAGGTACCCTTGGCGGTGGCGGGCTTCAGCTTGATCAGCGTGTTGATGAACTCGCGGGCGTTGTCGCGCATCTGCTCGGGGGTGAAGGACACCTTGCCGATTGATGTGTGAACAATACCGTTCTTGTCAACCTTGAAGTCGATCTTACCTTTCTTGACCTCTTCGACAGCCTTGGCTACGTCGACGGTCACGGTGCCGCTCTTGGGGTTAGGCATCAGGCCGCGGGGACCGAGGATACGGCCCAGGGCACCGATCTTACCCATGATGGCGGGCTGAGTGATGATCACATCGACATCGGTCCAGCCACCTTTGATCTTGTTGATATATTCGTCCAGGCCCACGTAGTCGGCGCCGGCAGCCTTGGCGGCTTCCTCGGCGTCGGGGGTGCACAGTACCAGTACGCGGATGGTCTTGCCCGTGCCGTGAGGCAGGGTAACGACGCCACGTACCATCTGATTGGCCTTGCGGGGATCCACACCTAAACGCACGTCGATATCCAGCGATGCGTCGAATTTGGTAAAGGTGATTTCCTTAACCTTCTCTACGGCTTCCGCCAAGGTGTAGGTTTTCCCGGCTTCAATCTTTGCAAGGGCCAACTTTTGGTTCTTCGTAAGCTTACTCATTTCGTAATTGAAGTTTTATGTTATTTACCGGGGAAATCGCCTTTAACGGTGATACCCATACTTCTGGCCGTACCGGCTACCATACGCATGGCAGACTCTACAGTAAAGCAGTTCAAATCAGGCATCTTGTCGGCAGCAATGGCCTGCACCTGTTCCCATGTGATTTCAGCCACTTTGTTACGGTTGGGTTCCTTGGAGCCTTTCTTAACTTTAGCGGCTTCCTTGAGCTGGATAGCTACAGGGGGAGTCTTTACGATAAAGTCGAATGATTTGTCGGTGTAGTATGTGATCACTACAGGCAGAATCTTACCGGCTTTGTCCTGTGTGCGGGCATTGAATTGCTTGCAGAATTCCATGATGTTGATACCCTTCGAGCCCAGTGCGGGGCCTACGGGAGGCGAAGGATTTGCAGCTCCGCCTTTAATCTGCAATTTGATTTGTCCAGCAATTTCTTTAGCCATTGTAAAAACTAATTAAAAAAAATTGAATATATGGCGCTTGTTAATCCGGCGTGCGTAACCTGGCCAGCTCACTCGCGCTCTACCTGCGAATTGTCGAGTTCCAACGGATTGGGACGACCGAAAATCTTGACCATCACGACAAGCTTCTTCTTCTCGCGGTCAACCTTCTCGATAACGCCGTTGAAGCCGTTGAAGGGGCCCTCGTTGACCTTGACGGTCTCGCCTACTATGTAGTCGTTGACTTCGTTATCCTCGGCGGCTTCAAGCTCATCGGCCGCACCAAGCATGCGCATGACCTCGCTCTCACGCAGGCGCTCGGGCTGGCTGCCCTTATCGCGTCCGCGCAGGAAGTCAATTACATTTGTGGTGTTGGTGAGCAGATGTATCACTTCGCCGCGAAGGTCAGCCTCGATGAATACGTAACCGCTGTAAAGATTGCGTTCTTTGACAATCTTCTTGCCGTTGCGTACTGCCATAACCTTCTCGGTGGGAATCAATACCTGAAACAAATAGTTGCCAAGATCGGTATTCTTGATCTGTGCGTCGAGAATCTCCTTAACCTTGGCTTCTTTTCCGGAAATGGCACGCAGTACGTACCAGCCCCTTTTTGATTCTGATTTTTCCACTTTCCGATTAAGTTTACGAGGTTGATTACAAGTTGTATACGAGGTGCATCAGGGCGTCGACAACCTGGTCCATGACGAAAATTATCAGAGCGATAATAACGGAAGCAATCATCACGAGAATCGCAGATTTTACGACCTGCGATTTTGTAGGCCAGGAAGTCTTGTAACGCAGTTCGTCGTATGACTCCTCTATATTCGTAAGTAGTTTAAGTTTCTTCATTTTCAAAAATTAAGCACGGGAAGAGAGGCTCGAACTCCCGACACCTGGTTTTGGAGACCAGTGCTCTACCGACTGAGCTATTCCCGT
>CANQZK010000004.1 GCA_947628285.1 uncultured Muribaculaceae bacterium
TGCTGATAGCCGCCCTGGCCGCGCTGCTGGTAGCCGCCCTGACCGCGCTGCTGATAGCCGCCCTGGCCGCGCTGCTGGTAGCCGCCCTGACCGCGCTGCTGATAGCCGCCCTGGCCGCGCTGCCGGTAGCCGCCCTGACCGCGCTGCTGATAGCCGCCCTGGCCGCGCTGCTGGTAGCCGCCCTGACCGCGCTGCTGATAGCCGCCTTGGCCACGCTGCTGATAGCCTCCCTGCTGGTAGCCTCCCTGACGGGGCTGATAATGACGACGTTCGCCGCCTTCGGCACTGTCGTCGCGACGACTGTAATTTACGCGTTCAAAACGCTGACGCTCGCCGCCTTCAGTCTCGGGGGCGGGAGCTGACGCACCAATACGAGGGCGTTTGGCCTTCTTCTCTTCGTTGGGAATGTTACTGCTATCCATTTCTAAAAGTGTTTTTTCGTAGTCGGTAACTGAAATAGTTTTCTGCCTCTCGGCACTTCTCTCTTTATTTGAAAATTATCTAATGTAATAAATGACCATTGATTTGTCGAAACCTTTCTGCTGTTTCAGGCTGCAAAGGTACATTTAAATCGACATAAATCCAATATTCTGACCCTAAATAAACGCCACCGCCGGGCACCCTGTTTGTTAAATAACGTTAATTACGGGCACCGTAAGCCGTTCGGGCTGTAACTTTGCGCCGCAATGAGACTGATTGAGATTGAATCGCCGCAGCAAAGCGGCCCCGACATATTCTGCCGCCTCACGGAGGCGCAGCTGCGCAACCGGCTCGACCCGGCCAACGCCCTGTTCATAGCCGAGAGCCCCAAGGTAATCAATGTGGCCCTGGATGCCGGCTACCGGCCCGTGTCGCTGCTGTGTGAGCGCCGCCACATCACCGGCGACGCCGCTGCAATCATAGCCCGCTGCCCGGCGGATATGCCCGTCTACACGGGCAGCCGCGAGGTGCTGGGCTCGCTGACGGGCTACACGCTGACACGCGGCGTGCTCTGCGCCATGCACCGCCCGGAGCCGCGTCTGGTGGCCGAGGTCTGCGCCGGCGCCCGCCGCGTGGCCGTAATCGACGGCGTGGTCGACACCACCAACATCGGCGCCATATTCCGCTCGGCCGCCGCGCTGGGCATCGACGCCGTAGTGCTCACGCCCACGTCGTGCGATCCCTTCAACCGCCGCTCCGTGCGCGTCTCCATGGGCTCGGTGTTCCTGATACCCTGGACATGGGATACGCCCGACCTGGACGGCCTGCGCGAGCTGGGATTCAAGGTGGCCGCCATGGCCCTGACCGACGCGTCCGTGCCCATCGACGACCCGCGCCCGGCAGCCGAGCCGCGCCTGGCCATCCGTCTGGGCACCGAGGGCGACGGCCTGGCGCCTCGCGCCATCGGGCAGGCCGACTGGGTGGTGCGCATACCCATGGCCCGGGGCGTCGACTCGCTCAACGTGGCCGCGGCCTCGGCCGTAGCCTTCTGGCAGCTCCGCAGCCGCTGAGGGGGCCCGAATTTATTCCGTTTTATTCCAACCTTTGTCCGTTTTAGTCCAACATTCGCACTTTTTAAGGTGAATAATTGGCTAAGACGTGAGTTTTTATTACCTTTGCAACTCATCATGCACCTGCAGTGCGTGTTCCGATTCTTGCAATTGAAAAGAAATACAATAACTTAACAAGTTAAAAAATTATGAGTTTAAACATCATTGTGCTTGCCAAGCAGGTGCCCGACACCCGCAACGTAGGCAAAGATGCTATGAAAGCCGACGGTACCATCAACCGCGCTGCTCTACCGGCGATTTTTAACCCCGAAGACCTCAACGCCCTCGAGCAGGCACTCCGTCTGAAAGACGCACACCCCGGCTCGACCATCACAGTGCTGACAATGGGCCTGCCAAAGGCCGCCGAAGTAGTGCGCGAAGCCATCTTCCGCGGCGCCGACCGCGGCATCGTCCTGACCGACCGTCCCCTGGGCGGCGCCGACACCCTGGCCACCTCCTACTCCCTGGCCCAGACCATCCGCACCATCGGCAATTACGACATCATCCTGGGCGGCCGCCAGGCCATCGACGGCGACACCGCACAGGTAGGTCCCCAGATTGCAGAGAAGCTCGGCCTGCCCCAGGTGACATACGCCGAGGAAATCGTCGGCATCGAGAACGGCCACATCACCGTTAAGCGCCGTCTGGAGCACGGCATCGAGACCGTCAAGTCTCCCCTGCCCTGCGTGGTGACCGTCAACGGCTCGGCCCCCGAGTGCCGTCCCCGCAACGCCAAGCGCCTGATGAAATACAAATACGCCGTATCGCCCTCCGAGAAGACCGCTCTAACCCCTGAGATGCAGGCATTCGTGGACGCCCGCCCCTACCTGCAGATTGAAGAGTGGGGCTGCGAGAAAATCCAGGCCGACCCCGAGCAGATCGGTTTCCCCGGCTCGCCCACAAAGGTCAAATCAGTTGAGAACGTCGTATTCACCGCCAAGGACGCCCGCCGCGTAGAGAACACCGACGCCGAACTGGAGGCCCTCATCCAAGAACTCATTACCAACCACACCATCGGCTGACAAGTAGCCGCATAATTATACGAAAATGGCAGACAATAACAACCTTATAGTATATTGCGAGCTCGACGAAGGCCGCGTGGCCGATGTCAGCCTCGAACTCCTCACCAAGGGCCGCAAGCTGGCCGACCGCCTGGGCGTCAAGCTCGAAGCCCTGGCCGTGGGACACAACCTGGACGGCATCGAAGACCAAATCTTCACCTACGGCGCCGACACCGTCTACAAAGTGGACGACGCCCGCCTCTACCCCTACACCTCCAACCCCCACGCCGCCGTGCTGATCAACCTGTTCAAGGAAATCAAGCCCCAGATAGCCCTGATGGGCGCCACCTGCATCGGCCGCGACCTCGGTCCCCGCGTATCCAGCGCCCTGCACAGCGGTCTGACAGCCGACTGCACATCGCTTGAAATCGGCGACCACACCGACGCCAAGACCAAGAAGGAATACCACGACCTGCTCTACCAGATCCGACCCGCATTCGGCGGCAACATCGTGGCCACCATCGTCAACCCCGAGTGCCGTCCCCAGATGGCCACCGTACGCGAAGGCGTCATGAAGAAAGAGGTGCTCGACCCCGCCCACAAGGGCACAGTCGTCAACCTGGACGCCGCCAAATACGTCAGCGACGAGGACTTCGCCGTTGAAATCATCGACCGCCAGATAGCCAAATCAAAGGTCAACATCAAGGGCGCTTCCATCGTTGTTGCCGGCGGTTACGGCGTAGGCTCCAAGGAGAACTTCCAGCTGCTGTTCGACCTTGCCGCCACCCTGGGAGCCGAAGTAGGCGCATCGCGTGCCGCAGTCGACGCCGGATTCATCGAACACGAGCGTCAGATCGGCCAGACCGGTGTCACCGTGCGTCCCAAGCTCTACATTGCCTGCGGCATCTCCGGCCAGATCCAGCACATCGCCGGCATGCAGGAGAGCTCCATCATCATCTCAATCAACAACGACCCCAACGCACCCATCAACGCCATCGCCGACTATGTAATCACCGGCAACATCGAGGAAGTGGTGCCCAAACTCATCAAATATTACAAAAAGAACAGCAAATAAGCCATGGCTAACTTTTATACCGACAACCCCGACCTGCGCCACCACCTCAATCACCCGCTGATGCGGCGCATCGTCGAGCTGCGCGAACGCAACTTCACCGAAGCCGAAAAATTCGACTACGCTCCCCTCAACTTCGACGACGCCATGGACAACTACGAGCGCGTGCTCGACGTCGTAGGCGAAATCTGCGGCGACATCATCGGCCCCAACGCCGAGGCTGTCGACCACCAGGGCGCTTCATGCTCCGGCGGCCGCGCACACTATGCCGACGCTACCGTCACCAACCTTGAAGCCTGCCGCCAGGCCGGCCTGATGGGCATGTCCATGCCCCGTCGTTTCGGCGGTCTCAACTTCCCCATCACCCCCTACATCATGGCCGCCGACATCGTCAGCCGCGCCGACACCGGTTTCGAGAACCTTTGGGGCCTGCAGGACTGCGCCGAGACTCTCTATGAGTTCGGCGACGAGGACCAGAAGAGCCGCTACATCCCCGCGTATGCCAGGGCGAAACCATGTCGATGGACCTCACCGAGCCCGACGCCGGCTCAGACCTCCAGGCCGTCATGCTCAAGGCCACCCAGAAGGAGGACGGCACATGGGTGCTTAACGGCGTGAAGCGCTTCATCACCAACGGCGACAGCGACATCCACCTGGTGCTGGCCCGTTCCGAGGAAGGCACACGCGACGGCCGCGGCCTGTCCATGTTCATCTATGATAAGCGCAACGGCGGTGTCAACGTGCGCCGCATCGAGAACAAGATGGGCATCAAAGGCTCGCCCACATGCGAACTTGTCTACAAGGACGCTCCCGCCGAGCTCTGCGGCAGCCGCCGCATGGGCCTCATCAAATACGTCATGGCTCTGATGAACGGCGCCCGTCTGGGCATCGCCGCCCAGAGCGTAGGCGTCAGCGAGCTGGCTTACCGCGAGGCCCTGGCCTACGCCAAGGACCGCCGCCAGTTCGGCAAGCCCATCATCGAGTTCCCCGCCGTGGCTGAGATGATTGCCGTCATGAAGGCAAAACTCGACGCCTCACGCTCACTGCTCTACGAATGTGCCCGCTACGTGGACATGTACAAGATTCTGGACGACATCAGCCACGAACGCGCCCTCACCTCCGAGGAGAAGCAGGAACGCAAGCACTACAACCGTCTGGCCGACGCCCTCACGCCCATGGCCAAGGGTCTGGGCAGCGAGTACTGCAACCAGAACGCCTATGACTGCATCCAGGTGCACGGCGGCTCAGGCTTCATGAAGGACTACGCCTGCGAGCGCATCTACCGCGACGCCCGCATCACCTCCATCTACGAAGGCACCACCCAGCTGCAGGTAGTGGCAGCCATCCGCCACGTGACCACCGGCACCTACAAGGCCCTCATCGACACCTATGCCGCCGAGGAAGTTCGTCCCGAACTGGCCGATATCAAGGAACGTCTTGCCGTCCTGACCGGCATGTACACCGCCGCTGTGGAGCACGTTGAAGCATCCGACAACCAGGCTTACAAGGACTTCATGGCCCGCCGTCTGGTGGAAATGGCCGGCAACATCGTCATGGGCTACCTGCTGATGCTCGACGCCAACCGCAACGAGTCGTTCACCGCATCGGCCAACGTATACATCAACCTGGCCGCCGCCGAGGTGACCCGCCACTCCGAATTCATCAACACATTCGACCCCGCTCAGCTCAGCTACTACATGGCTCACTAAGCCGGTAACCATCATACGGGCGGTCGCCGCGACATCTCAGCGGCGGCCGCCTTTTCATTTAATCTGTCAAACCTTAAACATACACATGAAACAACTCGCAACCTGCCTTGTGGCACTCACAATGGCCTCCGGCGCCGCCGCACAGCGCACGGCCGATTATCACGTGGTGCCCCTGCCCTCCTCCATTCAGCCCGATGAGGCCACGGCACCCTTTGCGCTCACATCCGATGTCGTAATCGTCACCGACACCGCCGACAAAGCCATGGCCACAAACGCCCGCCTGCTGACAGAATACCTCCGCGACCTCACCGGCCTGCAGCTCGACGTCCGCCCCGAGGCCACATCCGCCCCGGCCATCCGTCTGAACTCCGGCGCAGTCCTTTCCGGCCCCGAAGCCTACCGTCTGAGCGTAGGCCCGCAGGCCGTCAGCATTGACGGCGCCACACCGGCCGGCGTATTCTACGGCATACAGACGCTGCGCAAGTCCATCCCCGCCGGGGGCACCGACGCCGTCAGCCTGCCCGCCGTCACCGTCACTGACTCGCCCCGCTTCGCCTATCGCGGCGCCCATCTGGACGTGGCACGCCACTTCTTCACGGCCGACTCAGTCAAGCGCTTCATCGACATGATGGCTCTGCACAACATCAACCACTTCCACTGGCACATAACCGACGACCAGGGCTGGCGCGTGGAAATCAAGAGCCGCCCCCAGCTGACCGTCCGCGGCTCCGTGCGCCCGCAGACCGTCGTAGGCCCCAACACCGGCACATACGACGGCATCCCCCACGGCGGCTTCTACACACAGGACCAGGTACGCGACATTATCAGCTATGCCGCTGACCGCCACATAACCGTCATACCCGAGATAGACATGCCCGGACACATGCAGGCCGCGCTGGCCGCCTACTCCGAGCTGGGCTGCACCGGAGGCCCCTATGAGGTATGGCAGCGCTGGGGCATATCCGACGATGTGCTCTGCGCCGGCAACGACAGCGTATACGCCTTCATTGACGACGTCCTGACCGAAATCACCGAGCTTTTCCCCTCGAAATACGTCCACATCGGCGGCGACGAGTGTCCCAAGACACGCTGGAAGGAGTGCCCCAAGTGTCAGCAGCGCATTGCCGAGTTGGGCCTGAAGGACGACGAGCATTTCACCGCCGAGCAGAAACTGCAGAGCCACGTCATGGCCCATGCCACTCAATTCCTTGCCTCCAAAGGCCGCCGCACCATAGGCTGGGACGAAATCCTGGAAGGCAACGTGGCTCCCGGCTCCATAATCATGTCGTGGCGCGGCGTGAAGGGCGGACGCCAGGCCGCACTGGCCGGACATGATGCCATCATGACGCCCTGCACCCACCTGTACTTTGACTTCTATCAGTTCAAGGACCACGAGGGCGAACCCCTTGCCGCCTCATGGAGCCATCCCGTAGAACTTGTCGACGTATACGGCTACGAACCCGTGCCGGACGACCTCACACCCGAGCAGGCACGCCACATCATCGGCGTCCAGGCCAATCTCTGGGCCGAGTACATCCCCACCTTCAGCCACGCCGAATACATGGAGCTGCCCCGCATGGGCGCCCTGGCCGAGGTGCAGTGGTGCGCCGGTCCCAAGGACTTCGACGGCTTCAAGGCCCGTCTGCGCCGTCTGGCCAAGCACTACGGCCTGGCCGGATACAACTACTGCCGCCGCGCCGTGCCGCAGGACTGAGAAATTTTTGCACCGGGGCCGTGTCACATCGCCGCGCGTGATTCGTAATTATAAATGTATGGACCACGATTCGTTCACAACGGCATTCATGGCGGCCAGGCTCAAGCTCCGGTCATATGCCTCGCACATACTCAGCAGCACCGACGAGGCCGACGACGCCCTGCAGGACACCTTCGTGCGCCTGTGGCAGAGCAGTCGCGAGGCCACGCCGGGCTCGCTGAGCGTGATTCTGCGCAATCTGTGCATCGACCGTCTGCGCCACCGCCGCTTCGGCTCGTCCGAGCCCGTGCCCGAACAGCATTACGAATCGGAGAGCCGCTACATGGCACGCGAATCCCTGGAGCAGGTGATGGACTTCATTGACAACCGCCTCAGCCGGCAGAACGCCCGGGTATTCAAGATGTACGTCATCGAACAGCTTGATTACGCCGAGATATCCCGCCGCTGCGACATAAGCGTCGAAGCCGCCCGCGCCATCGTGTCGCGCACCCGCAAATTACTCAGAAAACGTTTTTACGACAATTGAATATGATTATGAAACCCAACGCATTGCAACAACATGACATAGAGCTGCTGGCCGAGGCATGGTTCGAGGGCCGCCTTGACCGCGATGAGGAAGCCGCTCTGAGGCAGATCGTAGCCGGATACCGTGGCAAAAGCGAAATCATAGAGCAGCTGCGCGGTGTCATGGGTTTCGAATGTGCCATGCGGCGCGGTGAACGTCCCGCCCGCCGCTCCCCGCGCCGCTACATCCTCTCGGCCGCGGCATCGCTGGCCGCGTTGCTGGCCATCGGCGCTGTGGTGCTGTGGCGCACCAACACGGCCCGGCCCGATTCCGACATCAGCGTCTACCGTCAGGGCCGGCCGGTGACCGACCGGAACATGGCCCGACGCATAGCCATGCGCGATATGTCGCAGTCACGCCAGTTCATCCGCGAGATGACCAACATGGCCAATACCGAACTTGACCGCACATACGCCATCATCAGCGAAACCTCAGCCGACCTGCCCGCCGAACTCCGCCCCCGGTTTGAACACCCGCAAAACAAATAGTCTATGAAAAAGATACTTCTGACCCTTGCGGCCCTGACCATCTGCGCCGCAGCGCACGCGCGCATCCCCAATCTGTCCGTCGAACAATTCTTCACCGACGAATACCGCGACATGCCCAACGTGGAAATGACCCGCATCAGCACCGACGATACATGGTACCGACGCATCCAGGTGGAGAACAACAACGCACTGGCCAAGAAAATCCAGCAGGCCATTGACCGCGACCGCGCCCATGCCACGTCCGTCACCGAACGCTACAACACCGACGAGACGCGTGTCATATTGGTAATCAAAAGCAACCACGGCGACGTCACCGTAGGCTATACTCTGGACAAGGAAGACAACGACGTATCCCTGTTCATATCCGGCAAGCCCGCCGCATTCAAATAATTATTTCTACAAGTCCTCAGCCCTCCGACAGGGATTCCTCCAGTCGGCGGGCAAGACGCATATTCTTCAGGCAGCGCGGTATGCTGACCGACAGGCCCACGGCCAGGCCTATGATGCCGGCGAATATCAGCCCGGGCTCATTCCGGTCGGCTATGAAGAAGAACAGCGAGGCCAACAGGGCGGCGCCGCAGGCTATGCCCATGATGCGTATGCGCGTCTGCCACAGACGGATGTTGACGGCACGGCGCACGGCGTCGGCCACAGGCATGCTTATCAGGTCGGCCTCACGTATATAATTGACCAGAAAGGCGTTGGCCACCATCATCAGGATGCCGAACAGGCCGTAAAGAATGGCAAACCACAGCGGACATTCCAGCACGTAGTAGAGCGTGGGAGCCAGCACGGGCAGCACCAGACCCAGTATCACGTACTTGCGCAACCGTTTGGCCAGACGCTGCTGCGTAGTGCTTACGCGCCGGCGGGTCAGTTCGTCGGTAATGCGGCGGTTGGCATCGTCCAGGCGTTGGCCGCCAACGGACAGCCGCCGCCATTGTTCTTTAAGTTGGTCAAGGTTATCAGTCATGGTAAGGTAGTTCTATTGGTTGGCTAATCGCGACAGTTTGACGCGTATGCGGTGCATGCGCGTGGCAACGTTCGCCTTGGTCAGGCCCATTACGGCCGAAATCTCCTCGTAGCTTTTCTCGTCCAGCCAGAGGGCCACGATGGCCTTCTCCACCGGTTCAAGCTTGGCAATGAGCCGGTACAGCTCGCGGTACTGTCCGGCGGTGTCGGCCGATGTATCGGCCGGGTCGACGGTGGCGTCGATGGGCACCGTATTCTCGGTGAACCGCCGGTTGCGCCGGTGCCAGGTTATGCAGGTATTGATGGCCACACGGTAGACCCACGTCGAAATCTTGGCCTCGCCGCGGTATGACTCCATGCCGGCCCACAGGTTGACGAGCACCTCCTGATAGAGGTCGTCGAAGGGCGATGACTGCGACGAATACAGCGAGCACACCTTGGCGATCACATCCTTATATTGGTCTATTATGGATGTGAACCGTTGCGTGGCCGGGTTTTCATTCGTTTTTGTCATCGTACATATGACGCGAAAATATTAAAAAAATTACACTTCAACGAAAAAAAATCATCTTACGCGCCATAATTCAATTATTATTCATACATTTGCCATAGACTAACCCGCACTGCCATGAAAGCTATCAAACTGCCCGTGCCGCACCGCCTCCCGCTGCCATACTATCTGGCCGCCGAGGAATGGGCCGCGACCTGTCTCGAACCCGATCCGGACGGATATTTCTTTGCCTGGCAGGTTCACCCGACTGTCATCTGCGGCCGGCATCAGGTCATGCCGCTTGAAGTCGACCTTGACTATGCCTCCGCCCGCGGCATAGACGTGTGGCGGCGCAAGAGCGGCGGCGGGTGCGTCTATGCCGACGATCACAACGTCATGTTCTCGCTCATCACCTCGCGCGCGGACGTTGGCGGCGGCTTCGCCCACTACACCTCGCGCATATGCTCCATGCTACACGCGCTGGGCATGGAGGCCGAGCCCACCGGACGCAACGACATTGCCATCCGGGGCCGGAAGGTGGCCGGCAACGCCTTCTACCGCATGCCCCGCGCGTCAATCGTGCACGGCACCATGCTTTATGACGCCGACCCGGACACGATGTCGCGCGTGCTGACCCCGGCCCGCGCCAAACTGCTGTCAAACGGCGTCCGGTCCGTGCCGGCGCGCATCACCACACTGCGCCGCGAGGGCATGACCCTGGGCTGCGACGAGTTTGTGGAACGCGCCACCGCACTGATTTGCGACGGCCCGGCCATAACCGTCGATGCCGAACAGGACCGCCGCATCCGCGAGATTATGCTGACTTATACCGACCCCGCCTTCCTGCGCCGCGACGAGCGGTCCTCGCTGCCCCTGACGCGCACCGAGCGCATTGAGGGCGTCGGCTCCGTGACCGTTGGCCTGAAGCTGGATGCCCGGGGCTGCATAGAGCGCCTGGAGCTGAGCGGCGACTTCTTTGCCGAGGGCGACAGCGCCGACCGGGCAGCCGAGGCCCTGCGCGGCGTCCGCGCCGACCGGCAGTCCGTGGCCGCACGTCTGGACGACATCTTCGGCACCCGCATGCCCGTGGCCGGACTGGACACAGCCCGCCTTGTTGAATTGATTACCAATACCTCTAATATCTGAAAAATGAAAACTACCTGCCTGCATTCACAACACACCGCCATGGGAGCGCTGATGAGCCCCTTCGGCGGTTTCGACATGCCCATCAGCTACCGCGGCATCGAGGAAGAACACCGCGCCGTCCGCTCGGCCGTGGGCGTGTTCGATGTATCGCACATGGGCGAGGTCCGCATCTACGGTCCTCAGGCCCTTGAACTGGTCAACCACATCTTCACCGGCTCACTCACCGAAGTAGCCCCCGGCAAAGTCGTTTACGGCATGATGCTGAACGAGAACGGCGGCGTCGTGGACGACCTGCTGGTGTACAAACGCTCCGACACGGACTTCTTCCTGGTCATCAACGCCTCCAACATTGACAAGGACGTGGCCTGGATGCATCTGCAGGCCGAGCGCTTCCCGCAGGCCACCGTCGACGACCAGAGCGAGCACTGGGCCGAACTGGCAATCCAGGGTCCCGAGGCCGAACGCACCATGCAGGACGTACTGGGCATTGACTGCTCGGACCTCACCTTCTATACATTCAAGGAATTCAAGGCCGCCGACGGCAGCGACTGCGTGGTGAGCCGCACCGGCTACACCGGCGAGGACGGATTCGAATACTACGCCCCCGCCCACCTCATCGTCGAGGCATGGGAACGCCTGATGAAAGCCGGCGTGGAGCCCTGCGGCCTGGGTTGTCGCGACACACTGCGCTTCGAGGCCGGCCTGCCCCTGTACGGCGACGAGCTGACCGACGAAATCACCCCGCTGGAAGCCGGCCTGGGCATGTTCGCCAAGGTGGACAAGCCCGCATTCATGGGCCGCGACGCCCTGGTGCGCCAGAAGGAGCAGGGCCTGACCCGCAAGACCGTCGGCCTGGAGATTGAAGGCCGCGCCATAGCCCGCCACGGCTATCCCGTGCTGGACGCCGAGGGCAACCAGGTGGGCACCGTCACCACCGGCTACCACTCCATCACGCTGGACAAGAACCTGGCAATGGCACTGGTGGACGCACATTGCGCCGCCCTTGGCACACCCCTGCAGGTGCAGGTCCGCCGCAAGACCTTCCCCGCCGTCGTGGTCAAAAAACGCTTCTACACCCCCAACTATAAAAAATAACCCTTAAAACTATAAAAAGTCATGATTTACTACCTTCCCACACACGAATACGCCCGCGTAGAGGGCAACACAGCATACATCGGCATCTCCAAATACGCCGCCGAGCAGCTCGGCAACGTCGTTTACGTGGACATGCCCGAGATGGACGACGACGTTAACGCCGGCGAGGAATTCGGCGCCATCGAGTCCGTCAAGGCAGCCAGCGACCTGTTCTCGCCCGTCAGCGGTGCCGTCATCGAAATCAACGAGGAACTCATCGACAACCCCCGTCTGATCAACGAAGACCCCGAGACACATTGGATCATCAAGGTGGAGATGAACAACACCGCCGAACTGGAAGGCCTGCTCACCCCCGAGGCATACGCCCAAGTGTGCGCCAACGAAAAACACTGACACACCATGTCACAGCACCGTTACCTGCCGCACACCCCGGCACAGATCGACGAGATGCTCCGCGCCTGCGGAGCCTCGTCGCTCGACGACCTCTATGCCGACGTCGACCCCTCGCTGCGGCTCAAGGGCCGCTACGCCCTGCCCGACGCGCTCAGCGAGGTTGAGGTCCGCCGCGGTTTCGACGCCCTCAACGCTCAGAACACTGTCCTGACATGCTTTGCCGGCTGTGGCGCCTATGACCACTACACCCCCGCCGCCATCCAGGCTGTGATGCAGCGCTCCGAATACCTCACCGCCTACACCCCCTACCAGCCCGAAATTTCCCAGGGCACGCTCCAGTATATATTTGAGTATCAGAGCATGATGTGTGAGCTTACGCGCATGGACGTGAGCAACGCCTCCATGTACGACGGCGCCACAGCCACCGCCGAGGCCATGCTGATGGCCGTCAACGCTTCCCGCAAAAAACGCCGCGTACTCATCTCCGCCACCGTCGACCCCAAGACTGCCGCCGTGGTCAATACCTATGCCCGCTATCACCGCATAGCCGTCGAGGTTATCCCGGCCCGTGACGGCGTCACCGACCGCCGCGAGCTGGAGCTGATGCTCGGCGCCGGCGACGTTGCCGGCGTCATCGTGGCCACGCCCAACTACCGAGGCATCCTTGAGGACCTCAGCGGCTGGGCCGACCTCATCCACGCCGCCAAGGCGCTGCTGATCATCAACAGCCACGCCCTGACCCTGGCCTGGGCCCGTCCGCAGGGCGAATGGGGCGCCGACATAGCCGTGGGCGACGCACAGTCGCTGGGCATGCCGCTGAACTTCGGCGGTCCCTACCTGGGCTACATGTGCACCACCAAGGCGCTGATGCGCAAGATGCCCGGCCGCATTGTGGGCGCCACAACCGACGCCCTGGGCCAGCGCACCTTCGTGCTCACCCTGCAGGCCCGCGAGCAGCACATCCGCCGCGAGAAGGCCACATCCAACATATGCTCCAACCAGGGCATCATGACGCTCCACGCCGGCGCGTTCATGGCACTGTACGGCGCCGAAGGCCTGCGCGAGCTCAACCGCCTCTCGGCCAACGCCGCACACTTCCTGGCCCGCGAGCTGGAAGCAACCGGCAAGATGCGCCTGACCTACCCGGACAAACCGTTCATCAACGAGTTTGCCATGACCATGGCCGACGGCTACACCACCGGCGCCCTGCTGCAGGCCCTGCGCGAACAGGGTATCCTGGGCGGCGTGGCCGTGGACGATACGGAAATCATCATCGCCGTCACCGAGAAACGCACCCCCGTGGAAATCGACCAATACATACAGACCGTCATAAATCTCTGAGCCATGAACCGCAAACTATACGACAAACTGATATTCGACCTGTCATGTCCCGGACGCCGCGGCTACGACATGCCGCGCCGCCTCTACGACGACATTGAACTGCCCGATGCGGTGCTCAGACAGCAGGCTCCCGCCCTGCCCGAGGTTGACGAGCCCACCCTGGTGCGCCACTATACCAACCAGTCGACCAACAACTTCGGCGTCGACACGGGCTTCTATCCCCTGGGTTCATGTACCATGAAGTACAACCCCAAAATCAACGAATCGCTGGGCGCCGACCCCGTCATCGCCGCGCTGCACCCCGCCCAGCCCGCATCTACGGTCCAGGGCGCCCTCAAGCTCTACCGCATGCTGGAGAACATGCTCAGCGAGATAGGCGGCATGGCCGAGTTCACACTCAACCCCTTTGCCGGCGCTCACGGCGAGCTCACCGGCCTGATGGTCATCCACGCCTACCACGACAGCCGCGGCGACTCGGCCCGCACCCGCGTAATCGTGCCCGACTCGGCCCACGGCACCAACCCCGCATCGGCCATGATAGCCGGCTACGAAGTGATCGAGGTCAAGAGCCTGGCCGACGGCACCGTGGATGTCGACGACCTCCGCTCCAAGCTGGATGAGACCGTGGCCGCCGTCATGATGACCAACCCCAACACCACCGGCATGTTCGAGAAGAACATCCCCGCCATAGCCGACGCCGTGCACGCCGCCGGCGCCCTGCTCTACTACGACGGCGCCAACCTCAACCCCATGTTGGGCGTTGCCCGTCCCGGCGACATGGGCTTCGACGTGATGCACATCAACCTGCACAAGACCTTCTCGACGCCTCACGGCGGCGGCGGTCCCGGCGCAGGCCCCGTTGGCGTCCGCAAGGGTCTGGAGGAATTCCTGCCCTCGCCCCGCATACGTCGCCGCGGCGACGGCTCGCTCTACGTCGAGCAGACTTCGGACACCGCCCTGGGCCGCGTGTCATCGTGGTTCGGCAACTACACCGTCTTCATCAAGGCCTTCGCCTACATCCTAGCAATGGGCGCCGACGGCCTGGCAATGGCCGGCAAGCTGGCCACGCTCAACGCCAACTATGTCATGAACGCCCTCAAGGACGTGTACCTGCTGCCCGTGCCCGGCCCGTGCAAGCACGAATTCGTGTTCGACGGCCTGGCCGACAAGTCGACCGGCGTCACCACGCTCAACGTGGCCAAGCGCCTGCTGGACCTCGGCTTCCACGCCCCCACCATCTACTTCCCGCTGCTGTTCCATGAGTCGCTCATGATTGAGCCCACCGAGAGCGAGAGCCGCGAGACCCTGGACGTATTCATCGCCGCCATGCGTCAGATTGCACGCGAAGCCGCCGAGACACCTGACCTTGTCAAGTCAGCCCCCCACGACACCCCCGCTGTGCACCCCGACGACACCGAGGCAGCCCTGCATCCCAAGGTGAAATTCTCCGACTTATGAAAGCCGCATTCGGCACCATCATAATCGGCGCCGGCCCGGGCGGATATCCGCTCGCGGCCGCGCTCGCCGCGGCGGGCGAGAACGTTGCCGTCATAGAGCGCTCGCACCCCGGCGGCACATGCCTCAACCGCGGATGCATCCCCACCAAGTGCCTGGCCGCATCGGCCGAGCGCGCCCTGGAGTGCGCCGGAGCTGCGGACTTCGGCATTCACACCGGCCCGGTGAGCGTTGACTATCCCGCCGTGGCCGCACGCATGAACGCCGTGGTGGCCGAACTCCGCTCCCAGGTACTGGCCGTGCTGGGCCGCTGCACCGTCATCGAGGGCGAGGCCCGGCTGCTGCCCGGAATGGAAGTAGCCGTGGGCGAGGACGTATACGCAGCCCCGCGCCGCATAGTCATCGCCACCGGCTCGCAGCCCGCCCGCCTGCCCGTCGAGGGCGCCGACCTGGCTCTGACCAGCGACGATGTCCTGGCCCTGGAACAGCTGCCGCAGAGCGCCGTGATTATCGGCGGCGGCGTCATAGGCATGGAATTCGCATCCATCATGGCCGCCCTGGGCTCGGAAGTCAGCGTGATTGAATACTGCAAGGAAATTCTGCCGCCCTTCGACCCCGAAATTGCCAAGCGCCTGCGCCAGAAACTCACGCGCCGGGGCATCGACATCATGACCGGAGCCGGAGTGACCCGCCTGGAGCGCAATGCCGACGGCGGCGGCGTCACCGTGCACTTCGCCGACAAGCGCGGCGAACGTCAGATGCAGGCCGACTGCGCCGTCATGGCCGTGGGACGTCGCCCCGTCGTTCCTGCCGGAGTGGCCGAAGCCGGTGTCAACCTCACCGACCGCGGATTCATAGCCGTAGACAGCCTGATGCGCACCTCCGCGCCCGGCATCTACGCCATAGGCGACGTCAACGGCCTGTGCCAGTTGGCCCACGCCGCATCCGCCCAGGCCAACGTAGTCCTGACCGGCGAAGCCGACATCTTCAACGCCGCCGCCACACCCGCCGTAGTCTTCACCGTGCCTGAAGTAGCCGCCGTAGGGCCGCTGACGTTCGCTGACCGCGCCGTCGACGTCATCCGTCGCAACTACGCCTCCAACGGCAAAGCCCTGGCCATGGGCGCCGATGGCGTGCTCAAGCTCACCGTCGACCGTGAGACCCGCGCCCTGCTGGCCGCCACCGCCATTGGCCCCCACGCCGCCGACCTCATAGCCGAAGCCACCATCCTCATAAAAGAAGGCACCCCCCTGGAGCAGATCCCCCGCCGCTACACCCACGTCCACCCCACCCTCTCCGAGCTGTTCGTTTAGGATTTGTAGGGACGCGATTAATCGCGTCCACGTAGATAGTTGATTACCTGATGGTTAAGCCGCTATCAACGTGGACGCGATTAATCGCGTCCCTACTTTTTACGGAAATTTAATAGTTTTGCTACCTCAGCAATTCTGCGGGTCGAAATTAGTCCAGTCTGTTGTATCTGAGGTGCCGCGATTAAGGTCTATTTTTTCAGGAGGATACAGCCAATTGCCGAATTCGTCCTTTATAATGATGCCTCCGCGAAGCCGCTTGTCACGGTTTTCCGGAAGTTGCATATATTCCCACAGCGCATTATGCTTGTATGGTGCCTCCGGGTCGCTCCTTTTCGTTTTCGTATCGAAAAGGAAAATATCACCGCTCTTCATACGTATGATAAAATCGACATAGAACAAGTCTTTTTCGCCGATAGAATTGGTATAACCGATGGCATAATGGGCCTTGCCGTGGTCGCCATTCTTATACCACCATTCTATCACATTGCTGTTACTGTCCAGGAAGTCGGCAAAGCTATGCTCCGGCGTAGAGGAATTCGGACCGCTGTACTCCATAAACGGCAGTAATGCGTGATACGCTATTTCAGGTCGTTTGGTATGGTTGTCAATGGTATAGGAGCGTTCAGCCGGCACCACCCATTCAAAATGCCTGAAAGCGCGACGCTTGGCCGCAGCCTTACGTCTGCGCAATATCTCGGTATACTTTTGAATGGCTTTATAAATAAGCCTTTCGAACTTAGGGCGGTTATTATGCTCATTATCATTGAAGAGTATTATCTTCATGGCATCATACTCAAATACCTCAAAAAGTTCTTCCATCACCTCCTTGACAGCGCCGGCAAGCGTCTTGACGCTCTGTTGCTCATAGTCATTGCCCAGCAACCGTTTGCACAGTGCAAGGAACATAGCCGTGATATCGGCCACATTATTTACATATGTCGCCTTGCTTTTAATAAGTTTGGAACCAACCTCGCCGGTCATTTCAAGGTCACGGACAATGTCCGTCCCGATGCATTTTACATCAAAACGTATGTTTTGTATAGTTTTTGCCTTCTGAAGGTTGTGATAAGCCTCGTTAGTGGCGCCTGCGCCTGCGCCTGCGCCTGCCGGTATGCCGTCGCCGTCGCCGTCGCCGTCGCCGAAAAGGTCATCCTCCGTAAAGAACGATGAGCCACCACCCTCAAGCTTCCATTCAAGCATAAATGTCTTTATGAGAATCTCCTTGAAGTCAGTGCCGAGGCGGTTTCGGTCGGCCGACAGTCGGTCGCGGTATTCGGAATCAAGGACAATATTCGTAATCCCCTCGCGTCGTACAGCCCTGACGTTTGTGGCTAAGTAATCCATATCGTCCTTTACGATCTCGATTATATCTTTCGAGAGGTTTGTATATACATATCCTTGATTGAGCCGCTGGTCGGTATAATAATCCTGTTCCGGCATTCTGAGTATGCGCCCCACAGTCTGCGCCGAAAATTTGAAGCTCTCAACCTTGCGGAAGATGAGAAGCACCGCTGCACGCGGACAATCCCAACCCAGAGCAATAGCCTGCTTGAAAAGCAGCACCTCGGTGGGGTCGTTGGGGCGGTCGATGAGTTCCATGTTGTCGGTCTTTTCGCCTGACAGCCAAATTGCGAGTTTGCCGTTGGCGGTGTTTATACCATAGGCATCCAGCGTGGCTATAACCTCATCCCTGACTTTTGTATCGTCGGCCGTGAGCTTTTCGCTGTCGTCGTTAGGGAGCTGTATAAGCAAAAGCGGATTGACATCGGAGCCCTCGGCACGGTAGAGACCGGCAAGTTCTTCACGCTTCTGCAACGCTAACCATATGAGGTGCTGATTGAGCGAGCCGTGCGGGGCGTTGAAATTCAGTGCCGGATTAAGGACAATGTTTTCCTTAATCATTCTTTCCTCAATCACATCAGTGCGTTGTACAGTAACCCATTCGGCATCATTTCGCGGGTCAGGAGTAGCCGACATGCGTATCTCCACTTTGGGCTGAATGGTGGCAAGAACCTTCTCTGATTTCTTTGCCATTTTACTTCCGAATTGATGCTCCTCGTCTATCACCAGCACGATGGGAATACCGTTATCGTCCTGCGTGCGGCGGGTAATGTCATAGAGCGATGCCGAGTTTTCCGTTTCGCGCACCAACAGGTTATTATCCTTGTTTACACTCTCCCAATTCACAAAGAGAATTTCGCCGGGGCGGATATAGCCGTCGGCCGAGTGGTCCAGTTCATCGAAGATAACAGGTCGCAGAGCACAGTTTTCGGTAAAATAGTTTTTCATCTTGAAGTAGCTCTGCTCATGCAGCTTGTTCGGGGCAATCCATATATAGGCAACCTCTGTAAACGGTGCATCGGGGCGCTCGGTCAGTTCCTGATTGAGCCGCATAAGCATTTCGGATGCCATCACGGTTTTGCCCGAGCCTGTGGGAGCTCTGAAAACCAATGTGTGGCGGTTCCCGCGCCGGCCCAACAGGTCAATCGTCTTGTTAACAAGTTCGTTAACGGCTTTCTGCTGGTATCGTAATTGTTTCATTGTGCACCTCCTTCCGGCTCTGCGGCGAACAGTCCGCCCATCTGAATATCATCCGTTTCTGTGTTTTCTTCCACAATGTCGTCGGCAAGGAACTTAGGCTTTTGCCGGGGCAGCACTTTACGGTAAGCATCGTAGATGGCCTGCGGCAGGGCGCATAGCGTCACGCGGTCGGGCACCTCGGCAAATTCATCATCATAAGCATAGCTTCCGTGCGAAAAAACATACACCTTGATTTTCTCGCCCTCCTTCGGCATTGTCTTGATAATATCGGCTATGAACGGTATAGCCCTTTCGTCATAAATGACCAGCATACGCCGGCCGCCATGCTCAAAGTATCGGGCATACGTCGGGTTCAACTTGCGGCCACCGAACAGAGCCTCGGTATACAGATCGTTCTTTATGCAGAGCAACCCCGTTGAAGCCTGAACCAGCCGACGCATATTCTTGACTGTGCGCTCGCGCGACAAAAATTCCGTGCGATAGTAGCGGAGATTGTTGTCATGCAGACCCTCTACAAATTCACCGTTCGGCTTGGTATAGCCAAGGATAACGCGCTTGTTGCGCTCATAGGTCACATCCTCGCAAATATTCTTTTCGTTGTTGGTGCAAAGAATGCAAGTGCGCTTGCCCCCATCATCGGCATTAAGCTGCATCACCGCATGAAGCGTAGTGCCCGACCCGGCGAAGAAGTCGAGGACTGTTTTACTTGGGATAAAGTTAATTAAAAATTGAACAAGAGGCGATGGTTTTGGATTATTGAAAACTTTTTCGTGGAAGATGCCGGCGTTAAGTTCGGTATTCGCGAACAAGCCATCTTTAACAATATCACCAGGAAGTATTTTAGTAGGTCTGTTTACCGATTCTTTTGTCTTTAGGTAATAAGGTACAAACGATTCGGATTTGACCCAAATTTCAGTTCCAGCAGCAAGTTCCTCCCGTATCTTTTTATCAGTAGCCCAATAGGAATGACCTTTGAGTATAACGGGAGTTATGAAAAAGCCATTTTCAGCAGTTGCATCTGCCATAAGTTCCCATTGCGGATTTCTGCCGTTTTCTTTAAGACCAGCACTGTAAGTGCCATCAGGCAGTGAAGTTCGCACTGAATTTGCGGGAAACGTTATCGTTTTAATCTTTTCTTTTGCCTTTGTCAAAGAAGGCATTCCTGATGTAGCAGAAACGACTCCCCTAAATTCTTTTATTGCCTTTGCATCACGAGCAACACACAAAACAAATTCAGCGTTGCGTCGTAAAATTGGAGAGCTATTGTCCGGCCGATTCGTACTCACCCAAATATATGTTTCAATATAATTAGGCTCGAGGAAAATTTCTTTGCAGAGATTTACTAACTGCGACATTTCATGGTCGCCTATAGAAATGAACATGAGACCTGACTTTGAAAGAAGTTGTTTGGCTATTTTGAGACGTTTAGCCATAAAAGAAAGCCAAAGAGAATGTTTATAATCGTCATCTGCTCCCACAAATGAATCGTTATAAACAAAACCGCCATCTCTATCAGTATTTCCAGTATTGTACGGAGGGTCGATGTAGATAACATCAATCTTACCGGCGTGGGTGTATGACAGCTCTGTAAGCGCGGCGAGGTTATCACCTTCGATAATTATATGATTGGGCGCATAGGGATTGTCCGAGATTATCGGGTGGACTTTCGCGTCGTTGCGCTCCACAAGGATAGGCAGTTCCTCGCGAAGGCGCTCCTCGATGTCTTCGGGTTTGTCTTCCCATACAAGACCGTACTTTTTGTGGCCGCGGATGAGCTGGAGCAACGCGGCTTTTTCCTCGCTGCTCAAACCGTCCAGGTCCTGTATTTTTCGGGCAAGTTCTGTCTTGTTCATCACGACAGATTGAATTGTCGCCAATACCCAACTGCGACGTGGTTACACAAAAAGGCGCGGGTATCATACCGTTGCTATCTTTCAATCAAGGCATCGCCAAACGCCTTTGCAGTAAGAAAACAACGCAGATACTCACGCCGTTATGTAATACCCCAAACCCACTCCATGCCCTAAAGGCATAGAATGAGCCCGGATAGGTATATACATACCCGTGAGCGTCCACTTTGCAATATTCTTGACTGCTGAAAAATTTGGCGATTTTTGATTGACAAGAATAAAGCGCGAGTAAACGCCTTTTATTTCATTTGCCTCCCGCCTCGCTTCCTCGCTTGGAAGACGCCCGGCGTGAGTCATGGGCAAAAGTACGTAATTTTCTGAAATTACGCCCCAAATAGTCCGCTAAATTTTTCAGTAAACCCGATAAAAGGTTCAAATCGCCGCTCCGCGGCTTTATAATAGTAGGGGCGCACGGCCCGTGCGCCCGCGTCGCGACATACGCTTAGTTGTCACGTTATGAACCTATTGCAACGCGGATACACGAGCGTGCATCCATACGATTTTATCGCAGGCGGGATTTGAGTTCGAGGCCCAGGGCGGTCTTGGCCTCGATGTGGTGCATGACCATGGTGACGAAGGGGTCCTTCTCGAATTCGCCGCGGACGTTCTCGAAATCGAGCCGGGTGCGGCCGTCGCTGCCGTCCACGCCGAATCCGATGCGCGAGATGGCCGAGAATTCCTTGCGGGCGTCGTCGTAGACCATGCGGTCCAGCGTGACGACGCTCTCGGTCCAGCGGTCGACGATGGCGCGGATGTCGTCTGCGGTGAGGCTGTCCAGGGGCTTGTGGTACCAGCGGGTGAAGTTGTCGGCCACCCAGGTCCATTCCATGTCGTAATAGTCGGTGTGGAGTTGGCGCAGGCGGCTGTCAACTTCATCGAGCGATGTGACGGCGCCGCTGCCGATGTCGGCGGTGAGACGCTTGATCTCGCTCTTGGGGGCGAGCAGGCCGCAGATGTCCACCCACTCGCCGGCGCCGGCCTCGGCGGTGGGACGCAGACGGCGGCGGATGTCCTCGTCGTCCTGCAGGGGTGCGCCCTCGAGGCGTTTTATGACGGAGTTGCCCATGAATTTGTCGATGGCCAGGGAGTAGTACATCTTGCCCTTGTCCAGCGCGCGGGCGGTCAGCGACAGGCCCTGATAGGAGTAGACCTCGCTGGTGGGGCCGCCGGTGAGGCGCAGTGTCTCAAGGAGTTCGGCGCCGTCCATCATCTTGGACACGGTGTAGGGGCTGAGCAGGTTGAAGTTGATGAGGTCCAGCTTGCGTGCGGCGGTGCGGCGGTCGCGCTTGGGCCATTTCATGGCGTCGCGGATTGTGCCCACGCTCTTGAGGTTGACGCCGGGCACCAGATGGAAGCGGCCGCCTTTCTCGATGAGGTAGGAGAAGGGCAGGCGCGATGTGTCCGGATGGCACACCAGGCGGCCCATCACCAGCGAGAAGGCGCCGATGCGGGCGGGCCAGAGGATGTAGCTGTCGGATGTGGTCTTGGAGCCGCGCTCTACGACGCCCTGATGGATGGGCCCGAGCTTGTACATGTGGTTGCTCTGGTTGGAACCCGAGCCGGCGTTGAGGAATGAGAACATGCCGGCGATGAGCAGGCTGGACTTGTGCATCGTCACTGTGTAGGGACCGCCGAACACGGCAGCGGCCTCGCCGTTCTCGCAGATGCAATTGGCAAAGAAAAGTGAATCATGGGCCGAGAACAGGCGTGTCAGCTGTGTGCCCTGGCCTATGAAGGCGTGGGCAGCCACGGCGCCCTCGTCCATAGTGGAGCCGGCGGCCATAATGAAGTCCTTGGCCAGGACGTTGGCGCCTACGAATATGGGTGCCTCGGGCTCGGACATGAGGGAGCCGTTGGTCAGACGCGAGGCGCCGTCAATGACGGCACAGGGGCCGATGTATACGTTGTTGATGCTGCCTACATTAATTATACGCGCGCCCGAGCACACGCGCCCGCGAGTGCTGCGGCGGGCGTCGACGTAGCGTCTTATCATGCCGTGCAGGCCCTGCATCAGTGCGGTGTCGTGGCGGTACATGGCTATCAGGTAGGCCACCTGGGCCGAGAGGGTATCGTAGATGGGCACCTCGCGGCCGCCGGTCTCGTTGAGCACCGACACCTCGACGCCGTTGCCGAAGGCGCTCTCGCCGTTCATGGCTATGCGGCCGGCGTTCTCAATGAGCACGTCGTCCTCTATGTCATAGTCCACGATGTAGTTGGTCACCTTGTTGATGAGCACGTCGTTGCCCACGGTGCAGTTGTGAATCAGCGCGTTGTAGATGCCGCTGCGCAGGGGGATGCAACCGGAGCGGATAAAGACCTTGTCGGTGGTGCCCAGGCGAACATTGCCCGAAAATGTGACGTTTTTATAATTAGATGTAACAAAAGGATCGGCCACACGGACCAGCGACCAGTCGCCGGCAGTGCAGCCCTGCGATTCGAGCGCGGCTATCTCGGCCGCGTTTAATTCACGGTAAGTCATAAGTTACTTGGAGCATAATATTTTTTGGACGCGCAAATTTACGGATTTTTTTTCGTACCTTTGCACAATATTTCCGTAGAGAATGAAGAATATCCGAAATTTTTGCATCATAGCACACATCGATCACGGCAAATCGACCCTGGCCGACCGCCTGCTTGAATACACAAATACCGTCACGGGCAAGGATATGGAGGCACAGGTCCTTGACGACATGGACCTTGAACGCGAACGAGGCATCACCATCAAGAGCCACGCCATACAGATGGACTACACCCTGGACGGCGAGAAGTACGTTCTCAACCTTATCGACACTCCGGGACACGTCGACTTCTCATACGAGGTTTCGCGCTCCATCGCAGCGTGCGAGGGCGCCCTGCTGGTGGTCGACGCCACCCAGGGCATACAGGCGCAGACCATCTCCAACCTGTACATGGCCATTGACAACAACCTGGAAATCATCCCCGTACTGAACAAGTGCGACCTTGACTCGGCCAACCCCGAAGAGGTTGAGGACCAGATTATCGAGCTGTTGGGCTGCAAGCGCGAGGAGATAATCCGCGCCAGCGGCAAGACCGGCATGGGCGTGCCCGACATCCTGCAGGCCATCGTGGAGCGCGTTCCCGCCCCGCAGGGCGACCCCTCGGCCCCGCTCCAGGCGCTGATCTTCGACTCGGTATTCAACCCCTTCCGCGGCATCATAGCCTACTTCAAGATTGAAAACGGCACCATACATGACGGCGACTTTGTGAAATTCGTCGCCACCGGCAAGGAATATCATGCCGACGAGATTGGCGTGCTGAAGATGGACCTCTCGCCCCGCAAGGAACTCTCGGCCGGCAACGTAGGCTACATCATATCAGGCATCAAGACATCACGCGAGGTCAAGGTGGGCGATACCATCACCCACGTGGACCGTCCCTGCGCCGAGGCCATCAACGGCTTCCAGGAGGTCAAGCCCATGGTCTTCGCCGGCGTCTACCCCATCGAGACGGAGGATTTCGAAAACCTGCGCACCTCGCTTGAAAAACTGCAGCTCAACGACGCCTCGCTGACGTTCACCCCGGAATCATCCGTGGCACTGGGCTTCGGCTTCCGCTGCGGTTTCCTGGGCCTGCTGCACATGGAGATTATCCAGGAGCGCCTGGGACGCGAATTCGACATGGACGTCATCACCACCGTGCCCAACGTCTCCTACCGCGTATACGACAAAAAAGGCAACATGACCGAGGTGCACAACCCCTCCGGCCTGCCCGACATCACCCTTATAGACCACATCGAGGAGCCCTATATCCGCGCCTCCGTCATCACCACGCCCGAGTTCATCGGCCCCATCATGACGCTGTGCCTGGGCAAGCGCGGCGAGCTGGTGCGCCAGGAGTACATCTCCGGCGGCCACCGCATGGAGCTGACCTTCGATATGCCTCTGGGCGAGATAGTTATCGACTTCTACGATAAGCTCAAGAGCATCTCCAAGGGCTACGCATCCTTTGACTACCACCTCAACGGCTTCCGCGAGTCCAAGCTGGTCAAGCTGGACATCCTGCTCAACGGCGAGAGCGTAGACGCCCTGTCCACCCTGACGCATACCGACAACGCCGTGGGATTCGGCCGCCGCATGTGCGAGAAACTCAAGGAGTTGATTCCGCGCCAGCAGTTCGACATAGCCATCCAGGCCGCAATAGGCGCCAAAATCATTGCCCGCGAGACCATCAAGGCTGTGCGTAAGGACGTGACCGCCAAGTGTTACGGCGGCGACATCTCCCGTAAACGCAAGCTGCTGGAAAAGCAGAAAAAGGGCAAGAAACGCATGAAGCAGATCGGCTCCGTCGAAGTGCCCCAGAAAGCCTTCCTGGCCGTATTAAAACTTGACTGACAACTAAACACCCCGAGTCCTCGGGGTGTTTTTAAGTATATGGAAGGGTGTGCACACCCGTACTTCTTTCTGCGCCCCGGCGCATCAATTACATATAACTATGAACGAAAACCTTCAGAATCAACCCGCGCCCGACTCAACAGCGGGCTTCCCGGCCATATTCTATGCGGCCCGCCAGGCCATACGCCGTCACGCATCGGGCGGTAACGTGCTGATAGCCGCCACAGTACTGGCGCTTGTCGTAGCGAATATCCCGGCAATCAACAGCTATTACTTCGACTTCTGGCAGCAGGAAGTGCGCCTGCAAGTGGGCGATTTCAACGTGTTCAGCCACTCCGGCCACGCCATGAACCTGCTTGGTTTCATCAACGACGCCCTTATGGCCATATTCTTCTTCAGCATCGGCCTGGAAATCAAGCGTGAAATACTGGTGGGCGAACTTGCCTCCTTCCGTCAGGCGCTGCTGCCCATCGTAGCCGCCGTGGGCGGCATGGTGGTACCCGTGGCCATATTCATGTGGATGAGCGCCGGCACCGACTACGCCGGCGGCGCCGCCATACCCATGGCAACCGATATCGCCTTCTCACTGGGCGTACTGGCCATGCTGGGCAAGCGCGTGCCCCTGTCGCTCAAGATTTTCCTGACCACCCTGGCCGTTGTCGACGACATCGGCGGCATCATAGTCATCGCCGCCTTCTACTCAACCGACATCGAGCTCTACATGCTCGTCTACGGCCTTGTGGGCCTGGGACTGCTCATGCTCGGCTCCGTCATGTCCATCCAGAGCAAGATATTCTACCTGGGCATCGGCGGCGTAGTGTGGTTCCTGTTCCTCAACTCCGGCATACACCCCACCATCGCCGGCGTGCTTGTGGCCTTCTGCATCCCCGCCAAACCGGTGTTCAACCCCCGCAAATACATCAAGATGATACGCAGCGCCGTGGGCAAACTGCGCAACGAGGACGACGAGACCCTCAACGCCCGCACCATCCTCAGCAAAGAACAGCTCAACTACCTCAAACAGATTGAGCACGCGTCGGATAAAGTCATCTCGCCTCTGCAGGAACTCGAAGACTCGCTGCATCCCATTGTCAACTACCTGATTGTGCCCCTGTTCGCCTTTGCCAACGCCGGCATCTTTCTGCTGGACACCGACCCGCTGTCGGCCGTCGAAGGCATATCGCTGGCCATCATCTGCGGCCTGATCATCGGCAAATTCGCCGGCATTCTGGCCTTCTCGTGGCTGACCGTCAAATTCAAATGGGCGCCCATGCCCGCGCATGCCAACTGGCACATGATGGCCGCCGTAGCCATGCTGGGCGGTATCGGCTTCACCGTGTCGCTGTTCATCGCCACGCTGACCTTCGGCGGCGGTGACGCGCATCAGATCGACCTGCTCAACCACGCCAAATTAGGCATCGTCCTGGGCTCGCTGCTGTCCGGCATCCTGGGCTTCATCTGCCTCCACGCTGTCCTGCCCCACACCGCCGCCCCCGACACCGACGACGACTGATTTTTCAGACAGAAAGACATATTTCCGACAGGAAATTTCAAACATAAAGACATAAAGACAAAAAGACATAATTTTGTTTTTATGTCTTTCTGTCTAAAAATGTCAGAATATCTGTCGGCCGGAGGCGGGGTAGTAGAGGAGGCGGTTGGGGCCGATGTGGACGGTGCGGGCGGGGAGGCCTTGAATGACCGGGGCGGGGACTACTCCATGCGAACCCAGGCGGCATGGGGCTACCTCGACTCTGACTTGGTCGTAAAGCCCGGCGTCTATGAAGGACTGAAGTACCTGCCGGCCGCCTTCGACAAGCACGGATGTGATGCCGCGGCCATATAGGCTGTGCATGGCGCTGTGCAGGTCGGGATAGTCGCTGAGGATTATCGGGGGGAGCTCGGTGGTGATGTCGCCGGGGCGCAGGCGGCCGCGGCGATCCAGGATAACGGGCTGAGGGTTGCGCAGACCGTTGAGCCGGACGTTGAGCCGGGGCTTGTCGGCGAGCACTGTCCCCGACCCTACCAGGATGGCGTCGTGCTCGGCCCGCAGGCGGTGGGTCATCAGCGTGGTGACGGGCGTGGAGAAGCGGCAGGCCTTGCCGTCAGGGCGGTCGGAGTCGATGAATCCGTCGGCCGACTGTGCCCACTTCAGCGTTATGTAGGGGCGTTGCTGTTCATGGGCGGTCATGAAGACGGCGTTGAGGCGGCGCGACTCGTCAGCCAACACGCCCTGCACGACCTCAATACCGGCGTTGCGCAGCATGGCTATGCCTCGGCCGGAGACCTCGGGGAAGGGGTCGGCGGCGCCGACAACCACGCGCGGTATGCCGCAGTCTATGATGAGTTTGGCGCACGGCGGGGTCTTGCCGTAGTGGCTGCACGGTTCCAGGGTGACGTACATGGTGCTGTCGCGCAGCAGCGAGCGGTCGGCCACGGATGCCACGGCATTGACCTCGGCATGGCCGCTGCCGCACTTGCGGTGATAGCCCTCGCCTATGATGCGGCCGTCAGGGCCGACGATGACCGCGCCCACCATGGGATTGGGCGACGTATTGCCGCGCCCGCGGGCTGCCAGCTCCAGGGCGCGGCGCATGTAGCGCTCGTCGTACTGCATCAGAGCTGCGAGTATGCGGGTGAGAAGGTATCGCCCTGCGTGGGGTCGCCGGTGCGGATGCCCTTGGTCAGCCAGGCCATGCGTTGCGACGAGCGGCCGTGGTTGAACGTCTCGGGCTGTTCGCGGCCGGTGGCCTTGCGCTGCAGATAATCGTCGCCGATTTTTGAGGCGGCGTTGATGGCGTTCTCCACGTCGCCGGGCTCGATTGAACTGAACAGGGCGTTGTCGCGGTTGGCCCAGACGCCGGCCAGGAAGTCGGCCTGGAGTTCAAGGCGCACGCTTATCTGATTGGCCTCGGTCTGGCTTACGCGGTTCATCTGTTCGTGGGCCTGTGTGAGCGTTCCCAACAGGTACTGTACATGGTGGCCCACCTCGTGGGCTATGACGTAGGCGTAGGCAAAGTCGCCGCCGGCACCTATCTGCGACTGCATCTGCTTGAAGAAGTCAAGGTCGATGTACACCGTCTGGTCGGCCGAGCAGTAGAACGGTCCGGTCTGCGATGTGGCGTGGCCGCAGCCGCTCTGCACGGCGCCGCTGAAGAGCACCAGCTTGGGGCACTCATATTCGCCCCAGCCCTGTTTGCGGAATTCCTGTGTCCAGACGTCCTCGGTGCCGGCCAGAACCTTTGAGGCGAGGTCGGCCAGGCGCTCGTCCTCGGCGTCGGGTTTGTACTCGGTCTGTGTTGTCAGTTGTCCGGAACCCATCACGTTGCTGAGCACATCGCCCAGGTTGCCGCCCGAGAGGAGCGTCACCACACCTACCAGGATAACGCCGATGATGCCACCGCCGATACCCAGTTTTCGCCCCGATATGCCGCGGCGGTCATTCACGTTGTTGCTTTTGCGTCGTCCGTCAAGTCTCATATTTTTGTGTTTTAAAGTTTTATACCGGCAAAGCCCATGAAGGCCATAGCCAACATGCCTGCCACAATCAGAGCGATGGGCACTCCGCGCATGGGTCGGGGCACATCAGTCATGGCCAACTGGGTGCGTATGCCGGCGAAGATGACCAGCGCCAGCAGGAAGCCGAGCGCCGTGGCCACGGCATAAACTATGGAGGTCACGAAGTCCATGCTCTGTTGGGCTACTATAATAGCAACGCCCAAGACGGCACAATTGGTTGTTATCAACGGCAAAAAAACGCCTAAAGATGCATAAAGTGCCGGCGAAATCTTGCGGATGACTATTTCAAGCATCTGCACCACCACGGCAATGACCAGAATGAACAGGATTGTCTGGATGTAAGCCAGGCCCAGAGGCTCGAGCAGCAGGTGCTGCAGCACCCAGGTGACGGCGGTGGCGATGGCCATGACAAAGGTGACGGCGGCGCCCATGCCCACGGCGGAGTCGAGGTTCTTGGACACGCCTATGAACGGGCATATGCCCAGGAACTGCGCGAAGACGATGTTGTTGACGAATATCGCCGTTATGATGATGGCAAGGAAGGTGAGCATAATGTGGTCAGGCCTTGTTGGTTAAACGATTGAACGCCGCGATGATGAATCCCAGGGCGATGAATGCGCCTGGGGCGAGCACGAACACCAGCGGTGCGTATGAATCCGGGTAGACGCGCAGTCCGAAGACTGCGCCGGCGCCGAGCAGCTCGCGCACGCTGCCTATAATGGTCAGCGCGGCGGTGAAGCCCAGACCGATGCCCACGCCGTCAAGTGCCGAGGCGAGGACGCCGTTCTTCGACGCGAAACTTTCGGCACGGCCCAGCAGGATGCAGTTGACCACGATGAGCGGAATGAAGATGCCAAGGGCGGCATAGAGCCCCGGCAGCCAGGCCTGCATGACCATCTGCAGCACGGTGACGAAGGTGGCTATCACCACTATGAACACGGGGATGCGCACGGCGTCAGGCACAACGCTTTTCAGGGCCGAGATGACCGTGTTGGAACAGATGAGCACAAACAGTGTGGCCAGGCCCATGGACATACCCGTCAGGGCCGACGAGGTGGTGCCCAAGGTGGGGCACATGCCCAGGATGAGCACAAAGGTGGGATTCTGCCGGATGATGCCGTTGACAATTATCGATAATGGCTTCATGATGCGGTGTTGTCTTGTTTGGAGAATTTCAGAAAGGCGGCGCGGGCGCGATTGACGGCGCCTAAGAAGGCTCTGGAGGTGATTGTGGCGGCTGTGATGCCGTCAATGTTGCCGCCGTCCTTGGTCACGGTCAGCTCGTCGCGGCTGCCAATGACGGAGTGCCGGCCCTCGGGGTCGCGGAACCACTCGGCGGCCTTGTCGCCCAGACCGGGCGTCTCGGTGGATTCCAGTATGGAATAGTCTGTCAGGCCACCCTCGGCGTCGAAGCCCACCATGATGGTGAGCGGGCCGGAGAAGCCCTCGTTGGTCGTCACGAGCACGGCGGCGCCGGTCAGGCGGCCGTCCACGCGGCCGGGGTAGATGCGGCAGCCGTCCACGGTCAAGGTGTCGGCCATGGGATTGTTGGCGAATCGGGGCATGACGGTGGCCACGGCCTCTGTCTCGGCCATGGAGGCGTTGAGGGCTATACGGTCGGCAGTCAGAGAGTTGACAGCCGCCAACAGGCCGGCCACGGCTATGCTGACGCAGCCAAGCGACAGCACCATGTTGCGCAGCGAGGATTTCATACGGCGTCCTCCTTCTGCAGTTTGCCGAACCGCACGGGGCGGCACCAGCGGTTGATGAGCGGGGTCAGGCCGTTGCCTAAGAGGATGGCGAACGACATGCCCTCGGGGTAAGCGCCCCACTGGCGGATGACCACCGTCACCACGCCTATGAGCACGCCGTAGATGAGCATGCCGCGGCGCGTCATGGGCGATGTCACATAGTCAGTGGCCATGAAGATGGCGCCCAGCAGCAGCCCGCCGCCCAACAGGTTGGGCACCACGCGGGCACCGACAAGCAGGTCGAGCGCGGCCACGGTGGCGATGATGGCCACGGGTATGTGCCAGCTTATGACCCTGACTGCCAACAGGTAGACAAAGCCGATGAGCAGGGCCAGGGCGCTGACCTCGCCAAGCGAACCGCCTATCGAGCCCATGAACATCTCGCCGGGGGTGCAGAACATGCTGAAGTCATCGGCCGCGCCGAATTTCTTGAGGGCTTCCAGCGGGGTTGCGCCGGTGAGTCCGTCGGCCACGGCTTCGAATCCGCTGCCGGGCACGGGCCAGACCGTCATCAGCGCCGGGAACGAGATAAGCAGGAACACGCGGGCGGCGATGGCCGGATTGAATATGTTGCAGCCCAGGCCGCCGAAGGCCATCTTGGCCACGCCTATGGCGAACAGGGCACCGACAAGGACCGTCCACCATGGCAGACCGGCCGGCACGTTCAGGGTCAGGAGCAGGCCGGTGAGCGCGGCGGCTATCAGCGAGGGCCGCTCGGCCCGGCGTCGGCCCAGCACGAAGCGTGCAATAAGGTATTCAAATGCCACACAGGCTGTTACGGACACCAACATGACACCTATGGCGGGCAGGCCGAAGAACCAGGCCGCGGCGAAGGCGGCCGGCAGCAGGGCAATGATGACGTGCATCATGGCGCCGGCGGCGGTGCGGCGCGTGTGTATGTGAGGCGATGGCGAGAATATTATCATGGCAGGTCACTTATTCAAGGTTTTGACGGCACTCTTGGCCGTGCGGATGTAGTCGAGCAGCGGGCGGGAGCTGGGACAGATGTAGGAGCATGAGCCACATTCGATGCAGTCAAGCACGCGAGCCTCCGCGGCTTCGGGCCACATGCGCAGGCGTCCGCAGGTGGACAGCAGATAGGGTTCCAAACCCATGGGACAGGCCTCCACGCAGCGTGCGCAGCGAATGCACGGGTCGGGGGTAAGGCGCCGCGTTTCGCCGGCTGCGAGCACCAGCAGGCCCGAGGTAGCCTTGGTGACGGGTGCCTGAAGATTGACGGCTGAGCTGCCCATCATCGGGCCGCCGACCACCACCTTGACATCGTCGGGAACGGAGCCCAAGACATCGCTGATGGAGGTACCCACGGCCACAAGGAAGTTGCCGCGCACGGGGGCGGCGCCAGTCACGGTTATGACACGCTCGATGAGCGGACGGCCGCACAGCACGGCGGCGTAGACGGCAAAGGCAGTGGCCACGTTGTTGACCACCGCGCCGACATCGGAGGGCAGACCGCCCGAGGGGATGCGGCGCCCGGTGACGGCCTCGACAAGCTGTTTCTCGCCACCCTGGGGGTATTTGGTCTTAAGCACTGCGATTGATATGGGCCAGGCGGGGTCCAGGGCGCGGCGCAGGGCCGCGATGGCCTCGGGCTTGTTGTCCTCGATGCCAATGACGGCGCGGCGGGCGCCGCAGGCCGACATCATCAGCTCGATGCCCTCGGCAATGCGCGGGGCATAGCCGCGTATCAGGGCGTCGTCGCAAGTCAGGTAGGGCTCGCACTCGCAGGCGTTGATTATCAGCAGTTCAGGCTCGTGCCCGGCCTTGGGCGAGAGCTTGACGGTGGAGGGGAATGCGGCGCCGCCCAGACCCACGATGCCGCTGTCGGCTATGATGCGGCGCAGCTCCTCGGGGGTGTGGCGCTCGCTCAGGGTGCGGTCGGTGGGGCGGGTGTCGAATTCTATCTGGGCCTTGCGCATGACGTCGTCGGCGCGGTGGGCCTCCTCATCGGCCTCGATTTCGATGGCCGGGATGCTGTAGCCCGCGGCGTTCATAATCGGCCCTATGGCCTTGACACGCCCGGAGATGGATGCGTGGACGGGCGCCGAGACGAATCCGTCGGCCCGGGCCACCATCTGGCCGCGCACCACCGTGTCGCCCACCTTGACGCAGGGCACGGCCGGCCGGCCAATGTGCTGCTGCAGCGGAAGTTGCACGCGGCGGGGCAGGTCAAGCACCGTCACGGGCATGCCGGCGGTCAATTTGTTCTGCGGCGGATGTATGCCGCCTATTCTGAAGGTCTTCATTCGGTTGGCGATTGAGTGGTGGGCCGGCGGGGCGGCAGTGTGGAGTGAATTGCGCCGGTGGGACACACGGCTATGCACTTACCGCACGAACGGCATTTTTCAAAATCGATGTAGGCCAGGTTGTCGGCCACGGTGATGGCGTCGAAGGGGCATTCGCGGGCGCATTTGCCGCAGCCTATGCATGCGTTGGCGCATATTTTCCGGGCCACGGCGCCACGGTCGCGCGACGAGCAGGCCACCCACACGCGGCGGTCGCGCGGGCCCTTGTAGCGCAGCTCAAGCAGGTGGCGCGGGCAGGCCTTGACGCACTGTCCGCAGGCGGTGCAGGCGTCGGGGTCGACAACGGGCAGGCCCGTGGCGGCGTCCATGCTCAGCGCCCCGAAGGCGCATACGTCCACGCAGTCGCCGCAGCCCAGGCAGCCGAATGCACAGCCGCGCGAACCCACGGCCACGGCGTTCATCACCGCGCATGAGTGCGCTCCGTCATACTCGTAGCGCTGCGGGCGGGCGTCGCACGTGCCGTTGCAGCGCAACACCGCCACCATGGGGCGTCCGGCCTCGACGTCGACGCCTAAGATGGCCGCTATCTTCTGCATGACCTCGTCGCCGCCCACGGGGCAGTAGATTCCCTGCAGGTTGCCACGCTTGACGCAGGTCTCGGCCAGGTCGCGACAACCGCGCAGCCCGCAGCCGCCGCAGTTGGCGCCCGGCAGCTGCGTGGTGATGCGGCCCACGCGCGGGTCCTCGTTGATGCGGAACCGCCTCGACACAAAGTACAGCATCACGACGCCGACAAGGCCCGTAACACCGAGAATGATGACTGGAGTGAGCAAACTTGAAGTCATGTCTATGTTCCGGTTTGAGTGGAAGTTCCTATAATAGTCCATCTGACGCTGCGGTCAATGCGCCGGCGCAACAGATAGAGCACCGTCCCGGTCAGCAGCAGCGCGCCGAATCCGGCGGCGGCGGCCCACGGCTGCGACAGCCCGGCGCGGACAGCCGCGGCGGCGCCCGCAATCATGGCCAGGACGGGCAGAATCATAAGCAGAAACAGAGCCAGCCGGCCCGTGGAGGAGGCGGTCACGACATCGACACGGTCGCCGGGCATGACGGTCACGCCCGCGCGGATTTCGGCACGGAAAGGCACCGCCGCAGACTCGCCGCCGCGCCGACAGGCAGCCGCGAGCGAGCACGTGCCGCATCGCGCCGCATCGTCCGATGCGGCGTCAAGATGTACAATGGCGTGCGAGGCTGATTCGACCGACTCCACAAGCGCCCGATGTGTGACTGTGACCGACATTTCGCTGACTCAAAAACAATCTGTATGCAAAGTTAAACAATTTTTCAGTACGATTTCCGAAAATAAAAAAATTCACCCTTTTGGCCAATAACGTGAGTTCGGGATAATAAAAACCCTAAAAAAGTTGAATCGGCAGCTTGAAAAAGTTGCCGATTCTTTTGG
>CANQZK010000005.1 GCA_947628285.1 uncultured Muribaculaceae bacterium
GGTCGGCGCCGGCACGCAGTGTGCCGCTCATTACCTTGAAGTAGTTGACTTCGCCGATGTGGGGCTCGACTGTGGTCTTGAACATGAATATGCTCAGGGGGCCGTTTGCGTCGGGCTTGATTTCCTCGCCGGCGGTGTTGAGGGGTGCGGGCATGTCGTCAACGTAGGGTACGACGTTGCCCAGGAATTCCATCATGCGGCGCACGCCCATGTCCTTGGCGGCGCTGACGCAGAATACGGGCAGGATAGAGCGGTCGATAAGGCCTTTGCGGATGCCTAGACGGAGTTCGTCCTCGGTGAGTTTTTCGGTTTCGAAGAACTTCTCCATGAGGGATTCGTCGTTCTCGGCGGCGGCTTCTACCAGTGCGTGGTGCAGCTCTTTGGCGCGGTCCATCTGGTCGGCGGGAACTTCTTCAACGGTGGGAGTGCCGCCGTCGGGGCCCCAGGTGAGTTTCTTCATCAGCAGCACGTCGATGATTGAGTTGAAGCCGGGGCCGCACTCGATGGGGTACTGGATGAGTGTGATTTTCGAGCCGAAGATTTCGCGCATCTGCTCCACGACGTTGTCAAAGTCGGCCTTCTCGCTGTCCAGCTGGTTGAGGGCGAATATGATGGGCTTGTTGAGCGATGTAGCGGTGCGGTAGATGTTCTGAGTGCCCACTTCGACGCCGTACTGGCCGTTGATGACGATCACGCCGGTATCGGTCACGGAGAGGGCTGTGATGGCGTTGCCCACAAAGTCGTCGGCACCGGGGCAGTCAATCACGTTAAGCTTGCGGTTGTTGAATTCGGCGTAGAAGACGGTCGAGAACACCGAGTAACCGTATTCCTTCTCGACGGGGAAGTAGTCAGATACGGTTGACTTAGTCTCGATTGTGCCGCGGCGTTTTATAACCCCACACTCGAAGAGCATCGACTCAGCGAGTGTGGTTTTTCCGGAGCCTTTGCTACCGAGCAAGGCTATGTTTTTGATTTCGTGGGTTTTATAAACTTTCATGCTATTAGGATTTGTATAGTCGGTAAAAATGTTCAACTTTTGAGCCGCAATTTACATAAATTGATTCGAATAAAACAAGAAACGGAATATGTTACATAACATATATGCCGTTTTTTTCATATCTTTGCGGCGTATTAACGCATAATTACACAAACAGAGCACACATGCCCCAAGTATCGAATCGCGGCAATCAGATGCCGTCATCGCCCATCCGACGTCTTGTCCATCTGGCCAATGAGGCCGAGGCGCGCGGCACAAAGGTATTCAGACTGAACATCGGCCAGCCGGACGTGCCCACGCCGCCCGAGGCCTTCGTTCCCCTGCACAACATTGACCGCAAGGTCCTTGAGTACAGCCCCTCGGAGGGTCTGCTGTCGTTGCGCCGCAAGCTGCAGCAGTATTACAGTACATATAATATTAATGTCGAAGTCGACGATATAATCGTCACTACCGGCGGTTCCGAGGCCGTGCTGTTCGCCTTTATGGCCTGCCTGGACCCCGGCGACGAGATTATCGTCCCCGAGCCCGCTTACGCCAACTACATGGCCTTCGCCATATCGGCCGGCGCCAAGATAGTCACCATCCCCTCGTCGATCGACGACGGCTTTGAGCTGCCCCCGGTCGAGAAATTCGAGGAGCTCATTACCCCGCGCACCAAGGGCGTGCTGATATGCAACCCCAACAACCCCACCGGCTATCTCTACACCATGAAGGAGATGTTGCAGCTGCGCGACCTTGTCAAGAAACATGACCTCTTTCTGTTCTCCGACGAGGTCTACCGCGAATTCTGCTATACCGGTGCGCCGTACATCTCGGCCTTCCATCTGCCCGGCATCGAGGAGCAGGTGGTGCTCATCGACTCCGTGTCGAAGCGCTACAACGAGTGCGGCATCCGTGTGGGCGCTCTCATCACCAAGCACAAGGAGCTGAAACAGAACGTCATGAAGTTCTGCCAGGCCCGTCTGAGCCCGCCTCTGTTGGGCCAGCTTGTGGCCGAGGCCTCAATCGACACTCCCCGCAGCTACATGCTGGAGACCTATAACGAGTATGTGGAGCGCCGTAAATTTCTGGTGGACCGCATCAACAAGATTCCGGGCTGCTACACTCCCATACCCATGGGCGCTTTCTACACCGTGGTGCGCCTGCCGGTCGACGACGCCGACGCCTTCTGCCGCTGGTGCCTTACCGACTTCAGCCACAATGGCCGCACCGTGTTCATGGCCCCCGCATCAGGTTTCTACACCGACCCCGCGCGTGGCCGCGACCAGGTGCGCATGGCTTACGTGCTGAACCGTTCCGACCTGGGCGAGGCTCTGGAAGTGTTGGCTGAGGCCTTGCGCGCCTATCCCGGTTCGACAATCAAAAACGTTAAGACATGATGATACGTCGCGCTATACTATCGCTGTTTGCAGCAGCCTCACTGGCTCTCGGCGCCGGGGCCAAGGTCAATTACGTGCCCGACCTTGAAGGCGTCATCCGCGGCCGCTGGGAGATGGAAACCCGCGGCGGCTGGAACCGCTTTGCCGTGCGCAATGCCCGCCTGAGCGTGGCCGGAAAGGTGGCCGAGCCCGTGAGCTACTACCTACGTGCTGACTTCTGCGACATGGGCAAGTTCAAATTCCTGGACGGATGGGTGCAACTGCGCCCCTTCCGGCCTTTCAACATCCGTGTGGGCCAGTTCCGTATGCCCTGCGGCGTGGTGACCTTCCGCGGCCCCACATCATATATATTCGCCAACCGCAGCTTCATAGGCGGCACGCTGTGCAATTACCGCGCAGTGGGCGCCCGTTTGGCCTACACACTGCCGTTCCACAACCTGACGCTGGAGGGCGGCGTGTTCAACCCAGGCACCATCTCCGACCACACCCCCTGGACCCGCGGCAAAGCCTATGCTGCCAAGGCCACAGCCACGATAGGTGACTTCAAGGTGTCCGGCAGCATACTGTCAAACATCCCCGACGGCGTGCGCATGAACTTCTATGACGTGGCCCTGGTATACGACTGCGGCCGCTGGCACGCCGAGGCCGAGTACATGCACCAGGCATACACCGGCAGCGCCTTCAAGGCCTGCAACAGCGTCAACACCTTTGTGGACTACGGCATGCCCGTGGATTTAGGTATTTTCGAAACACTCTCGTTTCAGGGACGTTTCGACTGGATGACCGACCAGTCAAACGGCCGCTGCGACGACTCCGGACGCCTGCAATGCACATCGCCCGCCAAGCGACGCATCACACTGGGCTCCACAATCTCATACAACGAAGGCCCGCTGTTCTGCGACATCCGCCTCAACTACGAGAAATACTTCTACAACGATGGCATCGCAATCCCCGAGGGCAAAAACGACAAGATTGTAGCCGAACTAATCATAAGATTCTGACACACATGCGATTCATTTCCTGGAATGTTAACGGCCTGCGCGCCATACTCACAAAAGGCTTCGACCAACTGTTCGCCGACTTTGACGCCGACTGCGTCTGCCTTCAAGAAACAAAAATGCAGGAGGGCCAGGCCCATCTTGCTTACGACGGCTACACAGCCTATTACAACTGCGCCGACCGCAAGGGCTACTCCGGCACAGCCACGGTGACACGCTGCCCGGGCGTCACCTGTACCCGCGGCATAGGCGTGGACCGTCACGACCATGAGGGACGCGTGCTCACGCTCGACCTGGGCCCTTGCTACCTGGTCAACGTATATACTCCCAATTCGCAGACCGAACTGGCACGCCTGGAATATCGCATGGACTGGGAGCGCGACTTTGCCGACTACGTGCGCGGACTGGACGCCGTCAAGCCCGTGGTGATATGCGGCGACCTCAACGTGGCCCACAAGGAAATTGACCTGACCAACCCCGCCCGCAACCGCCGCAATCCCGGCTTTACCGACGAGGAACGTCAGGCACTGACCGACCTGCTCGAGTCCGGCTTCTGCGATACTTTCCGCCTGCTGCACCCCGACGCCACCGGCGCTTATTCGTGGTGGAGCTACCGCTTCAACTCACGCGCCAAGAATATAGGCTGGCGTATCGACTACTTTCTGGTATCCAAGCGCCTTAGCGACAAAGTGCTGCGCGCCGAAATCCTGGACCAAATCACCGGCTCGGACCACTGCCCCGTGCTGCTGGAGCTCAACTTCTGAGCCCCCGGCGCTCGCGGCGGTTCAGAATGAACAGGGCCGCCGCGCCGATCAGCGCCAGCGGCGCGCCCACCAGCGCCGGCGACTGCTCGCCCCATCCCCGGGCTATGGCCATACCGCCCAATGCGGCCGCCATGGCGTTTGATACGTTGAAGGCTATCTGAATGCCTGCGCCGCCCAACATCTCGCCGCCCCGTGCATAGCGCACAATGACATACTGCAGCGGCCCGCCGATGCCGAACAGCCCCGCCGCGGCCACAAACGCCAGCACAAGCGCGGGCACGGGCATGGCCGCGCAGAAGTACGTTGCCGTCATTATCGCAGCCACAGACAGCGCCAACAGGCCGCACACGCGCGCCGCTCCGAAGCGGTCGGCCAGCTTGCCGCTCAGCGCGTTACCCGTCACCATACCCATGCCTATGAGCATCATGATCCAGGTCATGTCCATGGCCGGAAATCCCGCCACGCGCGTCATGATGGGCTCTACATAGCTCAGCCAGCAGTACACACTGGCCTGCCCGAAGAAAACACCCGCGTATATCAGCCACGGCTCAGGTCGGCTCAGGAAGCGGAACTGCCCCTTCAAGCCCGTATCAGGCAGGGGCGCCAACACAGGCACCCAGTGGCGAATGCCCACCCAAGCCAGCGCGCCCGTCAGGGCCACGATGCCGAAGGCACAGCGCCACGACAGCGCGTTGCTGATGGCCGTTGCCCCGGGCACGCCCACAAGGTTGGCCACCGTCATGCCGCCCACCATCACAGCTACAGCCGTCGCTCCGTGACCCTTGTCGGCCAGGCGGGCGCACACAATGGCACCCGCGCCGAAGAAGGCCCCGTGGGGCAGGCCCGATATGAAACGCCCGCACAGCAGCAGCGCGTAGCCCGGGGCCAGCGCGGTCAGCGCATTGCCCACAGCTATGACGGCCGCCAACAGCAACAGCAGCTTGCGCAGCGGCATGCGGCGCAGAAATATAAGTCCGGGAGCCCCCACGGCCACACCCGTAGAGTAGGCCGATATCAGATGCCCGGCCTTGACAATATCGATATGCACGCCGGAGGCCACATCGCTCAGGATGCCCATCATGCCGAACTCGGCTATGCCCAGCGCAAACGTACCTATGGCCAGAGCCAACAAACTTTTCTTCATAAACCTATGCTAATTTTGAAAACCGCGGCAAAGGTACAAAAAAATCATGCCGCAGCGTCTCAAAAATACGACTCTCCGGCATGATTTTTCTTTATGGTCGGTTATGTAATCCGTTATAGATGGGTTATGATTCAACATCCTGTGCCATATCCATGGCGTAGTAGTGCTGATAGGGATGGTCGCAGCCGGGGCAAACCTGCGGAGGCGTCTTGCCCTCATGGATGTAACCGCAAACCAGGCACTGCCATTTGATGACATGGTCGCGTTTCCATACAGTGCCGGCCTCAATCTGTTCCTTGTAGGTCACGAAGCGGTCGTGGTGGAACTTCTCAACGGTGGCGATGGCCTCGAAGTGCGTTGCAATCTCGTCGAACCCTTCCTCGCGGGCCACCTTGGCAGCCTCGGTGTAGAAGATGTAGCCGTCAACGCTCTCCTCCTTGATGGCGCACTCCAGATTCTCGACTGTGGTGCGGTCCTTCAGGAAACCCGCGTCGACCATGCCGGTGCATTTCACCTCGTTGTTCTCAAGCATCTTCAGGAACACCTTGGCGTGACGTTTCTCATTTTCGGCAGACTGACGGAAGGCCATTCCCACGGGGAAATAGTTCTCCTTGTCCGCAGCCGAGGCATAGAACATATATCGTGTGTAAGCTTGCGACTCGGCCATAAAGGCATTCACCACGTTCTGTTCCGTGCGCGTGCCCTTTATACTTTTAGTTGTTTTCGAAGTCTTAGACATAGTCCTTTTATTTATGATTCACGGAAAAATAACAAACCCGAGGCCGGAAAAGTTCGGCCGCATTTCTCATTTCGTGAAAAATGAGCTAACTTTGCAGTAAGAGCTTGTTTAATAATAAATGTTGACGGCAGGGTCGCATATCTTGAGTCGATTTTTGTCTTGTTCCTCAGTCGTGTAACTCGTTACACTCCTTCCTCACAAGGCAAAAATCGACTCAAGATATGCGAAGCCACAGTAACTTTTGCCGGAAAATCATGCTCATAAATTTTAATAATATTTGCATTATATATGATCGAAACGCTACCAATTTTAAGAAATGCTACAGCAAAGCTGCCAGTCGCCGGCATCTTTGCGTCTGTTCTTCGGTCGTTATGGAGCCCCATAACTCCCTCATCACAGACACAAATCTGCTCGACGACTGACAGCCCTGCCGTTAACATTTATTGTTAAACAAGCTCTTAATTTCAAAGGATATGAAGATTGTTCAATTTCTGAAGGACTGGACTCTCATAATCGCCATTCTGGCCGGAATCCTGGGCTACTTTGTGTTTGTCAACATACCGTTGCCCGGCTCCGTGCGTGCCTCGGCCGGCAGTGCGGTGGGCGTCATTCAGCCCTTGCTGATATTCGCCATGCTGTTCCTGACCTTCTGCAAGGTCGACCCCCGCAGCCTGCGCCTGTGCCGCTGGCATCTGTGGCTGTTGGCGCTGCAGTGCGGCCTGTTCCTGCTCATTGGTTGTGTGCTTATAGCCCTGCCGCACAGCGGATTGCGCATAGTCCTCGAAGGTGCCATGATATGTCTGATATGCCCCACGGCCACGGCCGGCGCAGTCGTCACCAAGAAGTTGGGCGGCAACGTCAACAACATAACCACCTACACAGTGCTCATCAACCTGGCCGCCGCGCTGCTCATCCCCGCACTGGTGCCCTTTGTGCATCCCAATCCGTCGCTCAACGTACCCCTGTCGGCCGCGCTGATTCTCGGCAAAGTCTTCCCGCTGCTCCTGTTCCCCTTGGCAGCCGCCTTGACCCTCAGATACGCAGCGCCCAAGCTCTATAACAGGCTGGGGCGCTATCAGGAAGTGTCGTTCTATCTTTGGGCCGTGGCGCTGGCGCTGGCCATGGCCGTGACCACCCGCCATATAGTGCACAGTCAGGTGGCCCTGAGCACGCAGATGTGGCTCGTGGCCGTATCGCTGATATGCTGCGCCCTGCAGTTCTACCTGGGCCGCCGCATCGGCCTGCGCTACAACGATATGATAACCGCCGGACAATCCTTCGGCCAGAAAAACACCGTCTTGGCCATATGGATGGGCTACACCTTCTTCACCCCCGTAACGGCAATCGCCGGCGGCTTCTACAGCATATGGCACAACGTAGTCAACTCCTGGCAGCTCTACGAGCACAAAAAATCCGCCGCCAATGAAGCCAGCAGTGTGGCAAAAACCGTCAAACAATAAAAAAATCAACGTTTTGCGACACGCAAAACGTTGATTTTTATGGACATGCCTTCGGCATGTGTCAAACACTATCCGTAAAAGCCCGGTCAGATTTCCGTGGGCTCGTCGGGGTGGGTGTACCAGCGGGAATACATCAGATAGTTGTGGGCTATCTTGCGGTTGATTTCGCGGCTCTGCTCCGGGTCAACCATCTTGATGAATTTAGCCGGTGCGCCGCCCCACAGTTCGCCTTCGCCTATCTTGGTGCGCGACAGCACCACTGAGCCGGCGGCTACGATGGCGCCGCGGCCTACTTCGGCGTCGTCCATCACCACGGCTCCCATGCCGATGAGGGCATAGTCGTGTATCTTGGCGCCGTGGATGGTGACGTTGTGTCCTATGGACACGTCATCGCCGATTTCGATGGTCGATTTCTGATACAGGGTGTGCAATACACTGCCGTCCTGGATGTTGACACGGTTGCCGATGGTGATGGTGTTGACATCGCCGCGCAGCACGGTGTTGAACCAGACGCTGCATTCGTCGCCCATGGTGACGTCGCCGATTACGGTAGCGTTCTCGGCCAGGAAGCAGTCACGGCCGATGTCGGGGGTGAATCCGCGCAGGGGAATTATAAGTGCCATTTGTGGTCGGGGGGTGTTAGTTATAAACTGTGATTATCAGAGCGCTGCGGTCTGTTCGGCCAGCCATTCGGCGTCGGAGGCGTCAAGCAGCGGGGTGAGCTTCTCGGCTACCAGGGCGTGGTAGGCGTTGATCCATGCAATCTCCTCGGGTGTCATGATGGAGACATCGAACAGGCTGCGGTCAAACGGGCACAGGGTCAGCGTCTCGAACTGCAGGAACTGGCCGAACTCGGTCGTGGCGGCGGGGACGGTGAGCACCAGGTTCTCGCAGCGGATGCCGTGGATACCTTCGCGGTACAGACCGGGTTCGTTTGAAGTCACCATGCCCGGGGTCAAGGGGGCGGGCACGTAGTTGAGACGGATGCTCTGGGGGCCTTCATGCACGTTGAGGAAGTGGCCCACGCCGTGGCCGGTGCCGTGCAGGTAGGCCAGGCCCTCGCGCCACAGATACTGGCGAGCCAGCGCGTCGAGCTGCATGCCAACGGTGCCGGCGGGGAAGATGGCGCGTGCCAGAGCTATGTGGCCCTTCATGACCAGGGTGAAGTCGTGGCGCTCCTGCTCGGTGGGCTGCACGCCCAGGCTGATGGTGCGGGTTATGTCGGTGGTGCCGTCGTAGTACTGTGCGCCGGAGTCGATAAGCAGCAGGCCGTGAGGTTCAAGGGCGGCGGCTGAGTCGGCATCGGCCTCGTAGTGCACAATGGCTCCGTGGGGGCCGTAGCCGGCGATGGTGCCGAAGCTCTCGTCGAAGAACAGCGGCGATGCGGCGCGGTTGGTGCGCAGAATATCGGCCACGTCAAGCTCGGTGAGCGGGCGTCCGGCGCGGACGTCGGAGATGATGCGGTGCAGCGATTTGACCATGGCCACGCCGTCGCGCAGCATGGCGGTACGCAGGCCTTCCAGCTGGGCATCGTTCTTGCAGGCCTTGAGCATGGCCACGGGCGATGTCCCGGCCACGCAGCGGGTGCCCAATACGGAGGCGATGGCGGCCGCGGTGCGGGATGCGTCGACCAGCACGCGGGCGTCGGCGGGCAGTGCGCCCAGCCAGGTCTTCACATCAGAGTAGGGACGGCAGGTCACGCCCTGCGAGGCAAGGTAGTCCGCAACGTCGGCGGGCACCTTGACGGGGTCGATGAACAGCACGTTGCGGTCCTTGGAGAGGTAGAGGAACGATGTGGCCACGGGGTTGTAGCTGACATCGTTTGAGCGGATGTTGAGCACCCATGCAATCTCGTCCAGGGCCGAGATGAATACGGCGGGAGCCTTCTGAGCGGCGGCGTTGAGCAGAACGTTGCTTATCTTGGCGGCGGCGCCCAGGCCGGCGTATTTGATGTCGTGGACAAAGATCTTGCCCTGAGGCAGGGTGGGGCGGTCGTTCCACACCTGAGCGGGGTCAAAGGTGGTCACCAGCGATATGCCCTCGGCCTGCAGACGGTTCTCAAGGTCGTTGCGTGCCTGGATGGAGAAGAGCATGCCGTCAATGCCCACGGTGCCACCGTTGCGCAGCTCCGATACGAGCCATGAGGCGATTGAGGGCGTCTCGGGCAGACCGTCCTTCATCAGGACAATACCGCTGTCTGCAAGCTGCTGGGCGGCCTGCAGGAAGTAGCGTGAGTCGGTCCATAGCAGGGCCTTGTCGGCGGTAACGACAAGGTCGCCCGCCGAGCCGGTGAAACCGCTGAAGAAGCGGCGCACCTGCCAGAAAGGCGACAGGTATTCGCTCATATGTGCGTCATTCTGGGGAATGACGGTTGCCGTGATGTGGTTCTGTGCCATAAGCTGCCGCAGGGCGGCCAGGCGTTCGGTGATAGGGTGTTTCATATAGACAGTTAGTTTCAGTTTTTAAGTTCAGGGATTTGACATGGGGACATCGAAGGCGTCGGGCACATGCTCCAGCTCGTAATCGTCAGGCGTGCCTGAAATGCCGAACAGATCGAACCGGGCCTGCTGGGGGAGCCCGTTGGCCTCAAGATAGACGTTGGCCGAGGCCGCCATATGACGAATCTTGCGGCTGTCCACGGCCTCGAGCGGATCGGTGGCGCGGTCCGAGCGCGTCTTCACCTCCGCAAAGATTATCTCACGTCCGTTTGAAGCGATTATGTCAATTTCGTAATGACCCATACGCCAGTTGCGTTCGCAGATGGCATAGCCCTCGGCGATGAGTTTCTCGCAGGCGATATCCTCGCCCCATTTGCCCAGTTCATTATGTATTGCCATAATCCGGTGTCGTTATTCAAAAGGCAAAAGTAACAAAAAACCGCATATCCTCCACCAAAATTAATGTAAATCTTGTTAATTACGTGCCCGTGTCGGGGGAATTGCTTAATTTTGCAATGGAAAAACTATCTGTTGCCGTGAGTGGACGTACCCGAGATATAGATATGCTGCGTGGGCCGATAGCCCGCAATATGATTGTGTTCGCATTGCCGCTGCTGGCCAGCGGTGTGCTGCAGCAATCATTCAATGCTGTCGATGTTGCCGTGGTGGGCCGCTGGTGCTCCAAGCAGGTCCTGGCTGCCGTGGGCAGCAACGGCATGATTATTTCGCTGATAGTCAATCTGTTTATCGGTGTGTCGGTCGGCGCCAATGTAGTGATAGCCAACTATATAGGTCGTGGCGATATGTCGGGCGTGCGGCGTGCGGTGCGCACGGCCATGTCCATTGCGCTGGTCAGCGGCCTGGCGCTGCTGTTCATCGGCTGGGCGGCGGCGCGCCCGCTGCTCGAGTTTATGGACACGCCCGCCGATGTGATTGACCTCTCCACGGAGTATCTGCAGATTTTCTTCATGGGCATGCCCTTCATGATGATATACAATTTCGGGTCGGCCGTGCTGCGAAGCAAGGGCGACACGCGGCGCCCGTTCTACGCGCTGACGGCCGGCGGCCTGGTCAATGTGGTTCTCAATCTGATTTTTGTACTCGGGCTGGGAATGGACGTTGACGGCGTGGCCATAGCCACAGTCACGGCCAACGGTGTCAACGCCGCGCTGATTCTGTATTATCTGTGGCGCGAGAGCGACCCTTACCGCTGGATGCCCCGGCGACTGCAGTTTGACCGCGGCGAGCTCAGCCGCGAGTTGCGCATAGGCGTCCCGGCGGGCGTGCAGGGCATGCTGTTCAGCATTTCCAATGTATTCGTCCAATCGGCCATCAACCGCCTGGGCTCCGACGCGGTGGCCGGCTCGTCCGCGGCGGTCAATTACGAGATGTACTGCTACTTCCTTATCGTGGCGGTCAATCAGGCCGTGGTGGCCTTCATGGCGCAGAACTACGGCGCCGGCAACGTGGCCCGCTGTCGGCGTATCTTCCTGATAGGCATGCTTTTGGGCACGGCATCGTCATGCGTGGCCAATTTAGGCATTGCCGCCTTCGGCGATTTCTTCGTGGGGCTGTTCAGCCGCGAGCCCGAGGTGCTGGCCTTCGGTGTGCTGCGCGTGGACCATGTGCTGGCGTTCCAGTTCATCGCCACGTCCTACGAGATTTCAGGCGCGGCCATGCGCGGCCTGGGCTACTCGGTCATGCCCACGGTGATAACCGTGTTCGGTTCGTGCCTGCTGCGTATCGTGCTGATACACATAATGTTTGCGGTGGGTTATGACTTTACGGATCTGATGAACCTGTACCCCCTGTCGTGGTCCGTTACGGGCGCGATGATGCTCGTGGCTTACTTCCTGATTTCGCGCCGCGCCTATGCCCACATATCCTGACGCCGCTCAGGGGCGTGATTCGGGTACTGCCGTATTGTGTTTATCGAAAAGACTGCGGGCCGAGCGGCTGAACGCGCGGGCGTGCGGATTATCCGTGGCATCGGGCCAGGTGAGGTAGAAGTTGCCGCTGTTGTGCCCGCTGCCGTCGCGGTCGGTGAACACCAGGCGGTATGCGGCGTCGGCCACGTAGGCGCGGCCTTCGTCGTCGCGCAGCAGGCGCACCCGCAGCAGGGCGCCTCCGCGCGTGTCCTGTGTGCGCATGTTTGATATGAAATTATTGCTGTCCGATAAAAATTGGAAAAGGCATAAACGCATAGCTCAATCGCAGATTTAATGCGGTTGAGCTTGCTTATTATGATTTCCAAGCCCCCCTCAGTCAAACAGAGATGGTTGTGGTGGGGCATTAGTGGCATCTGACAACAGTTGTTGCCAGTCTTTGTCCGGTTGATTCATCAGGCTATAAAAGTCGATGTAGTACATGAGGGTCAAACGTACCATTGTGGCAAGCCCGGAGAAGCTCCAACGGCGATTTAGCCTACTTTGCATGACCATCAGCAACAGGTTGGCTATCAATGTCACCCATATTTGAATCTTGATGGCATTGCGACTCTCGCCATAGAAGTAACGAAGTGGAAAGTTCTGTTTTATTTGCTTGAACAGGAGTTCTATTTCCCAGCGTTGGCGGTATATATCCACAATTTCATCAGGCGCGGAGTCCATGTCGTTGGTCAATAAGTCGATAACACGGTGTTTCTTTGGATCAACGTAACTGATAATACGTGCGTGATGTGCGATTAAACCACCATCTTTCATTGACTTATGAAATGTGACGTGTCGGATACGATATTCCATCAACCCCTGTGGATTCTGCCACATGAAGTCCTCCCAAAGCACGAATGAAAGGCTTTTCTTCATCTTGGTCACGTAAGTCACACCTCTCTGAGTCAGCATTTCAAGTTTTGCGTAGTCAATGTAGGCGCGATCCATTGCCAAGACATCTCCATCACTGAAATTGGCAGGCTTGAGCATAAATGAATCATTTGTAGCCGCTGATGTGAAGCGGACATCTGACGGAACGCCTTCGTTGGCATGGATAACGGTGTGAACTTTGATGCCTCCTTTCTTTTTGCCGGTCTTCGGATTACGTCCCACGCCCTTGAAAAGCAGGTTAGAAAACAGCGAAATGGTTGTAGAATCAATGATTTGCAGCCGTTTCATCCATTTTTCAGTCAGACGACCCCGGCTGTCCGAGATAAGTTCCTGTCGGTATCTGCCATAAAGCTGACCATAGATGCTCTCAAATATCTTTTCTGGTCTTCGGGCATTGGCATCGGACAGTGTGCTGCGTGTCGGCATCGTTGAAATGCCAAGATGTGAGAGTTTTCGCGCTTCGGCAAGCAAAGACACTGATATCTCGCGCAATGAATCGTGACGCATGATAACGGCATATAGCATCGTAACAAGATGCGTCCATGCATCAAAGCGTTTGATGTATCGTTCTCCACTGTTTTTACGGCTGATTTCAAGAATTTCTGCCTTGTCAAGCAATTTTATCACCTGACAATACACCGGCTGTCCGAAAAAATGACTACTTTTACTCATCGGTTGTGTTTGATTTTTGGCGAAACCAAAATAACCGAATAGCGCTGACTCCTGCAATAGAAGCCAGCGCTAATTTTTCATTCGCTCAAAAAGTTTTATCGGACAGCAATAATATGAAATTGCCCAGCGAGTAGACGGTCAGCCGGCCGTCGCGGAAGTGCATGGGCTGTACCACGTGCGGGTGCCCGCCTATGACCAGCTCCACGCCTAAGTCGTCGCTCAGAAAGCGGGCCAGTGATTCCTGCTCGCGGTGCTGGATGAGCTTGTATTCCACGCCCCAGTGCACGCAGGCGGCTATGATTTCGGCTCCGGCGCGGCGCAGGGCATCTACGTCGCGGCGCATGCGCTCGCGGTCAATGTAGTCGACGGCCACGCCGTCGGAGGGCTCGATGCCGTTTGTGCCGTAAGTGTAGTTGAGGAAGCCTACGCGGAAGCCGCCAATGTTGCGCACCATGGGCAGCAGCGAATCACGTGCGGCAGCGGTGCGGTAGGTGCCCAGGTGGTCCAGCCGGCGGGTGTCCAGGGCGTCGATGGTGGCGCGCAGGCCGCGCGCGTGGCGGTCCAGGGTATGATTGTTGGCCGTCAGGAACATGTCGAATCCGGCGTCGGCCAGGGCGTCGATGTAGCTCTCAGGTGCGTTGAAACACGGATAGCCGCTGAAGTGCTGACCGGCCGATACGGGCGTTTCCAGATTGACCACGGCGTAGTCGGCCCCGGCTATGTAGGGCCGTATCAGCGTGAAACAGCCGCTGAAATCATACGTCCCGTCGCGACGGCGGGCGGCATCAAGCTGGGCCTGATGCATCATGGCGTCGCCGGCAAAGACTATCTCGGCCTCGTCATAGCCGAACAGCAGCGACAGCAACGATACGGCTATGACTGCAAGGCAGTTCATGGGCCGCGAGGATTAGCGTTCGGGGTAGATGGCGTGCGTGGCGGCCAGCAGGGTGTTCTGCATCAGCGACACGATGGTCATGGGGCCGACACCGCCGGGCACGGGGGTGATGAAGGTGCATTTGGGCGCCACGGCGTCAAAGTCGACATCGCCGCACAGACGGAAGCCGGACTTGCGGGTGGCGTCGGGCACGCGGGTGGTGCCGACGTCAATCACGGCGGCGCCGTCAGCAACCATATCGGCCGTTACGAAATGCGGTTTGCCCAGCGCGGCCACCAGGATATCGGCTTGACGCGTGATTTCGGCCAGATTGGCTGTAGCGCTGTTGCATACGGTGACTGTGGCGTCGATGCCGCGCTGCATCATCAGCATGGCCAGGGGCTTGCCCACAATGTTGCTGCGGCCTATGATTACGCAGCGGCGTCCGCGGGTGGGCACTTCGTAGCGCTTGAGCAGCTCCACGATGCCGGCCGGAGTGGCCGAGTGGAAGCAGGGCAGGCCCAGCGCCTGGCGGCCTACGTTGACCGGATGGAAGCCGTCCACGTCCTTCTCGGGGCGGATGGCCTCGGTGACTTTCTGCTCGTCAATGTGGCGGGGCAGGGGCAGTTGTACAATGAAGCCGTCAACTTCCGGGTCGCGGTTCAGCCCGTCGATGAGCCCGAGCAGTTCGGCCTCGGTCACGTCGGCCTCGCGGCGGATTACGGTCGATGTGAAACCGCAGGCCTCGCAGGCCTTGACCTTGTTGGCCACATAGGTCTCGCTGCCGCCGTCGTGGCCCACCAGGATGGCGGCCAGATGCGGAGCGCGGTGTCCCTCGGCTTTCATTTGTTGAACTGTGGCGGCAATTTCGGCCTTGATGCGGGCCGCTGTTTCTTTTCCGTCTATGAGCTGCATGGTGGGTCGGGTTGTGGGGTTGTGGAAGGGGTTAAAGTCGGTTTATTTGCGCATGCCGCCGCCGCGGAGGCCGCGCATCATGGCCATGGGGTTCTTGATTGAGCCGGCTGCCTTCATCATCTGACGCATCTGGTCGAACTGCTTGATGATGCGGTTCACCTCCTGGATGGTGGTGCCCGAACCGCCGGCTATGCGCTTCACGCGGGTGCCCTTGATGGCCTCGGGGTGCTCGCGTTCATAGGGGGTCATGGACATGATGATGGCCTCGATGCTCTTGAAGGCGTTGTCGTCGATGTCTATGTCCTTGATGGCCTTGCCCAGGCCCGGAATCATGGATGCCAGGTCCTTGAGGTTGCCCATCTTCTTGATTTGCTGTATCTGTTTGTAGAAGTCGTTGAAGGTGTACTGGTTCTTGCGCAGCTTGCGCGCCATCTCCTCGGCTTCCTTCTCGTCGAACTGCTGCTGGGCCTTTTCAACCAGCGATACGATATCGCCCATGCCCAGGATGCGGTCGGCCATACGTGCGGGGTGGAACACATCTATGCCGTCCAGGCCCTCGCCTGTGCCGACAAACTTGATGGGCTTGGTCACCACTGTGCGGATAGACAGCGCGGCACCGCCACGGGTATCGCCGTCCAGTTTGGTCAGCACCACGCCGTCAAAGTCCAGGCGCTCATTGAAGGTGCGGGCCGTGTTGACGGCGTCCTGACCGGTCATGGCATCGACCACGAACAGTGTCTCGGTGGGGTTGACGGCTTTCTTGATGGCCTCGATTTCGTCCATCATCTGCTCGTCCACGGCCAGACGGCCGGCAGTATCGATTATGACAAGGTCATGGCTGTTCTGGCGGGCGTATTCGATGGCCTTCTTGGCAATCCCGACGGGGTCCTTTGAGCCCTCGATGGTAAAGACGGGCACATCGATTGACTGCGCCAGCACCTTCAGCTGGTCGATGGCGGCGGGACGGTAGACGTCGCAGGCCACCAGCAGCGGGCGCATGGCACGTTCGCTCTTGAGGCGCTTGGCCAGCTTGCCGGTGAAGGTAGTCTTACCGGAGCCCTGCAGACCGGACATCAGGATTATGGCTGGTTTGCCCTTGAGGTTGAGCGGTGCAGCCTCGCCGCCCATCAGCTGGGCCAACTCGTCGTGCACAATCTTGACCATCATCTCGCCGGGCTTGACCGCCGTTAGCACGTTCTGACCCAAAGCCTTGGCCTTGACCGTATCGGTGAACGTCTTGGCCACTTTGTAGTTGACGTCGGCGTCGATCAGTGCGCGCCGTACGTCCTTAAGGGTTTCGGCCACATTGATTTCCGTAATCTTGCCTTGGCCTTTAAGTATCTTGAAACTGCGCTCAAGTCTGTCGCTGAGTTTTTCGAACATGTGTCTGTCGTTTTTCTATAATTAATAAAATTGGGCGGCCGGCCGGTGTCAGTTGAGCCGGTTAGTGGCCGTGTCCGGGAAGATGACGCTGGGCTTGAAGCCGCGCGCCTCCTCAAAGGGCATGGTGGCGTATGCCATGATGATGACGATATCGCCCGGCTGCACCAGTCGTGCGGCCGCTCCGTTGAGACAAATCACGCCGCTGCCGCGTTCGCCGGCTATGGTGTACGTGTCCAGGCGTGCGCCGTTGTTGTTGTTGACTATATAAACCCGCTCGCCCGGCAGAATGTTGGCGGCGTCCAGCAGGTCCTCGTCAATGGTTATGCTGCCTATATAGTCCAGACGGGCCTCCGTGACGGTGACCCGGTGGATTTTCGATTTCAGTACTTCAACATTCATCATTGCTCAGTAGCTCAATATTTGATGTTGTCAATCAGGCGGACATCGCCCATCCATACGGTTATGCACCCCACGGGGCGGGTCGAGTCCGCCCAGCGGGCAATGGGCTGCATTGTGTCGCCGTCCACAATCTCGAAATACTCCAGTTTCATGCCCTCGGTGGCGTTGATTTCGTCGGCCACCTTCAGTTTGAGTTCATGCAGGGGCATTCCGGCGCGGGCATCCTCTACGCTCTGTGCCAGGATGCGGTGGATGGCCGGTGCGACGGCACGCTGCTCAGCCGTCAGGCGGACGTTGCGCGAGCTCAGCGCCAGACCGTCGTCGGCACGCTTGATGGGGCAGGCCACGATGTCGATGTCGTCAAAGCCCTCAAGCTGCGCCATGCGGCGGATGACGGCTATCTGCTGATAATCCTTCTCGCCGAAGTACGCCTTGTCAGGCTCGACCATATCGAACAGCTTGCTGACCACCTGAGCCACGCCGTTGAAGTGTCCCGGGCGCATTGCGCCCTCCATCACCTCGGCTACCGGCCCGAGGTCAAACTGGCGCGTGTCCGGGGTAGGGTAGACCTCCTCGACTGTGGGCACGAAGGCCACATTGACGCCGGCCTTGGCCAGCAGGTCACAGTCGGCTTCGACAGTGCGCGGATAAGTGCGCAGATCGTCCGGATTATTGAACTGGGTGGGATTGACAAATATGCTGACAACTACAAAGTCGCACTCCTTCAGGGCGCGTTCCACCAGCGACATATGGCCCTGATGCAGGGCGCCCATGGTAGGCACCAGGCCGACGAGGTCCCCGTGGTCTTTAGCGCCTTGCACAGCCGATTTCAGCCGCGCGGTTGTGTTGATGATTTCCATTATTTAAGAACATCTTAAAAAATCGGTGCAAATTTAGATAATTTTGCCGATTTATCAAAATTTATACAAGGATACTCAGCAAAACAGAAAGTATTTGTGCATTTTCAAGGAAGCGATACCTCGTAGTGATGTTCCCCGGAACTTCCCATCCAGGCTCCGTCTCAGCATACGGAAACAACTCATTCATGTACGAAAAACGGACCGCGCCGGGTGGGCGCGGTCCGTTATGCGGCGGGGTGGGGTCAGATGTACTTGGCCAGCTCGGTTTCCAGTTTGGTGGGGTCGGTGACGCGGGCGGCGATGGCGCCTTCGCGGTCGATGATGAAGGTGGTGGGCAGGGCGCCTACGTTGTAGTCGGTCAGCGGGCGGACGTCGCCGGTGGTGGTGTTCCACACGGTGGTCCAGGGCAGATTGACTGCGGTCTGGCGCCAGCGGGTCTCGTCGGCGTCAAAGGCCAACTGGTAGATCTGCAGGCCGGACTTGCCGTAGCGTTCATAGGCGGCGTTGAGCAGGGCGTTGTAGGCGGGCGAGCTTTCCAGGGTGTAGTCGGTGAAGCTCAGCACGGTTACGTTGCCCTTGGAGGCCATTTCGGCCAGGGATTGGCGTTGGCCTTTCTCGTCGTCGCGGACTATGTCGAACAGGCCCGTGGAGGGGACGGTGATTTCGGTGACGTTGGTTTCGGCGTTATCGGCGTGTGCGCGGGCCACCAGGGCCTTGAACCACTCGGTGCGGGGGTCGTCGGGACGCGCGGTGACGAATCGCTGTGCGGCCGTGCGGAAGTGGTAGAGGTCCTTGGGGTTGGTGAGGTTGAGCAGGGGCTTGCCGTCAACCGACTTGTTGGCCAGGTAGTAGTAGCTGATGACGGTGGGGTCGTTGTAGGCCTGGCGGAAGAGCTGCTTCTTCAGGTCGTTGTCGGCCAGTGTGGCGCCGGCTCCGCGGGCGGCTACGGAGGCGTTGATGACGCTGTCCAGTGATGCCATGATGGTGGCCGAGGGCGAGCCTGCCAGGGTGTAGCGGGTGCCGAAATCGTCGGCGGTGGTGCTCAGTGTGATGCGGTCGGCCGAGTCGACGGGGAAGTAGATGGAGCGGTCGCCCAGCGATATGCGCATCACCTCAGGGTAGGCGGCGGGTTGGGCCGACTGATAGCTGAAGCTGCCGTTGTCCTTTGTCACGACGTTGTCCACGGCGTACCACAGCCCGTTGTTGAAGCCTTCTATTACCAGGGTATCGCCGGCGGCGCCGGTCACTTCGCCGGAAATGCCCCAGCCGTGGCGGCTGTCGCAGGCTGCGGTGAGCAGCAGCGCGCCGGCGGCGGCTATTGTTATGACGGTCTGTTTCATTTGAAGTTCGATGCTATTGACGTTGCAATTTCCTGCATGCGCTCGGCGGGCAGTTGGAGTTTGGCGCGGTGGAAGTCCATGTCGCCCTCGCTCTGCAGGGGCATCAGATGGATGTGTGCGTGGGGCACTTCAAGGCCCAGCACGCACATGCCCACCTTGCGGCAGGGGATGGCGCTGCGGATGGAGGCAGCCACGCGCTTGGCAAAGAGGGTCAGTCCGGCCAGGGTGTCGTCGTCAAGGTCGAAGATGTAGTCGACCTCGGCCTTGGGTATGACCAATACGTGGCCTTCGGTCACGGGGTTGATGTCCAGGAATGCATAGTAGCGGTCGTCCTCGGCCACCTTGTACGACGGTATCTCGCCGGCGACTATGCGGGAGAAGATGGATGCCATTTCAGAATGAGATTTCAACGATTTCAAACTTCATCATGCCCGAGGGGACTTTGATTTCGACTATCTCGCCCAGTTTGTGGCCCAGCAGGCCCTGAGCGATGGGGGTCGACGATGCTATTTTCTTCTCGCGCAGGTTGGCTTCGCTGTCGGCCACGATGGTGTATTCCATCACGGCGCCGTTGGCCACGTTCTTGATTTTGACGCGGTTCATGATCTGTACCTCGTCGGTGTTGAGCTTTGACTCGTCCAGGATGCGTGCGTTGGCCACAAGGTCCTTGAGCTGGGCAATCTTCATTTCCAGCATGCCCTGGGCCTCTTTGGCGGCATCGTATTCGGCGTTCTCGCTCAGGTCGCCCTTATCGCGGGCTTCGGCGATGGCGCGTGATATTTCGGGTCGCTTCACTGTTTCCAGGTAAGCGATTTCTTCCATTTTCTTCTTATAACCATCCTTGGTCATATAGGTAATTGCCATATCAAATCAGTTTTTTAAGTATAATAAAAAATGAAGAAACCCCGCCGTACGGCTGAGTCCCTGCATTTTCTAAATTCAAATTTTCCGAGGGCAAAGGTAGGCAAAGATTTGCATTGCCGGGCTATTAAAATTATTAAATTTAGTTAATTAGTGCGGTTTTGCCTCGCCGACGCAATATTCTGCGACGGTATCGACACCATTTGGACGGAAATTTGTAAATTTGCATCATGACAAGAATAGACCCTCAGACAGTCGACCGCATACTCGATGCGGCGGATATTGTGGAAGTGGTGAGCGACTTTGTGTCGCTCAAGAAGCGCGGCGCCAACTACTGGGGCCTGTGCCCGTTTCACAACGACCGATCGCCGTCATTTTCCGTCAACCCCGCCCGCGGCATTTTCAAGTGTTTCAGCTGCGGCAAGGCCGGCGGTACGGTCAGCTTCCTGATGAGCCTGGAGAATATGAAGTACGTGGAGGCCCTCAAGTGGCTTGCACGAAAGTACAACATCGAAATCCGCGAGCGCGAGCTCACCACAGCCGAGCGCCAGGCCCAGGCCGAGCGCGAGTCGATGTACGCCGCCAATGAGTTCGCCCTGAAATACTTCGAGAGCACCATGGCCGATACCGCCGAGGGTCGCAACGTGGGCCTGGCCTACTTCCGCGAGCGCGGCATCAACGACGCCATGATTCAGCGGTTTCATCTAGGCTACTCGCTGGAGGCCAACGACGGCCTGCTGCGGGCGGCGCGCGCCGCCGGTTTCGAGGACCGGATTCTGACCGACACGGGCCTGTGCATCCGCAACGAGCGCGGATCCATTTACGACCGCTTCCGTGCGCGCGTCATCTACCCCGTGCACTCGCTGTCGGGGCGCGTTGTGGCCTTCGGCGGCCGCATACTCAACAAGGAGAAGTCGCCCGCCAAGTACGTCAACTCGCCCGAGAGCATCATATACAGCAAGAGCAACGAGCTGTACGGCATGTACCAGGCCCGCAACGCCATAGTGCGCAAAAAGAAGTGCATCCTGGTCGAGGGCTACATGGACGTGATTTCCATGCACCAGGTAGGGGTGGAGAACGTGGTGGCATCATCCGGCACATCGCTCACCGAAGGGCAGGTGCGCATGATAAAGCGCTTCGCCCCGGCAGTCACCCTGATATATGATTCTGACGCCGCCGGCATCAAGGCGGCCTTGCGCGGCATCGACATGTTCGTGGCCGCCGGCCTGTCGCTCAAGGTGGTGCTTCTGCCCGACGGCGACGACCCTGACTCGTTCGCACAGAGTCATTCGGCCACCGAGGTCGAGCAGTACATCGAGGAGCACGAGCAGGACCTCATAGGCTTCAAGACCGACATCCTGATGAAGGACGCCGACCGCGACCCCCGCGCCCGCTCCGAGGCCATCAACGACATACTGCGCACCATATCCATGATTCCCAACATTGTGGAGCGCGAACTGTACATAGATATGTGTGCCAACAAGGTGGGCATAGGCTCCCGTACGCTGGCCGCCCAGGTGGGCCGCATACTGTCGCAGCGCGAGGCCGACGAAGCCAAGCGCCGCACCGGCCGCACCGCCGAGCAGACCGTTCAGCAGGTGCAGCGCGAGGAGGACGCCGCTGCCGCTGCCGAAGCCGGCACCGCAATAGCCGCGCCCTCGGCCCAACCCACCGCCATAGTCCGCGCCGAGGAGGACCTGATGCGCTACATACTGCGCCACGGCGCCCTTTTCCTGTGCGAGGTGTACACCGACCCGGATTCCGACGAGCCCGTCCCCATGACGGTCTACGAGTATATCCGCTGCGAGCTGCAGGCCGACAGCATAGAGATATCCGAGCCCCGTCTGCATGCCCTGTGGGAGCTGGTACGGGACATCTACACCAACCGCTGGCCCGGCGAGCTTGACGAGTTCCGCCGGCAGACGGAAAGTCGCATTGCCGCCCTGCACGCCGAGGGCCTGGAGGAAATCCGGCAGCGGGCCCGCGATATGGCCTCAATCGAGGTCATGGAGACCGACCTGAACAACCGCCTGGAGGCCGAGCGGCGACGCTCCGAGGACGAGTTTGCCGGCGAGTTCATCCAGCGCATGCTGCTGCGCCATCAGGACAAGGACGTCAACGAGCTGGTGGCCCGCATCACCTCCGAGCGGGCCGTGCTGAGCCGCATGTATCCGCAAGTGGACGTGCGTGAGGACCTGTTGGAGAAGGTTCCCCGCGCCATCTTCACGCTCAAGAGCGCCATAGTCAAGGACCGCCTGGCCCGGCTTGAAGCCGAGTTAAGCGCAATAGGCTCGGACAATCTGGACAAGGCCTTCGCCATAATGAAGGAAATCAAGGACCTCAAGCAGGTGAGCATGGAGTTTGACAAGACAAACGGCGAGATAGTCATCACGCCTCACATTAATAAGAATAAATGAAATAAGAGTAAATGAGCCGTCTGTACGCACAAATTATCATACCCCGCCCGCTGGAGGGCACGTTCACCTATGCCGTGCCAGAGGCCATGCGCGATGAAATCGCCGCCGGGCAGCGCGTCATCGTGCCCTTCGGGCCCAAGCGGTTCCTGACGGGTATAGTCGAGTCCGTCTCGCCCGTGCGTCCCACGGATGTGGCTCAGATCAAGGATATTGAACAGATATTGTCGCGGCGTCCGGCCGTGATACATCCGCAGATAAAGCTGTGGCACTGGCTGGCCGATTATTATATGTGTTCGGTGGGCGATGTCTTCAAGGCCGCCGTTCCGGCCGGTCTGAAGGTGGAGAGCGAGAGCCGCCTGAGCATCAACCCGGAACTCGACCCGGAAACAGCCGTCCCGGACACCGTGCAGGCTGCTGTTATGGCCCTGCTGCGCGACAAGGGCAGCATGAGCGTCAAGGACCTGCGGCGACAGTTCGACACGCCGGGTTTTGAACGGCTCGTAACGGGCATGGTTGACGCCGGCCTGCTGGTCGTCACCGAGTCTCTAGTCAACCGTTACCGCCGCCACAAGGTGCAGTACGTAGTTCCGGCCATAGAGCGCGGCAACGGCGAGGCCGTGCAGCGCGCCTTCGAGTCCGTGCGCCGCTCGCCCGGCCAGGAAAAGGCGCTGATAGCACTCATATCGCTGAGCCGGTTCAACAACGCCGCCGCACCCCTTGTGCCCGTGGCCAAGAGCACGTTGCTGGAGGCCGCGCAGGGCGCTACGTGGGAGAATGTCACCGCGCTTAAACGTAAGGGGCTCGTAGAAATCCTGACTCGCGAGGTGTCGCGCTTCAGCGCCGACGACGATACCGCCACCGGACCCGATGCCTCCCTGTTGCCGCAGCTCACCGAGCATCAGCAGGAGGCGCTCGACGCCATCCATCGCTCCATGGCCGACCGCAACGTCACCCTGTTGCACGGCGTCACTTCGTCGGGCAAGACCGAACTTTACATCCATCTGATAGACTATGTGTTGCGGCAGGGACGCCAGGCATTGTTCCTGGTGCCGGAAATCGCTCTGACCACCCAGCTTACCCGCCGCCTGCAGAAGGTGTTCGGCCGGCTGGTGCGCATCTACCACTCGCGTTTCTCGGACAGCGAGCGTGTGGACATCTGGCGCGACATGCTTGAGCAGCCCGGCCCGTGCGTGGTCATCGGCGCCCGCTCGGCCGTGTTCCTGCCCTTTACCTCGTTGGGCCTCGTCATCGTGGACGAGGAGCACGACCCCAGCTACAAGCAGAGCGATCCCGCCCCGCGCTACAACGGACGCGACGCCGCTATAGTCCTGGCCTCGCTCCACGGCGCCAAGGTGCTGTTGGGTAGCGCCACACCCTCGGTCGAGACTTACTACAAGGCCACCGAGGGCGGCAAATACGGCCTGGTGAGCCTGACGCAGCGCTACGGCGACGTGCAGTTGCCTGAAATCGAGCTGGTGGACATGAACCGCGAGCGCGAACGCAACGCCTGCGACGGCGCCCTGGCCAACCGTACCATCGCCGCCGGCCGTCACCTGCTCCGGGAGGGCCGTCAGCTCATCGTGTTCCACAATCGTCGCGGTTTCTCGCCCCGGGCGCGATGCACCATGTGCCAGTTCGTGCCCAAGTGCGACTATTGCGACGTGGCCCTGACTTACCACCGCCGCACCGGCACCCTTGAGTGCCACTACTGCGGCGCCTCCTATCCGCTGCCGCGCGTCTGTCCCAACTGCCATGAGCCGGCCATAAAGGTGGAGGGCTATGGCACCGAGCGCGTCGAGGACGAGGTGAGCCGCGTCTTCCCCGAAGCCCGCGTTATGCGCATGGACCTGGACACCACGCGCAATAAGGACGCCTATGCGGGCATTATCGACGACTTCTCGGCCGGCAAGGCCGACATCCTGGTCGGAACGCAGATGGTCACAAAGGGCCTTGATTTCGGCGCGGTGGGCCTTGTCACGGTGGTGAACGCCGATAACGTGCTGCATTATCCGGATTTCCGGTCGGCCGAGCGCGCCTTCTGCCTGCTGGAACAAGTAGCGGGCCGCGCCGGACGACGCGCCGACGCCGGGCAGGGCAAGGTCATGGTTCAGACATATTCGCCCGACCATCCCGTGCTGGCACATGTGCTGCGGCACGACTATGCCGGATTCTACGCCGGTGAGCTGGCCGAGCGCCGCAAGTTCACCTATCCGCCCTTCGCACGTATAATTAATGTATATGTGCGGCACCGCGAGCGCGACACCGTGGCCCGCCACGCCCGCCTGTTGGCCGATGCCCTGCGCGTGCGCCTGGGCAACCGTGTCAACGGCCCCGTCGAGCCCTCCGTCGAGCGCATCGCCTCGCAATACATCCGCCTTATCATGCTGCGCATCGAGCCCACGGCCTCAGTCAGCGCCGTCAAGGCCATCCTGCGCGAAGAATACGTTCGCGCCCTTTCCTCACCGGAGCTTCACGGCCTGTCGGTGCATTTCGACGTGGACCCCATGTAATCACACTCATATGTTGACAATCATCCTTTCAGCCGCACTCATCGCCGCCATCGCGGCGGCAATCATGATATGGCGCCGAAGCTGCGCCGCCGAAACCGCCCTGCGCGACAACATCAGTTCCATGGCCGCCCTGACCGAGCGCAATTCTGCCCTTGAAGGCACGCTGCAACAGGAGCGCGGACGCCACGCCGAGGAAGTGCAGCGTCTGCGCGACGAGGCCGACGCCCGCGTGCGCCAGGCCAATGAAGCCGCCCAGACCCGCATTGACGATTTGCGCCGCGTCCACGACGAAGCCCTGGAGCGCGAACGCCACGCCGTGTCGGAGCGTTTCAAGGCCATGGCCTCCGATGTGCTCAGCGCCAGCTCGCGCCAGCTTGACGAGCGCAGCCGCGCCTCAATCGAGACCGTCTTGGCACCTCTGCGCACGTCGCTGCAACAGTTTACCGCCGATTTCAAGGCATGTTACAACGCCGAGCAGACCGAGCGCCTTTCGCTCCGCGAGGGCATCCAGGGCCTGGCCGACCTCAACCGCATAATCGGCGACGAGACTCGCCGTCTCACCCAGGCACTAAAGGGCGACAACCGCTGGCAGGGCCAGTGGGGCGAGATGGTGCTCAAAAATATTCTGGAAGCGTCCGGTCTGGAGGAGGGCCGCTCGTTCATCCTCCAGCATACCGTCAACGACGATGACCAAGGCCGCCGTCTGCGCCCCGACGCCGTAATTCTCTGCCCCGAGGACCGCAAGATAGTAATCGACTCAAAGGTATCGCTTACCTCCTACCTTCAGCTGCGCGATGACGAACTTACTCCGGAGCAGCGCAAGTCGCTCATCAAAGCTCATTTAGCTTCGATTGATGCGCATATAGCCGAGCTTGTGCGCAAGGAGTACCAGCAGAACGTAGGCGTCAACAAAAACGATTTCGTGGTCATGTTCATCCCACACGAGGGCGCCTTCATGGCCGCAGTGCAGGCTAATCCGTCGCTGTGGGAGAACGGATTCAAGCGCCACGTCATAATCGCGTCGCCTACGCATCTCATCACGCTGCTCAAGCTCATCGAGCAGCAGTGGATAACCTACGACAGCCACGACAACTCGCTGAAAATCATTGACGAAGCCGTCAAACTCCTCAACAAGCTCAACGGCAGCATGGCCGATATGTTGGAGGTGGAGCGCGCGCTCAAACGCGCCTCGGACAGTTTCGATTCCGCCATGTCCAAGCTGAGCACCGGCCGCGGCAGCGTTATGAGCCGCTATGAGACCATCAGAAAACTCGGCGCCCGCGCCGCCAAAGAGCTCCCCGGCCGCCTCAGCACCCTCTCCGACGAGGACGCTGAGTGACCGGAGAGGGAGTCATTATCGGGTCGTGAATTCGCCTTTAAGCATTACGCGGTCGATGGAGGGGTGGGTGAAGGCGTAGGGGATATAGTCGATGTCCGGAACGTCGGGGTGATAGAATATGAGCGAGGCCCATTTGCCGGGCGTTATCGAGCCGTATTGGTCGGCGAGACGCAACGCTGCCGCTGAGTTGATTGTCACGGCGTTGAGGGCCTCGGCCGGGAGCAGGCGCATGGATATGCATCCCAGGGACCATATGAAACGCATGTCGCCGGTGGGCGATGTGCCGGGGTTGAAGTCCGATGCCATGGCCAGCGCGCATCCGGCGTCGATGAGCTTCCGTGCGGGCGCGTAAGGCTCGCGCAGGAAGAAGGATGCGCCGGGCAGCGCCGTGGGGATGGTGTCGGTGTTGCGTGCCAACAGTTCAATCTGGGCGTCGCCGGCGGATTCGAGGTGGTCAACGGAATGAGCGCCCGCCTTTACGCCGATTTCCACACCGCCCGAGGTGTGCAGCTGGTTGGCGTGCAGCCTGACGGACAGGCCATGCAGGTGTGCGGCGGCGGCAATCCGTTCGGTCTGCTCGACGGTGAAGAAGCCCTGCTCGCAGAACACATCGACATAATCGGCCAGGCCTTCGGCGGCCACGGCGGGGAGCATATCGTCGATTACATGTTGCACATAATCGTCCTGACGGCCGGCGTATGCGCGGCCCACGGCGTGTGCGCCCAGGAAGGTCGCGACGATGGTCATACCGGGCATGGCCTGCTTCAGCCGGCGGATGACGCGCAGCATTTTCAACTCGCCTTCCAGGGTCAGAGCATAGCCGCTCTTGATTTCGATAGCGCCGGTGCCGCATGCCGCAACCTGCTGCAGACGGTGCAGCGACGAGTTGAAAAGCTCGTCCTCGGTCATGGCGTTGAGACGGTCGGCCGAGCATAGTATGCCTCCGCCGCGAGCGGCGATTTCGGCGTAGCTGAGGCCGCGCAGACGGTCCACGAACTCGCCCTGCCGGCTTGCGGCAAAGACAAGGTGGGTGTGCGAGTCGACGAAGGTCGGGGTGACGATGCAGCCCCCGGCATCGTAGACGCGGGCGTATCCGCTCTCGGCCGGCATGGTGTCTGCCGGGCCGAAAGCGGCTATGCGTCCGTCATCGCCCACCGTGAGCCAAGCGTCGGAGATTGTCTCCAGCCGGGCCATGTCGGCGCCGGCCAGCTTTGTGACTCCGGCGGGCAGGATGCCTGCCAACAGGCGGATGTTTTTAATCAGTAACACGGCGGATGAACTGGATGGAACGTTCAATCAGCGGATACATCACAGTGTCGTTGTCAATGAACGGCACGTCCTTGCGGTAAAGTGCGTGGAGGTCCTCAATCTGCTGCGAGCTCTTGAGCGGGCGGCGGAAGTCAAGGGCCTGGGCGGCGTTGAACAGCTCGATGGCCAGCACGCGTTCCGTGTTCAGGGCCACGCGGTAGAGCTTGGTGGCGGCGTTGGAGCCCATGGATACGTGGTCCTCCTGGCCTTGCGACGAGGGAATGGAGTCGCACGATGCGGGCCAGCACAGACCCTTGTTCTGGCTTACGATTGATGCGGCGGTGTACTGCGGAATCATGAAACCGCTGTTCAGGCCCGGGTTGGCCACCAGGAAGGAGGGCAGACCGCGCTGGCCGGAGATGAGCTTGTAGATGCGGCGCTCCGATATGTTGGCAAGCTCGCTGAGCGCCACAGCCAGGAAGTCCATGGGCAGGGCGATGGGCTCGCCGTGGAAGTTGCCGGCGGACACGATGAGGTCGAGTTCCGGGAAGATGGTGGGGTTGTCTGTGGGCGAGTTTATTTCGTCCTCGAGCACCTTGCGCACGTGGTTGAAGGTGTCGATTACGGCACCGACCACCTGCGGGATGCAGCGGAAAGAGTAGGGGTCCTGGACGTGCTTCTTGGGCTGCGAAATGATTTCGCTGCCGTCCAGCCAGCGGCACATCAGCGCGGCGGCCTGAGCCTGGCCGGCATGGTGGCGAACCTGGTTGACGGGAGCGCAGAAGGGCTCGATGCGGCCGTCGAAGGCGTCGAGCGACATGGCTGCGATGGGGAAGCTGATGTCCAGCAGGCGCATGGTCTTGATGAGTGCCCATACGCCGTAAGCGCTCATGAACTGGGTGCCGTTGAGCAGCGCCAGGCCTTCCTTGGACTGGAGGGTGAGGGGTTTGAGGCCGTGTTCGGCCAGGACGTCGGCGGCCGGACGGCGCACGCCCTTGTCGTAGACCTCGCCCAGCCCGATGAGGGGCAGCGACATCATGGCCAGCGGGGCAAGGTCGCCCGATGCGCCCAGCGAGCCCTGCTGGAATACGACGGGTAGAAGGTCGTGGTTGAAGAAGTAGATCAGGCGCTCAACGGTGTCGAGCTGCACGCCTGAGTTGCCGTAGCTGAGCGACTGGATTTTGAAGAGCATCATCAGCCGGATGATTTCGGCGGGGACGGGGTCGCCCGTGCCGCATGAGTGCGACATTACCAGGTTGGCCTGCAGGGCTGCAAGCTGGTCGGGGTCGATGCTGATGTTGCACAGCGAGCCGAATCCGGTGGTTATGCCGTAGACGGGCGTATCGGATTCCTTGATTTTGTTGTCGAGGTATTGGCGGCATGCCACGATGCGCTCGCGGGCCGATTCGCTCAGGTCCAGATGTTTGCCGTTCTTGATGATGTCTACAACGTCGGCCAGGGTGAAGCGTTCGGCTGAAATATGATGGATGTCTTGCATATTGTTTTTTCGTTTATAGTCCGAGAGATTTCTTGATGAGGTTGTCGTCGGCATGCTCGGGCATGGTGACTTTGAGGCCCGGGGTGCGCTCCATTTCGCGGCGGATGGCCGTTTCGGCGCCTTCGTTGCGGGCCCATGAGCGGCGGGCTATGCCGTTGTTGACGTCCCACAGCAGCATTTCGGTGATGCGGCGGTCAGCCTCGTCGCTGCCGTCGATTACCATGCCGAAGCCGCCGTTGATGACTTCGCCCCAGCCCACGCCGCCGCCGTTGTGCAGGCTCACCCAGGTGGCGCCGCGGAAGGCGTCGCCGATGACGTTGTGCACGGCCATGTCGGCGCAGAACTGTGAGCCGTCGGTGATGTTGCTGGTCTCGCGGTAGGGCGAGTCGGTGCCGGATACGTCGTGGTGGTCGCGGCCCAGTACTATGGGGGCCTTGATTTCGCCGCGGCGGATGGCGTCGTTGAATGCTAAGGCGATGCGTGCGCGGCCCTGAGCGTCGGCATAGAGGATGCGGGCCTGCGAGCCAACCACCAGGCGGTTGGGACCGGCCTCCACTATCCAGTGCAGGTTGTCGGCCAACTGTCCGCGGATGTCCTCGGGAGCTTCGGCGAGCATTTCCTCAAGCACACGGGCGGCGATGGCGTCGCTGTGGGCCAGGTCGGCGGGGTCGCATGATGTGCACACCCAGCAGAAGGGACCGAAACCGTAGTCAAAGAAGCGCGGGCCCATGATGGCCTGGACGTAAGAGGGATAACGGAAGTCGCCGTTGTCCTTGAGGATGTCGGCGCCGGCGCGCGACGATTCCAGCAGGAAGGCGTTGCCGTAGTCAAAGAAGTACATGCCGCGGGCGGTAAGGCGGTTGATGGCGTCGACCTGGCGGCGCAGCGAGGCGCGCACTGCCTCGCGGAAGCGGTCGGGATCTTCGGCCATCATGCGCAGCGACTCCTCATAGGAATAGCCCACGGGGTAGT
>CANQZK010000006.1 GCA_947628285.1 uncultured Muribaculaceae bacterium
GCGTTGGGGCAGGGCGCCTTTGGGCAGTGACAGGAAGGTCTTGCGGCCCATGATGACTGTATGGCCGGTGGTGAGGGCCTTGAAGCGCTTGAGGTCGGCTGAGATGTGGAAGGCCAGGTCGCCGCGGCGGCCTATCTCGCCGTTGCGTCCTACGGCGGCTATGATGGTGATGCTCATACGGATACCTGTGCTTTGATGTGAGGATGCGGGTCGTAGCCTTCGAGCAGGAAATCGTCGTAGGTGAAGGTGTCGATGGCGCGGACGTCGGGGTTGAGAGTCATTGTGGGCAGGGGGCGCGGCTCGCGGGTGAGCTGCAGGCGGGCTTGGTCCAAGTGATTGTTGTAGAGGTGTGCGTCGCCCAGGGTGTGGACAAAGTCGCCGGGCTGCAGGCCGCATACCTGAGCCATCATCATGGTGAGCAGGGCGTAGGATGCTATGTTGAAGGGCACGCCCAGGAAGGTGTCGGCGCTGCGCTGATAGAGCTGGAGGCTAAGGCGGCCCTGCGCTACGTAGAACTGGAAGAAGGTGTGGCACGGCGCCAGGGCCATCTGCGGAAGCTGGGCCACGTTCCAGGCGCTGACTATGATGCGGCGCGAGTCCGGGTTGTGGCGTATGTCGTTGACGGCCTGTTGTATCTGGTCGATGGTGCCTCCGTCATAGTCGGGCCATGAGCGCCATTGGTGCCCATATATGGGGCCGAGGTCGCCGTTGGCGTCGGCCCATTCGTTCCATATGCGTACGCCGTTGTCCTGCAGGTATTTGACGTTGGTATCGCCTTTGAGGAACCACAGCAACTCGTGGATGATGGATTTGAGGTGAAGTTTCTTGGTGGTGACCAGGGGGAATCCGTCGGCGAGGTCGAATCGCATCTGATAGCCGAATACGGAGCGTGTGCCGGTGCCGGTGCGGTCGGCCTTGTCCACGCCGTGGTCAAGGATATGTTGGAGCAGGTCAAGGTATTGTTTCATTGTTGCGGGGGCTGGAGGGTCTGGAGTATGTTGCGGATTTCCTGATCGGTGGCGGTGAGTTTTTCGCGGCAAAGGGCCAGGAGTTCGACGGCGCGGCGGGTGCGGGCGGTCAGTGTGTCCACATCACATGCCTCGGACTGGAGTTCGGCCAGGATGCGTTCCAGTTCCTGCGATGCCTGAGTGTATGTGAGTTCTTCTTCCGGATTGCTCATGTTATAAGGTGGTTATTGGTTTACGGTTGAATGGATTTCGCCGTCGGCCAGGACGGTGGTTATGTGTGTGCCGGGGGCTGCGTCGGCGCATGAGGACAGGGCGCGGCCGTCGATGCGGGTGATGGAGAATCCGCGGCGCAGCGTGGCCTCGGGCGAGAGGGAGCGCAGCAGTGTGTCCAGGGCGCCGAGACGTTCGGTATGGCGGCTCAGCAGGGTGGCTACGGCGCGGACCAGTGATTCTCGGGCCGGTCTGCCGGTGCGCATGGCGGCGCGTTCCAGCACTGCGTGGGTGAGCAGCGGCAGGCGTCCGGCGGCGTATTCCAGGCGGCGGTGGGCCAGGGCCAGGCGGCCGCTGACGGCTTCGAGTATGGCGTTGCCCGTGGTCTGGAGGGCGCCCAAGGCGTCGGCTCCGCGGCCGATGAGCCACTCGGCGGCCGCGGTGGGTGTCTTGACGCGCATCCCGGCCACGTAATCCAGCAGTGTGATGTCGCGCTCGTGTCCTATGCCCACGATGACGGGCAGCGGGAACATGGCTATGTGCGCGGCCAGGTCGTAGTTGTCGAATGAGGCAAGGTCGTCCGTGGCGCCGCCGCCGCGGATTATGACCACGCAGTCAAAGCTGTCCTGACGGGCGGCGATGGCGTCCAGTGCCTCCAGTATGCTGGCTGCGGCGGCCTGTCCCTGCATCACGGCCGGGAACAGTTCGGTGCGGAAGCGCAGGCGGTAACGGTTGCCGTACAGCTGGTTGATGAAATCGCCGTAGCCGGCGGCTCCGCGGGCCGATATGACAGCCACGCGCCAGGGCACGGCGGGCCAGGGCAGGCTGCGGTTGAGGTCGATGATGCCCTCGGCCTGCAGGCGGCGAATCATCTCGTTGCGGCGCCGCAGCAGATCGCCCAGGGTGTACTCGGGGTTGATGTCGGTGATGTTGGCCGACAGGCCGTAGACGGCATGGAAGGTCACGCTGACGCACAGCATCACCTTGATGCCGGAGGTGAAGTTGGACCCCGTGGTGCTGAGGAACTTGCGGCTGAGCCATGCATAGCGCGAGGCCCATATGTTGGCGCGCATGCGTGCCAGCGGGGCGCCGGTGTCGGGGTCTTTCTCGATGAGTTCAAGGTAGCAGTGGCCGCCGGAGACGCGGACATCGCCCGTCTCGGCCGTCACCCATACCTCCTGCAGGCCGGGAGTGCGGCGCAGGGTGGCGCCGACAAGCTCGTTGAGCTGCCGCAGCGTCAGTGCTTCTGTGGCGGCGCTCATGGCTGACGTACCAACTTGGTGCCCCGGTTGATGAATACTATTTCGGGCCGCAGCCAAGGGGCTACCTTGGCGGAGTCGGTCGCCGGGAGGTACTGCGGGGCGCTGTGGCGCAGGGTCAGTGTCAGCGTGGCGGGGTCGAATGTCGCGGCGGCCATGTCGAAGGGCATGAGGCGCTGCAGCGAGTCGGCATGCTGCCGTCCCTGCTCGGTGAGCCAGTCGCGGCGGGCGGGCAGCTCCATGGCGGGGCGGGCGGGCTTCCAGTCGCGGTTATAGAAGCGGATCTCGCTGTCGGCAGCGGGTGTCATGATGGTTTCCACCAGGGCGTAGAGGGTGTCGTTACGCTCGGTGAGCACGGCAAGCTGCATATCGGTGCTGTCGGACAGTTGCCAGCACAGCAGGCGGTCCGTCATGGCCGTGATGCGGGCGTTGCCGCCCAGGGCGTTCTGGGTGGCCTTGTCGGAGCCGAAGTTGAAGTAGTCAATCATGTCCAGCCGGGCCGCTCCGGACAGCATCTCAATGACCGTATCCGGCGCGGCGGCAAAGGCCTCGGCGGCGGTACGGGCCCCGGCGGCCAGGGTGGCGGCCAGCGCGGTACATATGACAGAGAGTAAACGTAATATTCTCATAGGCACGGGATTGCGTTTTATCGGTTTTCACGTTTTGGTTTCTTGCCGGCTTTGGGCTTGCGGGTGCGGCGCTCGGAGGCATGGCCGTAGTCCTTGTCAGGGTCGGCTACCTCGCTATAAAGGCGCTTGCCGAAGAAGTCGGCGCCGGTCAGGGCCTGCACCACGCGGCGGGCGTCGCCCTTGCGGACATCGAACAGCGAGTAGCCCGGCAGCAGGTCTATGCGGCCCACGTCCACGCGCTGGCCGGCGATGTTGTGGTTGAGCAGGTCGATGAGGTTGCCGGCAAAGAATCCGTCTGCCTTTCCGGCATTGACATAGATGCGGGCCATGCCGCGCTCGGCGGTGCGGCGGTCCTTGTCCTTGTCGGAGCGGGGCGCACGTTCGGGCCGCTCGCGGGTGGGGCGCTCGTCCTTGATGTCGATGTCCGGCGCGTCCTTGTAATAATCCAGCAGGCGGTTGAATTCCAGCGAGAGGACACGCTTCAGCAGGTCCTCGGCCGACAACCACGACAGTTTCTTGAGCACGCCGGGCAGATACTTGTCAATCTCACCGTCGTTGACCTCGACACGCTCCAGGCGGTCGGCCAGGTTGTAGAGCTGCTTCTCTATGATATGCTCGGGCGTGGGCACCTGGCGGCGCTCGAACTTCTTGCCGATGATGCGCTCAATCTCACGCAGACGGCCTTTCTCGCGCGAGTGGATGATGGCCACGGATACGCCCGTCTTGCCGGCGCGGCCGGTGCGGCCCGAGCGGTGGGTGTACACGGCGGTATCGTCCGGCAGACCGTAGTTGATGACGTGGGTAAGGTCATCGACATCCAGGCCGCGGGCAGCCACATCGGTGGCCACAAGCAGCGAGATGACACGGTCGCGGAACTTTCGCATCACAATGTCGCGCTGCTGCTGCGACAGGTCGCCGTGCAGCGCGTCGGCGTTGTAGCCGTCGGCAATGAGCCGGTCGGCAATCTCCTGGGTGTCGCGGCGGGTGCGACAGAATATTATGGCGTAGATGCCCGGCGCATCGTCGGCTATGCGTTTAAGGGCCAGATACTTGTCGCGGGCGTTCACCATATAGTAGATGTGGCGCACATTCTCGGCGCCCTCGTTGCGCGTGCCTATGACAATCTCCTCCGGATTGTTCATATAGCGCTTGGCTATGCGGGCGGCCTCCGGGGGCATCGTGGCCGAGAACATCAGCATCTTGCGGTCCGACGGTACGCTGGACAGAATCTCGTTGATTGAGTCGACAAAGCCCATATTGAGCATCTCGTCGGCCTCGTCCAGCACCACAGTGCGGACATCGGACAGATTGACCACCCCGCGGTTGATGAGGTCAATCAAACGGCCCGGCGTGGCAATGATAATCTGCACGCCCTTGCGCAGGGCACTAATCTGGCTCTGAATACTTGAGCCGCCGTAGACGGGCAGCACGTGCAGGTCGGGCGTGTAACGCGAGAAGTCGGCCAAATCGCCCGCAATCTGCAGACACAGCTCGCGCGTAGGAGCTAAAATGAGAGCCTGCGGCGCATTGACCGATGTATCAGTGCGTTGAATCACCGGCAGACCGAAGGCCGCAGTCTTGCCCGTGCCCGTCTGGGCCAGCGCGACAAGGTCGCGGTCGCCGCCCAGCAAAGCCGGTATCACCTTTTCCTGCACGGGCATAGGCTGTTCAAAGCCCATTTCGGCCACAGCGCGAAGCAGGTCATCGCGCACGCCGAGATCTTGGAAAGTCATCATAACAAATCAATAAGAGTGTACAAAGATAACAAAACCGCGCCTAAAAAGTGTCACCCGGCCCCGAAAAAAGCATTACGCACCTCTTTAAAGACCCTAAAGTCCTTAAGGTCTTAAAGGTCGGGACGGGTATTTTTTTTGATTTATTTGCCGTTAAGGGTGAATTTTTGTAAATTTGCGCTCTCATTTTATGATAATAACAAGTCCTTAACACATATATTTATATTATGGCCGAGCTGAAAGAACAGGAATCCGCCGACGCACGCGGATTGAACTTTGTCGAACAGGAAGTACTCGCCGACCTCCAGGCCGGCAAAAACGGCGCTCGCCTGAGCACCCGTTTCCCACCCGAGCCCAACGGTTATCTCCACATTGGCCACGCCAAGGCTTTCTGCATGGACTTCGGCATCGCCGAGAAATTCGGCGGCACCTGCAATCTGCGTTTCGATGACACTAACCCCGTAAAGGAGGATGTGGAGTACGTCGACGCTATCCGCGAGGATATCCACTGGCTCGGTTTTGACTGGGGCGACCGTGAATACTACGCCTCGGACTACTTCCCCCAGCTGTTCGACCTGGCCTGCCGCCTGATCAAGGAGGGCAAGGCTTATGTGGACGACCAGACTTCGGAACAGATTGCCGCACAGAAGGGTACGCCCACCGAGCCCGGTCAGGCAAGCCCCTACCGCGACCGTACGCCGGAGGAGAATCTGGACCTGTTCCTGCGCATGAACGCGGGCGAGTTTGAGGAAGGCTCGCGTGTGCTCCGCGCCAAGATTGACATGGCATCGGACAACATGCACTTCCGCGACCCCATCATGTACCGCATCATCAAACACCCCCACCACCGCACCGGCACCAAGTGGAAAGTCTACCCCATGTACGACTTTGCCCACGGCCAGAGCGACTACTTTGAGGGTGTGACCCACTCGATATGCACACTGGAGTTCGTGCCTCACCGTCCGCTGTACGATTACTTCGTGGACGAGTTGGCCGACGAGACTTACCGCCCCCGCCAGATTGAGTTCAACCGCCTCAACCTGACCTACACCGTCATGAGCAAACGCAAGCTGCTCACCCTGGTCAAGGAGGGCCTTGTGGCCGGATGGGACGACCCCCGCATGCCCACAATCTCGGCCATGCGCCGCCGCGGCTACACTCCGCAGTCAATCAAGAACTTCGTTGACCTCATCGGCTACACCAAGTACGAGGCCCTCAACTCCGTGAGCCTGCTGGAACACGCCGTGCGCGACGACCTCAACCGCATCGCCACCCGTGTGATGGGTGTCATCAACCCCGTCAAGGTTGTCATCGACAACTATCCGGCCGACCGCGTCGAGACCGTCACCATGGAGAACAACCCCGAGCAGCCTGACTCAGGCGTGCACGAGATGCCCTTCAGCCGCGAGCTCTACATTGAGCGCGAGGACTTCATGGAGAATCCGCCCAAGAAATTCTTCCGTCTGGCCCCCGGCTCGGAGGTACGCCTCAAAGGCGCCTACATCATCAAGTGCGAGAACGTGGTGAAGGACGCCGACGGCAACATCACCGAGATACACTGTACCTACGACCCCGACACGCTCAGCGGCATGCCCGGCGCCAACCGCAAGGTCAAGGGCACACTCCACTGGGTATCGGCCGCACACGCCGTCGACGCCGAGGCTCGCCTCTACGACCGTCTCTTCGCCGTTGAGAATCCCGCCGCCGAACCTGACCGCGACTTCCGCGAGATGCTCAACCCCGACTCACTGGTAGTGCGTCAGATCAAGGTCGAACCCTTCGTGGCCGCCAACGCGCGTCAGGGCGAGAAATTCCAGTTCCAGCGCATAGGCTACTTCACGCCCGACTACGATTCGACGCCCGAACACCTGGTGTTCAATCGCACCATCGGCCTGCGCGACTCCTGGGAGAAGGAACAGAAAAAGTCGTAACTCCGTGGCTGACAACGAACCCAATCCGCGCGAGGAGCTGTGCGAACGGTTCCGCGCCGACCTCTGCCGCCCCACATCCGAGCGTTATTACAGCGAGGACGACCTCATTGAAATCTTCGACTACGCCGGCGACATCGAGGACGACTACCTGCGCATGGAAGCACTCTTTCTGGGCGCGCGCCTATACCCCGACAGCGCGCGCCTGGCTGAGCGCCGCGCCATTTTCTACCTGTTCTTTGACGAGAAAGTGTTCCGCGCCTACCTTGCCGACCATAACGACGATGCCTCGCCGCTGTGGGACATCATGCGCCTGAACAAGCTCCCCAAGGGCACGCCCGAGGCCTGCGCCGCCGTGCAGCAGTTTGTCGATTCGATGGACGAGTTCGAGGACGAGGAGATTATCCAGCTTGTCCAGTTAGCCGAAACGCTTCAGATCAACGGCTGGCTGTACGACAATCTGGACCTTCTGCGCTCCAAATGCACCTACCTGCCCACTCTGCTCTATGAGGTAGCCGTCAGCGCCGAAAACGCCGGCGACTATGAGCGCGCCGTCCGCTTTCTGGAGGAACTCACCGAGCTGGAGCCTTACGCCGCGGAGTACTGGGCCATGCTTGCCAACAATCAGCTGATGCTGGAACGCACCGAAGCCGCAGCGGCCTCGCTTGACTATGCCCTGGCCATCGACCCCGACTATTCCGAGGCTCTGCGCACCAAGCTGGGCCTTGTCACCGAGACGGGCCTGCACGGACAGTTCGGCACGCTCATCAACCGTCTGTTGCGCCTCGACCCCGCCGACGAGGGCGTGGCCGATATGGCCCTGCAACAGGCCGACGAAGCCTCCGATTATGAGTTCGGCAACGCCGTCATAGACCTCTGTTTCGCCGGACAGCCCGCCAATACCAACCTATGCAACAAGGCACTGCGCTTCAACAACCCGCAGACGGCCGCCTACCTGGAGCAGACGTTCCACAACGGCAATACCGATCGCGAGACATGGCTCGGCCTGGCCGAGACGGCGTTCAGCACCGGCAACATTGAGCGCGTCACGCTGGTTTTTGACACCTACCAGCGCCTCAAGGGCGAGTCGCTGCGCCACGACATACTGGCCTACAAGATTCTGTACCACGTTGGGCAGTACGACCGTGTGGTTGACCTGTTCATGACGCTACCGGGCGACAGCAACCTGCGCTCGTACGAGAACATGTATGACGCCTTTTCGATGTTCATTCTGGCGTTGCTGCGCCTGGGACGCATCAACGAGGCCGCCGGCGCCGCCCGCAACATGCTTGAACTCTTCACCGGCGAGCCCGACATGCCCGGCGACAACTACCGCAAATTTGCCATGACCAACTTCCTGCGCGATGTCCTCGCCAGAGTGGAAGAGGGGGCGGACAGGTCGGACACCGACTGGTTCCGCTATGACCCTCTGGGTCTGGACAGCGCGGCCATATAATTCCTCAGCTCGACGTATTATCGGATTTCCAGGAGGAAGGTGAAATCGGCGCCGGGGGGATTGAGGGGGAGGCGACCGGTGGTCAGAAGGCCGTCGGAGGCGGTGTAGGCGCACTCGGCGGTATGGTCGCCGGGCAGGATGGTGAACATGGCCGGGCGGTCGACGAACCGAGCCAGGCGCAGGGCCACCATGCCCATGGTATGGCGCAGGTTGACTTCAACGCAGGGGTGCAGCATGGTGCCGTCGCCGGCGGGATTGCGCACTATCATCATATCCACGCCCACGGGGCCGGAGTAGTCGTGGCCAAGTACGGCGCTGAGGGCGTCGGGCAGGGCATCGGCTACGGCTCGGAGTTGCGCGGGGTCGATGTGCCGTGACAGGATGTCATGCAGATGCTGCTGCGGGGCTACGATGTTGCCGTGGTATGAGCCTTTGTCGTCAGTGAGGAATACGGAGAGACCCTCGGGTCGGACGGTGCCGTTGGAGTAGGTGAAGAGCATGGCCAGGTCGGTGATACGGCGGGCACGGGGCTCGACTATGACGGAGCCCTGGCGGGCTATGGTACCGCAAAGCTGCTGCAGGATGCGGTCCGTGCGGTCGGCGCTGCTGAAGGTGATTCCGCGTCCGCTGGACGACCACGGAGCCTTGACCACCGAGTCGGGACAGGCGCGGAGCCGGGCCTCAAGGTCGGCCGGTGAGGCGATTTCCACGCCTTCGGGCCAGACATCGAAGGGCAGGGCGCGGTGCAACAGGCTGTGCACCTGCAGTGCTGTGCGGCGGTGCGACAGACGGCGAATGGCGTCCAGGCGGGCGTCGTCGGGCAGACTGTCCGGCGTGAAGCCGGACTCCAAGAACCAACGGCGCGAAGCGGCCGACCATCCCCAGGGCTCTGGCCGCAGGCTGAAGTCGGTATGGTCCCATGGAAGGACGTCCAATCGGAAAGTCCGGCACATGGTGTCGAGCCAGCGGTCGTTGACGCCGGAGCATATGAAGCGGTCGCCGTCGCGTCCCGTCCACAGGGGCAGGACCTCGCCGGAGCGGCGCAGGCGGGCGGCTGCGGCGGGCGGGGTGAATGAGGCCGTGCCGCGGGCCAGGGCGATATCGTTCTCAGGGTAGAATAGCCACAGTCTGTTGTCCATGCGGCAAAGGTATGAAATTTTTCGGAAAAATGAAAAAAGGCCGTCCCCGCGCAGTGGCGGGGGCGGCCGGGAAGATTAATGGAAGTGAAGGATTATTCGGCGGGGTTGAGAATTATCTGCTGGATGTTGTTCTGCTTGAGGATGCCTTTCCAGTAGTTCATCAGGTCCTTGGTGGAGATGCTGTTGATGGTCTCGGCGGCGCTCAGGAAGGTGTGTACGCCGTTGAGGTTGGTGGCAACCATGGCGTCGAGCCAGTCGGAGTTCTCGTCAAGTGCCTCGGTGGCGTTCTTGACCATGTATTCCTTGATGGGGTTGAGTTCGGCTTCGGTGATGTCCGTGGTGGCGTCGTTGAGGATTTTGTCGATTGCGGCAAATACTTCGTCGCGCATTTCGGGCTTCATGGGGAAGGGGATCTGGAGCATGAGGTCGTTCTCGCCGGTGCGTGACAAGTAGCCGTAGCAGCCGATTGAGTAGGTGGCGCCCATTTCCTCGCGAACCTTGTCAAGGAGACGCTTGGAGAGAATCTGAGCGATCATTGAGGACATGACCTTGTTCTGCGGGGTGTAGGGAATCTTGCCGGTGATAGCGTAGCAGGTCCAGGTCTGGGGAGTCTGCATGGCAGTGGCCTCGGTTGTCACCTTGTGGCCCAGGACGGGTTCGAAGGCGGGGTCGGGTGTGTAGGCGTAGTTGTTCTTCTTGACGGGCAGGGTGGCGATGTACTTCTCAAGCAGGGGCTTGAAGGTGTCCATGTCGATGTTGCCTACAAAGTAGAAAGTGAAGGAGGTGGGGTCGGCCAGGGCGCCGCGTACAATCTCGATTGACTGGTCCTTGTTGGCACCGTCGATGACTGCGCTGGTCACCATCTGCTCCGATGCGGCTGCGTAGAGGGTCTTCTTGAGCAGCTGTGAGAAGATGAACTGGGGATTGGATTCCTGGTTGGCGATAACGCCCTTGATCATGTTCTGTACGGCGGCGAAGTCGTCGTCGGTGAAGTTGAATTCAGTGAAGTTGGCGTGGATGAGTTCCATCAGGGTGGGCAGGTCCTGTACGGTTGACGAACCCTTGACCGAGCGGGCGTATTCGTTCAGGTCGATGTCTACGTTGGCCTGTTTGCCCTGGAGGTACTTCTTGAGGTCGGAGTTGGTGTAGTCGCCCAGACCCATGTTACTCATGGCCATGGGCAGGAAGATGATTGAGTTGGCGTAGGATGCGGGCAGAACGCTGTAGCCGCCGCGGGCGCCGGCGCCGAACTTGATTTCATTGTCCTTGAAGGTGGTGGGCTTGACAACGACGGTCACGCCGTTGGAGAGGGTGAACTCGGTGGCATCCCACTGCTTGTTGTGACGTTCGCCGATGATCTTGCCGGGTGCGGGCAGGTTGGGGATGAGGGGTTCGGTCTTGACCTCGTCCTTGTAGGGCTCGATGGTCTCGGCGTCGACGGCGCCCATGATTTCGGCCAGTTCAGCCTCGGTGGGGATGATGCCGCTTGAGGGCAGCAGTGTGGCGACGATGCGGTTGTTGTCTGTAACGATTTCGGGCAGGAACTGGTTGATGGCTTCAACGGGTACCATCATGCTCAGCTGGTCCATGATCTGTTTTTCCATCTCGATGCCGGGGATGGGGTCGCCGTTGGTGAATGAGCTGGCGTACTCACGTGAGTAGCTTTCGTTGGGGGTGTTATTGCGTGAGTCGTACATGGCCTGGTAGCGCGATTTGAGCTCGGCGGTGGTACGCTCGTATTCGCCCTGGGTGAAGCCGCCGCGTACGGCGCGGAGCAGCTCGCGGTAGGCAGCCTGGATGGCGGGACGGATGTCGTTGTTCTTGGCTACAACCTGCAGGGTCAGGGCCTGTTTGGTCTTGGCTACGATGAAGTCGCCGATTTCCACATTGGCCTGTGCGAATTCAGCGTCGGGACGGTTGGAGTAGTCGCTCAGGCGCTGGTTGAGCATGGACTGGATGGTGTTCTCGATGAAGTTCATGCTGTAGAAGGCCATGGTGTTGCGCATGTTGGCGGGCACGGGGTCGTCAAACTTGAACATCATCAGGGCGACGGTGGCTTTCATTTCGGGGTCCGAGCCGATAGCGTAGATGGTGCCGGGGGTATCCTCGACGGGCACGTATTCGCGGGGCTTGGCGTTCTCGGGCATCTTGATGGGCGAGAAGATTTCCTTGATTTTGCCTTCGATGTAGTCGGGGTCGATGTCGCCTACAACGATGATACCCTGCTGGTCGGGACGATACCAGGTGTGGTAGTAGTCAATGATGGCCTGCGGGGGGAAGTTGTCCACAACCTCCATTGTGCCGATGGGCAGACGGTAGCCGTACTTGTTGCCGGCGTAGATCTTGGGCAGGAGGTTTTCAAGGATGCGCATCTGGCCCTGCATGGAGCGGCGCCATTCCTCGTGGATCACACCGCGTTCGGCGTCGATTTCCTTGGGGTCGAGGGTCAGGGCGTTGGCCCAGTCGTGGAGGATGAGCAGACAGGTGTCCTGAACGCTCTGACGAGCCACGGGCACGGCCGAGATGTTGTAGACGGTCTCGTCAATAGAGGTGTAGGCGTTGAGGTTGGCGCCGAATTTCACACCGATTGATTCAAGATAGTTGATGATGCCCTTGCCGGGGAAGTTCTCGGTGCCGTTGAAGCACATGTGCTCCAGGAAGTGGGCAAGGCCGCGCTGGTGGTCGTCCTCCAGGATTGAGCCTACCTTCTGAGCGATGTAGAAGTCGGCCTGGCCTTTGGGGGTCTCGTTGTGACGTATATAATATGTGAGACCGTTGGGCAGAGTGCCTACGCGGACTGCCGAGTCGACTGGCAGCTGGGGAATCTGAGGCATTGCCTGGTCCTGGGCCGATGCGGTGAACATGGCGCCGAGTCCCATAAGCATTGCGATTCCGAATTTGATTAGATTTTTCATATAAATGTATCTATGATGATTGATTTTTATCCATTAGACGGCAAAGATATGAAAAAATGACATCGTAAGTTGTTAAAATTGTTTAACGATTAAAAAATACGGCGCCCGACAGTGTCGGACGCCGCTATGCGGGTGTGCGGGGGGCGATTATTCGGCCAGGCCGAACAGTTGCAGGCCCTGCGGGGTCATGTAATCTGACAGTTGATAGTCAAAGAAGGGTATCTTGATTTCGCCCTGCGAGTAGCTGGCAGCCTCATAGGGCTGGTAGGCGAACACAATGGCGCCGGAGGCCGAGATGTAGAAGTTGTCGTTGGCCGGCAGGGCGGAGATTGTGGTTGGGCCTACGGTGTTGACCATCTGGCGGGCACGCTCGGCAATGACGGGCGGCAGTGCCTTGATGCCCTCGGGTGTGAAGATGTCGCCGAGGCGCAGCAGTTGTCCGTCCTTGAGGCTGACGGAGAAGTAGCGGTTGGCCGTCACGCCGTTGGCATCGCAGGGGGCGTAGATGTACTTGCTCACCTGGTAGCTCAGCACCGACGCGTTGAGGCATATAACGGAGCCGTCAACCAGCGTCAGACCGGTGGAGTTGGTGTCGTTGACCGAGTCGGTCGATACGGCGCGGAGTTCGTAGCCTTCCTCGCCGGCGTTCTGCAGGAAGTAGGCTTCCATGGCGCGTTGCGGGTCGGTCAGGGTATCGAAGGCGGTGGCGACGATGCTGTCGCGCAGCTCGCGCATGTCCAGGTTGTAGATACGCTCGGGCATGATGATGCAGGCCGAGTCGAAGTATGTCACATCGCTGTCGCGCGAGAAGTCCTTGGCCGAACCGGTCAGAACATAGGCCGCGCGGCCAGATAGGCGGGAAAATTCAATGCTGCCGTCGGCGCGGCCGCCGTCGGAACGAGAGCAGGATGAGGCCAGGACGGCCAGTGCCGCCGTGGCGAGAAGTATGTGTCGGAGTTTCATAGAGCAATGGGTTTTAAGAAAAAAACGCCTAAGCGCCCGAAAGGTTGTTCAGACAGAAAGACAAATGTTTTGACATTAGGACTTTTAGACATAAAGACAAAAAGACATAAATATTAATTTTTATGTTTTTATGTCTTTTTGTCTAATTTTTCAGTCTAAATGTCGTTCCGTGCGTTATTTGAGCCAGCGGTCAAACCAGCGGAAGAACAGGCGCTGCCACATCACGGCGTTCTGGGGCTTGAGAATCCAGTGGTTCTCGTCGGGGAACAGGACCATCTCGGCGGGAATGCCGCGCAGACGGGCGGCGTTGAAGGCCATCTGACCCTGCGACGAGAGGATGCGGTAGTCGAAATCGCCGTGCGAAATCATGATGGGGCAGGTCCAGCGGTCAACGAAGCGGTGGGGCGAGTTGGCAAAGGTGCGCTGTGCGGCGGCATTGTCCTTCTCCCAGTATGCGCCGCCCATGTCCCAGTTGGCGAAGAACATCTCCTCCGTCTCCAGGTATTGCGCCTCCATGTTGAAGATGCCGGCGTGTGCCAACAGGGCGGCGAAGCGGCCTTCGTGGTGGCCGGCCAGGTAGTAGATGGAGAATCCGCCGTAGCTGGCGCCGGTGGCGCCGATGTGTGCGCCGTCAATGTAGGGTTCCTGCTTCATGTAGTCCACTGCGGCCAGATAGTCCTCCATGTTTTGGCCGGGATAGTCCTTTGAAATCTGCTCCTCCCACTCGGTGCCGAATCCGGGCACGCCGCGGCGGTTGGGCAGAATCATCACGTAGCCGTTCGAGGCCATCAGGGCGAAGTTCCAGCGGTAGCTCCATGCCTGGGTCAGCGACGACTGCGGGCCGCCCTGGCAGTAGAGGATGGCGGGATATTTCTTGGTGCGGTCGAAGTTCGGGGGAAGGATGACCCATGTGAGCATCTCCTTGCCGTCCGTGGTGGGCACCATGCGCTTTTCAATCACGGGCATGGTGAGCTGGCTGAAGATGCAGTCGTTGACGTCGGTCAGGCGTGCCACGGTGGCGGGGCGGCCGGCCTTCTTGTCCTTGGTCACGGAGTAGACCTCGTTGGGGTGCAGCATGGAGTGGCGCATGGTCACGACGGTGCGGGCGTCCACGGGCTGCAGGCCGGTATAGTCCTCGCCGCTCTCGCTGACGGGTGTCACGCGGCCGTTAGCGGCGTCGATCTCAAACACGGGAGCCTGGCCGTGGTGGTAGGCGATGAACCACAGCGAGCGGCCGGTGGGATTCCAGTCAAATTCCTCGATGGTATAGTCCCAGTCGGCGGTGAGGTCGGTTTTCTGGCCGGTGCGCCAGTCCATGATGAAGAGGCGGTTGCGGTCGGCCTCGTAGCCGTCGCGCTCCATGCTGAGCCATGCCAGCCAGTTGCCGTCGGGCGAGAAAGCGGGCATGCTGTCATAGCCCATCATTCCCTCGGTGAGGTTGCGCACGGCGCCGGTGGTGACATCGTAGGCGTAGAGGTCCGAGTTGGTCGACAGTGCATAGTCCTTACCGGTTTTTTTCTTGGAGTTGTAGATGAGGGTCTTGCCGTCGGGGTGCCATGCAAAGGCCTCGACGCCGCCGAAGGGCTTCAGGGGCGATTCATAAGGCTCGCCTTCCATGATGTCTTTCAGGCCGCTGATGACTTGGCCGTCAAAGGTGCCCACAAAGGGGTGGGGTATTTCGGTAATCCACTCGTCCCAGTGCTTGTACATGAGGTCGTCGATGACGCGGCCTGTAGCCTGGGGCAGGTCGGGGTAGATGTCCTTGGCGGTGCGGGTGTACTTGACGTTGCCGATGAGCACCACGCGGCTCTGGTCGGGCGAGAAAAGGAATCCGCTGACGCCGCCCTTGAGGTCGGACACCTTTTGGCGGTCCGAGCCGTCGGCGTTCATGACCCATACCTGGGCCTGGCCCTCGTCGTCGGCGTAGAGGAAGGCTATTCGGCGGCCGCCGTCAATCCACACGGCGCCGCCCTCGCTCTTGGGTGTATGTGTAATCTGCTGTTTGTCAGAGCCGTCCACGTTCATCACCCACAGCTCGTTGTTTGAGCGGTTCTGTTCAAGGCTCTCATATGATACGCCGTAGAGCACCTTTGAGCCGTCGGGGCTGACGGCAATGCCGCCCACGCGGCCCAGTGCTTCCAGGGCGTCGATGTCGAATATGCCGGTGGCGCTTTTGTAGTCGGGCTTGCCGATGATGGGCGCGTCGGTGTCGGCGGCCGTCGCGGTGAGGCTGCCGGTCAGTGCCAGTGCACTCATTGTCAGTAGTTTTAGGTAGTTCATTGCTTGTATGCGGTAGAAATGAAATGATATGATAATCGGTTGCGGTTCAGTCGGTTGTCACGCCGTCGATGCCGGTAAGGCGCCCCTGCACGGCGGGCAGGGAGTCGAGCTCCACCTCCAGGGTCATGCGGCAGGTATTGTCGAAGTCGGTGGCCAGCACCCGCACGCCCGCCATGCGCGATACTTTCATGACGTCGTTCATGGCCATGTAGGGGAAGGTGAAGGTCAGCGTCTCGGTGCGGTGGCGTTCGACTATTTCGGTGGCCTCCAGGGCTTCGCGGGCGGCCTGGCGGTAGGCGGCTATCAGTCCGGGCGTGCCCAACTTTATGCCGCCGAAGTAGCGCACCACAGCTACCAGCACGTCGGTCAGTTCAAGCGAGTTGATCTGGCCCAGGATGGGCTTGCCGGCGGTGCCTGAGGGCTCGCCGTTGTCGTTGGCGCGGAAGGTGAGCCGGTCGGGCCCGAGCATGTAGGCCCAACAAACGTGTCGCGCGTCGTAGTACTCGCGCGACAAGTCGGCCACGGCGGCCAACGCCTGCTCGGCTGTCGTCACCGGGAATGCGAAAGCCAAAAAGCGGCTGCGCTTCTCGGTAAAGACCGCCTTACCCGGCGATGCGATGGTGCGGTAGGTATCCAAATTGAAAATTAAGAGTTGAGAATTATGTGCAAAATTAAGAATTAAAATTCATAATGCATAATTCATAATGCATAATCGATGTTGCGTCCTGAGTAGTTACATCGCTAATTATGCATTTTAATTATGAATTATGCATTATGAATTGTGAATTATGAATTTATTCTAAATTTTTAATTTTCAATTCTTTAATAGCTGTGTCCTTCGATGTCCTGATTGGTCAGGCCGCCGGCGTTCATCTTGCGCCATACGTACCAGATGTAACCGATAACGAAGGGAACCAGGATGCTGACCCAGCTCATGGTCTTGAGCGTGAACAGAGATGACGACGAGTTGGCCAGCGTCAGCGAGCTCTGCGGGTTGGTGAGCGAGGGCAGATAGGCCGTGTTGTCATAGCCGGCTATGGCCAGCAGGACAACAACCACCAGCACCGTGCCGATGCCGCTCAGCCAGATGCCGCCGCGCGATGCCGTGAAGGCGCCCACGGCTATGCCGCCGAGCACCATGACCACGCCGATGACGAAGATGATGCCCAGCCACCACATGTGCAGCAGGTTGTGCAGATACAGGTAGGGTTCGACCCGGATAACGCCCCGGGCGTCGGCACGCATGCCGTCGGCGGTGAGCAGAACCACGGCGAAGGCCACGAACAGCACGGCGAAGATGATGCCGTTGAGCAGCGTCTTGCGGCGCAGACGGGCCGTGAAGGTCGGGTCGCCGCTGTTGATATTGTTGATGAAGTAGAGACAAGCCTGGGTGCGGGCCAGGAAGAATACGGCCACGCCCAACAGCAGATACTGCCAGTGTCCTATCAGCTCAAGGCCGTGGGTGTCGGCCCAGCGCGAGATGACGGGCGAGCCGGGGTTGAGGATGTCGGTGCGGGCCACATCGAAGTAGCCGCCGAAGAACATCATGGCCACGGCCACACCCAACAGCACGCAACCCACCACGCCGTTGATGAGCAGAAAGGCGTCATATGTGCTGGTGCCGTACAGATTGCCGCGCTTGCGGCGGAATTCATAGCTGACGGCCTGGATGACGAAGCTGAACAGGATGAGCATCCACAGCCAGTATGCGCCGCCGAAACTTATCGAGTAATACAGGGGGAACGAGGCGAAGAAAGCGCCGCCGAACACCACCAGGGTGGTGAACGTAAGTTCCCATTTGCGGCCAAGCGAGTTGACCATCAGCTGGCGTTGCTGCTCGGTCCAGGAGCATACCAGCATGGACTGTCCGCCCTGAACGAAGAGCATGAATACCAGAGCCGCGCCCAGCACGGCGATAAGCAGCCACCAGTAGGCCTGCAGGATTTGTAATTCAGTCATGGCGGTGTGTGTCAGATGTTGTTATTGTTTTCGATATCGGTTTTGGATGCGCGCGATATGTAGCGGCACATGATGCTGATTTCAGCCACCAGCAGCAGGGTGAACAGCGCGGCGAAGAGCCAGAAGGTGAGCTGTACGGAGCCGGTGGAGATGTCGCTGATGGCGCCGCGGGTGGGCAGGATGTCCTGGATGGTCCAGGGCTGACGGCCTACCTCGCAGACTACCCAGCCGGCCTGGCTGCATATCCATACCAGGGGCAGCGAGAGCATGCCCAGCCACTGCAGCCAGGGCTTCTCGAACCAGCCGCGTTTCCACTTGGAAACGTAGATACCTAACAGGCAGTACAGGAACAGGAAGCCGCCCAGCAGTACCATTATGTGGAAGGCGTAGAAGGTGATGGCCACGGGCGGAACGGCGTCTACGGGTTTGTCCAGGAAGCCGTAGCCGAAGTACTTGTAATCCTCCGTGATGTCGGCGCGGGCGGCCTGCATGGCGGCGGTATCGCCGGCGGCGTTGGCGGCGTGGAAGCGACCCAGAGCCTCGCGGGCCTGACGTCCGCGCTCGATGCGCTCGGCATAGCTTACGGTGTTTATGGTGTCGCCTTCGGGGGTCAGGGTAACGCCGTCGATGAGGTCGTCGATGCCGGGCACGAAAGAGTGCATCTTGTGGTTGGCCAGGATTGACAGTCCGTAGGGAATGCCTACCTTGAGGTCATAGGCGGGCAGGGAGTCGCCGGGTTTCTTGTCGGGGTTGAGGATGCCGAAGGCCACGATTTCCTGGCCTACGTTGCCACGGTACAGACCCTCCATGGCGGCTAACTTCATGGGCTGCACGCGGGCCACCTGCACGGCTGAGCCGTCGCCGGTGTACAGCGTGACAATCAGGCCGATAAGACCGGCCCAGGCGCCGATTTTGAACGACTGACGGGCCATGTCCACATTGCGTTTGCGCCACATCAGCCATGCGCTGATGCCCATGACGAACACGCCGGCCAGCGTCCAGCCGCTGGATACGGCGTGGAAGAATTTGTGCATCGATACGGCGTTGAAGGCCACGGCCGTGAAGTCGTCCATGACGTTGCGCATCTGCTCGGGGTCAAACTGCATGCCCACGGGGTTCTGCATCCATGCGTTGGCTATGAGAATCCACAGGGCCGACAGGCTGACGCCCAGCGCCACCAGCCAGGTGGAGGCCAGGTGGAAGCCGCGGCTCACCTTGTTCCAGCCAAAGAACATGACGGCCACGAAGGTTGCTTCCATGAAGAATGCCAAGATGCCCTCGATGGCCAGCGGGGCGCCGAAGATGTCGCCCACAAACCAGCTGTAGTTGGACCAGTTGGTGCCGAATTCAAATTCAAGAATGATGCCGGTGGCAACGCCGATGGCGAAGTTGATGCCGAACAGAGTCATCCAGAAGCGTGTGATGTTTTTCCATCTTTGGTCACCGGTGCGGACGTAAATCGTCTCCATGATGGCCACAATCAGCGACAGGCCGATGGTGAGCGGCACGAACAGCCAGTGATACATGGCTGTCAGGGCGAATTGCGCTCTTGACCAGTCGACTAAACTAAAAAGATCATTCATATTGATTAAGGGTTTGAGGTTTTGTCAGTCAGTAAGTGCTGACGCACGGCTTCGGCACGGTCGGCGTCGTTGTCATATTCGGTTTGGAGCAAGTCCGGGAAGAAGAATACCTTCAGCAGCGCGAAAATCACTATCAACTTGATGATTATCAACAGCCAAAGCGACCGCCCGACTGTCATCGAGCGGAATCCGTCGGAATAGAAACTGAAGACTCTTTTTAACGGATTGCCCATTTGAGCGCTAATTTACAAAAATTTTCTTATTCAGAATAAAATTAACACATTTTAACACGAAAACGGCCGCAAATCCTCCATCAAGGGGATTTGCGGCCGTCCGCTATAGTGTCAGTGTAAGCTGCGGATTATTTCACCAGCACTTTGGCAACGGTGCCGTCGGCGCGGCGCACCAGGTTGATGCCCTGCTGCAGCGAGTTGCGGCGGATGCCGTCCAGGCCGTAGATGGCCTCGACGCCGTCGGCCTCGGCCTGTACGGCGTTGATGCCGGCGTTCTTGCCCCAGTTGAAGGTGTAGTTGGTCTCGGAGGTTTCGCCATCGTAAACCTCGGTCGACTTCAGCGCGGTGGGATAGCCCTCGGTGTTGACGGTCCAGACATAGGTGTAGGTGTCCTTCTCGGTGGTGTTGTCAACCTTTGCGGGCAGCATGGCGGGTACTTTGCCTAACAGGCCGGCGCGGGCGGCCAGGTCTGCATTGTCAAGGTCAATCTGGTAGATGTCGTCGTACATGGCCAGGCAGCCCTTGGCGGGGATGTCGGAGGGAGTCACGGCGATGGTGTACGACTCAAGTTCGGCGGCTACGCGCTTGTCGGTGTAGAGGATTGACGTGATTGAGCCGGCGGTGTAGGTGATGTCATATACCTCGGGGCCTTCTTCGCCGTCGCCCAGGATGGATACCTGAGTCATGTAGCCGTCGGTGTCGTATTTGAAGGTGTAGACGGTGCTGCCGTCCTGGTCATTCTCTACGATTTTATCGGCATAGCCGTTGGCGTTGAGGGTGACGTCGTAGACGGTGTTGTTCTCGGGGGAGTCGGTATCTTCGAACTTGTACGACATCTTGCCGGTGGCATAGCCGGTCCAGTCAAAGGTATAGCTCTCACGGGTATACTCATTGTTGGTGACCTTGGTCAGACGGTCCTGTGAGTCGTAGGTGAAGTTGACTTGGTAAGGCGTGCTGTTGGGGTATATTTCAGCTACGGAGTTGAGTACGGGTTCCTGAGCGGCAGCGCCCATAGCGCAAGAAGCCAGGAGTGAAAGAGAAACGAGTAAAGTTTTCTTCACAAGGATGATTATTTGGTTAATAAAAACAGTGTGCTAAAACAGCTAAGGTAGCCGGTTAAGCTACCTTAGTCAGATTTATTGTCCGAGATACGACTTGAGCAGTCGACTCTTCTGGCCTTTCAGGCGCCGGATGGCCTTCTCTTTAATCTGGCGGACACGCTCGCGTGTGAGTTCAAACTTGGCGCCGATTTCCTCCAGGGTCATTTCCTGGCAGCCGATGCCGAAGAAGAGTTTCAGAATCTCGCGTTCGCGTTCGTGCAGCTGGCGCAGGGCGCGTTCAACCTCGTTTGAGAGCGACTCGCGGTTGAGCGATGCGTCGGCCATGGGCGAGTCCTCGTTGGTGAGCACGTCCAGCAGGGAGTTGTCCTCGCCCTCAACAAAGGGGGCATCCACGGAGATGTGGCGGCCGGAAACCTTGAGCGTGTCGGCGATTTTCTCAACGGGTACGTCGAGAGTCTCGGCCAGCTCCTCGGGCGACGGACGGCGCTCGTTCTCCTGTTCAAACTTGGACAGAGCTTTGCTGATTTTGTTGAGCGAGCCAACCTGGTTGAGCGGCAGACGCACGATGCGCGACTGCTCGGCCAGAGCCTGCAAGATTGATTGGCGTATCCACCATACGGCGTATGATATGAACTTAAAACCACGCGTTTCGTCGAATTTACGTGCAGCCTTAATCAGGCCCAGATTGCCTTCGTTGATCAGATCGGGCAGCGACAGTCCTTGGTTCTGGTACTGTTTGGCCACCGACACGACGAAGCGCAGATTGGCACGGGTCAGCTTTTCGAGAGCGGCTTGGTCACCTTGGCGGATGCGCTGGGCAAGTTCGACTTCCTCCTCTACTGAAATCAGCTCTTCACGGCCTATTTCCTGGAGGTATTTGTCGAGTGAGGCGCTCTCGCGGTTGGTGATGGATTTTGTGATTTTTAACTGTCTCATATGATTTTATACCGAGTTGGATTCAAAATGGTGCTAAATCGTGCAAAGTTAATAAAAAATTTTATTATACAAGCACTCAAATGTCAAATTCCGAGAGATAAACGGAAAAATCGGCATAAATGTTATGCTGACGGCTCTAAAAATTTGTCAAATCCGCCCCGAAAGGCCCTCAGCGGCAGCGGCGGAACAACGGCAGCAGCAGACGGCCCAAACCGCGCACGCCGGAGCGGCGCAGACGGAACACGGCCCGCAGCAGCAGGCGCCGCGCATGTCCGCGCACCGGGGCCAAGGTGCGGGCGGCCACGTCGCGCCCCAGATCGGAGCGGCCCTCGCGGCACATGTCGGCTCCCAGGATGGCGCCCTTGAGGCCCAGCACGGCGGCGGGAACGCCGTCGGCGGACATGCGCTCCAGGCTCAGCATCAGCTCGCCGGCGCGGCGCGAGAAGGATGTCCCGGTGAGGGATTCGGTCTGCTGGCGCACGTCGACGGTTATCTCCGACCCGGCGTGGACCGGGACGGGCCGGCGGGCCAACAGGCGGCAGCCCAGCTCGATATCGTTCCATGAGCGCAGGTCATCGTCCCAGCCGCCGGCGGCGCGCACCAGCTCGGTGCGGGCCATGTAGCGCTGGGTGGCCATGGTGCCGAACATGACGTTGCAGTACAGCGGGTCGGTGCTGCTGAAGGGCAGGGTGCGCGTGCCGCCGTCCAGGGTGTGCAGCATCACGTTCCAGCCGATTATCGAAGCCTCCGGGTGACGCGCGGCGGCGTCCAGGGCCCGGCGGCAGTGGTCGGTGCGCATGGTATCGTCAGAGTCGAAGAACATCACCCAGGGCGTGCGCACGGCCCGCAGGCCGGTGTTGCGTGCGCGGCAGGCGCCGGGACGCGGCTCGCTGAGCACGGTGACGCGCAGCCGGGCGGGGTCGACCCCGGCGGCCCAGTCGCGCAGCACGTCGGCGGTCCGGTCGGTCGAGGCGTTGTCCACCAGCACCACATCAAGCGGCGCAGCGGTCTGCGCGGCGATGGACGCCAGGCAGTCGCGCACCAGGTCGGCGCGGTTATGCACCGGCACCACGATGGTTATCAGGCTTTGGGACTGTTCTGCGTGGGGCATGGTATGCGGACTACAAGGGCGGTGAGGGTTACGGTGGCAAGCGCCGCGGCGGCATAGGCCATGGCGTGTGAGGGCAGCCCGAAGAACTGCGGCGAGATGAACATGAAACACGTCACCACATAGGTCATGACCACGGCGGGAATCAGGGCCGGCCATACCGTCTTGCCGCGCCGTTTGAGCCATATGTAGATGGCCCACAGCACTATGGCGGCCAGCGTCTGGTTGCTCCACGCAAAGTAGCGCCAAACGACGGCGAAGTCAATCAGTGTGATGCCGTAGCCGATGGCGAACAGCGGTATGCACAGCACAAAGCGGCGCATGATGGGGCGCTGGTCGTAGCGGAAGATGTCGGCCAGGATGAGGCGGGCCGAGCGGAAAGCCGTGTCGCCCGATGTGATGGGGGCGGCCACGACGCCTAACACGGCCAGTACGGCGCCGATGCGGCCCATCGTCGAGCTGGTGATGGCGTCCACGGCCCAGGCGGCGTTGTTGCCGTGTTCGGCCAGGGCGGTGTTGAGCCCCTCGGGCCCGTGGAAGAAGGCCATGGCCACGGCCGCCCATATCAGGGCGATAACGCTCTCCGAAATCATGGAGCCGTAGAACACCGAGCGACATTCCTTCTCGCTGCCCACGCAGCGGGCCATCAGCGGCGACTGTGTGGCGTGGAAGCCCGATATGGCGCCGCAGGCTATGGTGATGAACAGCGTGGGTATGATGGGAATGGAGTACGGATCGGGCTGATAGTTGTGCAGCGAGGTCAGCTCGGGCACGGGATAGGCACCTGACAGGATGACCACCAACAGGCCCACGGCCATGATGATGAGCGCCACGCCGAACACGGGGTAGAAGCGCCCGATAATCTTGTCGATGGGCAGCATGGTGGCCAGCAGATAATAGGCCAGGATGATGTACACCCATATTTCCTGGCTGATGCCCTGAACCATCTGTGCCAGCAACTGGGCGGGGCTGAGCAGGAACACGGCGCCCACCAGCACCATCATGGCCACGGTGAACACGCGCATGAAGGCGCGGGTGCCGTTGCCCAGATAGTCGCCCACGATTTCGGGCAGCGAGCGGCCGTCGCCGCGCACTATCATCATGCCCGAAAGATAATCGTGCATGGCGCCGAAGAAGATGCCGCCCAGCGTGATCCACAGGAAGGCCACCGGCCCGAAGCATGCGCCCAGGATGGCGCCGAAGATGGGCCCGGTGCCGGCTATGTTGAGCAGCTGGATGAGGAAGACGCGCCAGCGCGGCAGCCTGATGTAGTCTATACCGTCGGCCATGCGTGTGCACGGGGTGGGACGCGAATTGTCGGCCTCGGCCAGGCGTTCAAGGTATTTGCCGTAGGTGAAGTAGGCCGTTATCAGCGCGCCCAGACATAGCAGAAATGTGATCATGTGGATTGGTTGGGGTGTGTAAGGTGATGGGTGGTGGGGTGATGATAATTGGTATAAAATAATCGGCCCAATTGGGCTAATTGGACCGATTATCTATTGATGTGCAGACCGTTATTCAAATTCGATGAGGAGCTGGTCGGTGTTGACTACCTGTTCGGGGGTGACGAAGACGCGCTTGACGGTGCCGTCGAATTCGGCGTTGATGTCGTTCTCCATCTTCATTGCCTCGTATACCAGCAGGACGTTGCCCTTGGAAACCTTTTGGCCGGGTTTGACCTTGATTTCCACTACGCGGCCGCCCATGGGAGCCTTCATTGTGGGCCCGGTGACGGGTTCCTCGGCAGCCTTGGGAGCTTCGGCAGCCTTGGGAGCTTCGGCAGCCTTGGGAGCTTCGGCGGCGGGTTTGGCGGCGTGGTCCTTCTCGTACTCGGCGGTACGCAGGCCCTTCAGGAAGCCGTTGGCCACGGTGGGCAGGAGCGCCAGCAGCAGCTCTTCCTCAGTGTTCTTGGCCAGCTTGCAGCCGCCCAGTTCGGGCAGGGTGGGGTTCTCCGGTGCCTTGTAGGTGGATACGTCATAGGCTTTCTCGACGGGGCTGCCGGTGATTTTCTCGCGGAACTCGGGGGTGATGGCTACGGGTGTGTGGCCGTATTCGCCCTTGACCAGCGAGATGAACTGGTTGGAGCAGTTGGAGTAGTCGGGGTTGCCCTTCTTGCGGTCGATGGCCACGTTGACGGCCTGTGCGCCGACAATCTGCGATGTGGGTGTAACCAGGGGCACCAGACCGGCGTCGCGGCGTACCATCGGGATGAGGGCCATGGCGTCGTTGAGCAGGTCGGAGGCGTTGAGGGCCTTGAGCTGAGCCACCATGTTTGAGTACATACCGCCGGGAACTTCGGCGTTCTTGACCAGTTCGTTGGGTTTGGGGAAACCGAAGTAGTCCTCGATAGCGTGGCAAGCGTCGAGCAGTTCGGCCTCGTCGCCGGCGCGGGCTGCGCGGATGGCGCGGTCAAAGTTGGCGTCGACGGCTGCGGGCAGGGTGTCGTGCAGCGGGTCGAAGTTGCGGGGCATCTTGTCCTTGTGAAGGTCGAATGCGGCCAGCGAGCGGCGGGCATCCAACAGATGGTCGCGGATTTCGCCCACGGCTTCCATGTTGACGTCGATTTCGATGCCCAGTTTCTTGGCGAATACGTAGATGAGCTCGATAGCGGGAGCAGCCGAGCCGCCGCCGAACCACCAAATGTTGGTGTCCAGGATGTCCACTCCGTTGAGGATGGCCATCAGCGACGATGCCAGGCCGTAGCCGGGGGTGCAGTGGGTGTGGAAGTCAACGGGCACGCGCAGGTTGGCTTTCAGTTTGGAGATGATTGATGCGGCGCGCGACGGGGTGACCAGACCGGCCATATCCTTCAGGGTGATGATCTTGGCACCGAGACGTTCCATCTCCACGGCCTTGGTCACGAAGTATTCATCGGTGAAAATCTTCTCGGGTTCCTCGGCTTTCTTGCCGAACAGGCGGCCGAAGAAGCCCTGCTTGGGCTGCTCGGGAGCCTTGGGGTCCACGGTATAGCAAACGGCGCCGTCGGCAATGCCGCCCAGCTCGTTGATCATCTTTATGGATTCCTTAACGTTGTCGATGTCGTTGAGAGCATCGAAGATACGCATTACATTGAGGCCGTTCTTGATGGCTTCCTCATAGAAGCCGCGCAGCACATAGTCGGGATAAGGCACGTAGCCGAAGAGGTTGCGGCCGCGCGACAGAGCCGACAGCAGCGACTTGCCCTTCATGGCTTTCGATATTGTGCGCAGACGGTCCCAGGGAGATTCCTTGAGGTAGCGCATCACCGAGTCAGGCACGGCGCCGCCCCAGACCTCCATGATGTAGAAGCCTGCGTTCTCATAGTAGGGCAGCAGTTTGTCGATTTCTGCCTGGCTCAGACGAGTGGCGAACAGTGATTGTTGTCCGTCGCGAAGGGTAAGATCGCGGATTTTCAGTTTTTTCGTTTCCATAGAATGTAATGTTAGGCTGGCGCAAATATAATATCAAAATCTTTATTATGGAAATTTTTCGTCAATTATTTTTCAAAACGTGTTTTATAATACTTATTAACGGTCAGAGCGGCGGCCGGATTTCCGGCCGCCGCTCTGTATAAAGCCACATCAAAGGATGCGATGAAACTCCGAAAAGACAGGATTTGAGTTCTCGCCGTCCTTTGTAATCCCCCGGCATAAAGCTCCTTGCGGATGGGGCCCGCCATCGGGCGACTGAGTGTGTCTCGGTATTTCACGTAAAATTGACGAGTTTCCCAATCAACTTTGATGTGGTAAGCGTTTCAGGGTGCGTTTGATTTTATAACGCAAAGTTAGTAACGAAAGTTTATATATGCAAATCGTATCGAAAAAATTTGTATATTTGCCAAAAAATGTCGCTTATGGAAATTTGGATTGTCTGGCTTGTCGCAGCCGCTATATTAATTATTGTGGAAATCCTCTCGCAGATGATGTGGGCCCTGTGCCTGGCCGGCGGCTCGATGGCCGCCATGGTATGTGCCCTGTGCGGGCTTGACCTCACGTGGCAGATTGTCGCCCTGGCCGTGGCCGCCATAGTGGTCTACGTGGTGTGCCTGCCCGTGTTCCGCCGCTGGCACGAGCGGACTGCCCTGCGCGAGGCCCGCACCGGCATGGACGCTCTGTTAGGACGCCGGGGCATCGTGACCCACGAAATCCGTCCCGGCTCAATAGGCCGCGTGCGCATCGACGGCGACAACTGGCAGGCTGTCGCCCCCGGTCTGGAGGCTCCCGTCCGCGCCGGCTCCGAGGTGTCCGTCACCGCCTACGACAGCATAATCCTTACCGTTCAGCCCGCTCCGGAACGATAACTCTAATACCTTTTATATATGACATCCTACATCATCTTAGCCGTCATAGTGGTGCTGGCCATTGTGATAATCTCCGCCGGCGTCAAAGTCGTGCCGCAGTCCGAAACCCGCGTCATCGAGCGCCTGGGCCGTTTCCACAGCGTCCTCTCGCCCGGTCTGAACTTCATCATACCCTTTGTGGACAAGCCCAAGACCATATACATGCGCCGCGTCGAGACCTCGGGCGACCGCCATATCGTCCGCATGGTGGCCACATCAGTCATTGACCTGCGCGAACAGGTATACGACTTCCCCTCGCAACAGGTAATCACCCGCGACAACGTCACCACCGAAATCAACGCCCTGCTATATTTCCAGATAACCGACCCCAAAAAGGCCGTCTACGAGATTGAGAATCTGCCCAACGCCATCGAGAAACTCACCCAGACCTCGCTGCGCAACGTCATCGGCGAACTGGAACTGGACGAGACCCTCACCTCGCGCGATACCATCAACACCCGCCTGCAGTCCATCCTGGACGACGCCACCAACAAGTGGGGCGTCAAGGTGAACCGCGTAGAACTTCAGGACATAACCCCGCCCCAGAGCGTGCGCGTGGCCATGGAGAAACAGATGCAGGCCGAGCGCAACCGCCGCGCCGAAATCCTCAACGCCGAGGGCGAGAAACAATCGCTCATCCTGCGCTCCGAGGGCGAGAAGGCATCGCGCATCAACGAGGCCGAAGCCCACAAACAATCCGAAATTCTCCGCGCCGAGGGCGAGGCCCGCGCCATCATCCTCAACGCCGAGGCCGAAGCCGAAGCCATCCGCCGCGTGGCCGAAGCCGTCGCAATGGGCCATACCGACCCCGCCTCATACATCCTGGCCGTCAAATACATCGAAACCCTCAAGGAAATGACCTCCGGCCACGACACCAAAACCGTCTACATCCCCTACGAAGCCAGCTCCATCCTCTCCTCCCTCGGCTCCATCAAATCCCTGTTCAAGGATTGACCCGGGTTTTAGCGGGACGCGTCAATGAAATCGTTTTCTCAAATATATTTGATGCTGGTTTTCGGTGTCAAATATCGTTTGGGCCTTATTGATCTGAGCTGGGCCGAACATCTATATGCTGTAATGGCTTTGATTCTGAACGATATGCCGGGTGTGAAGGCTATAAAAATAGGCGGTTATACGGACCATGTCCACATTTTACTGTCAACGCACGGACGAGTTTCGGAAAGCGATATCGTAAAGGAGCTTAAAACGAAGTCGTCACGGTGGATAAATGAGCAACGCCTTACAGTAGGACGGTTTGCATGGCAGGAAGGAAGCGGCAAATTCAGTTATTCGCTTAGCCAGCTTCCTGCGGTGCAACAATATATCGGTCGGCAGATAGAACATCATAGGGTCATACCCTTTCGCGAGGAATACGAGAAATTTCTGCGTCAACGAGGCGTAGAAACGTGAGTTCGGGATAATAAAAACCCTAAAAAGTTGAATCGGCAGCTTGAAAAAGTTGCCGATTCTTTTGGTAATATAACAGATATTTAGTAATTTAGGGGTAA
>CANQZK010000007.1 GCA_947628285.1 uncultured Muribaculaceae bacterium
ACGGGCAGCGCTTTCAAGCAGCAGGGTGCCCTTCTCGGCCATGCGGTGGCGGTGGCGCCCCAGGAAGAGTACCGCCGGGGCGTCCGGGTCAAGGCTGTGTCCGGCGGCCACGGCATCCATGTCCACGGGAATGCCGCCATAGCGGTAACGGTCCCGGGGCAGACGGCGGGCCAGCGCCAGGTCATACTCATACAGGGCCGACACGGCGCCACTGATGCGGCTGTAGAAATAATCGGTATAGCGGCGCAGCGGCCCGTCGTCGAGCCACGCCCGCGGAATATCCGGCCGCTCCAGGGCCAGCGGCGACGGCCCCGAGGGCAGGCGCCACTCATTGTAGAGCAGCCGCGAGGCGGGGTCCAGACACTCCTCCATATAAGGTGTGTCCGTGCCCAGGGCCGTCAGGAACAGGCGGCCGTTGCGGCGGCACAGGCCGTCCAGGATGGGGCGCAGGCGCTCGGGCCGAAGCTGCATGAACACCGGATTGTGCACCGCCACCACGTCGAATCCTCGCAGCGCGCGCCACAGATTGCCGGCGCGGGCGCTCAGGTACAGGCGCAGTCCGCCCAGCTTGCCGGGACGGCGGCCGGTGTCGATATCGCGCGGCGTCTGCATGAAGCCCGACCCCTCCGATGCAAGCACAACAGTGTGGCCGCGCCGGCGCAGCGCCGGTGCCAAAGCGCAGTTGAAATTGCTGGCATCGCCAAGGAGCAGTATCTTCATGATTCCGCAAAGATACATAAGAAAATCGGGAAATCGCGCAGCCGCGGGGGCCAAAAATTCACCCTTGGGAGGGGTACATAAAAAAATTACTCGTCATCCCGACGAGCAATCTTTTTAACCTTAAATCTAATACCATGAAAAACACAGTGCAAAATTAGTGTTTTTATGCTATATAACATAAACGTTTAGTAAAAAATTTTTAGCATTAACGAACTTTAACACAAAATCCGATGAAAAGCGGCCTCCAACGGACCAAAACCGACATATTAAGATAAAAATTAGCGAGATTTAGAAATAATTCGTACATTTGTGCCAAATTGCGTTGCGAGTGCGCTCACCCGTCACGCAATGGGAAAAAGAAATGAAATAAACTCAAACCATTTATACCAACGACACAATGGAAATTTCGCACATCGAACACATCGGCATCGCAGTGCCCAGCCTCGACGAGGCCATCCCCTTCTACGAAAACATGCTCGGTCTGAAATGCTTCGCCATCGAGGAAGTAGCTGACCAGAAAGTACGCACCGCCTTCTTCAAGGTAGGCCAGACCAAGATTGAACTGCTTGAAGGCACCGCTGAAGACAGCGCCATCTCCAAGTTCATCGCCAACAACGGCGGCCGCGGCGGCATCCAGCACATGGCCTTCGCCATCGCCGACGGCGTACAGAACGCCCTGAACGAGGTACAGGAAAAAGGTGCCCGCGTAATCGACAAGGCTCCCCGTCGCGGCGCCGAAGGCCTCAACATCGCCTTCCTGCACCCCAAATCGACTGTGGGCACACTCATTGAACTGTGCGAGCAGCCCAAATAATCTATAAATCAATCATACACACCATAAAAAGTAATGAGCAACCAACTCGAAAAAGTAAAAGAGCTCATCGAGCTTCGCAACGAAGCCCGTATCGGCGGCGGCCAGAAGGCCATCGACAAACAGCACGAACGCGGCAAATACACCGCCCGCGAGCGCATCGCACAACTCCTTGACGAGGGTTCCTTTGAAGAACTCGACATGTTCGTGCGCCACCGCTGCCACAACTTCGGCCAGGAAAAGAAATCTTATCTGGGCGACGGCGTGGTGACCGGCTACGGCACAATCGAAGGCCGTCTGGTCTACGTCTTCGCGCAGGACTTCACCGTATTCGGCGGCTCGCTGTCCGAGACAATGGCCCTGAAAATCTGCAAAATCATGGACATGGCCATGAAGATGGGCGCTCCCGTTATCAGCCTGAACGACTCGGGCGGCGCACGCATCCAGGAAGGCATCAACGCTCTGGCCGGCTATGCTGAAATCTTCCAGCGCAACATCTTGGCCTCAGGCGTAATCCCCCAGATATCCGCCATCCTCGGTCCCTGCGCCGGCGGTGCAGTATACTCGCCCGCGCTGACCGACTTCACCATCATGGCCAAGGGCATCAGCTACATGTTCCTGACCGGTCCCAAGGTGGTCAAGACCGTGACCGGCGAGGACGTTACCCAGGACGCCCTGGGCGGCGCCGAGGTACACTCGACCAAGAGCGGCGTATGCCACTTCGCTGCCGACGACGGCGAGCACGCAATCAAAATCATCCGCAAACTGTTCAGCTACATACCTCAGAACAACCTCGAGGAGCCGCCGCTGGTTGAATGCACCGACCCCATCGACCGTCTGGAGGACTCGCTCAACGACATCATCCCCGACTCGGCCAACCGTCCCTACGACATGTACGAGGTCATCGGCGCCATCGTGGACAACGGCGAATTCCTGGAAGTGCAGCGCGACTATGCCAAGAACCTCATCGTGGGCTTTGCCCGCTTCAACGGCCAGAGCGTAGGCGTGGTGGCCAACCAGCCCAAATTCCTGGCCGGCGTGCTGGACAGCAACGCATCGCGCAAGGGTGCCCGCTTTGTCCGCTTCTGCGACGCCTTCAACATTCCTCTGGTAACGCTTGTTGACGTTCCCGGCTTCCTGCCCGGCACAGGCCAGGAGTACAACGGCGTCATCCTGCACGGCGCCAAGCTGCTCTACGCCTTCGGCGAGGCCACCGTGCCCAAAGTTACCGTCACACTGCGCAAGAGCTACGGCGGCTCACACATCGTGATGTCCTGCAAGCAGCTGCGCGGCGACATGAACTACGCATGGCCTACCGCCGAAATCGCCGTTATGGGCGGTGCCGGCGCCGTCGAGGTACTCTACGCCAAGGAAGCCAAGGCACATGAGGACCCCAAAGCCCTGCTGGCCGAGAAAGAAGCCGAATACAACAAACTGTTCTGCAACCCCTACAACGCTGCACGCTACGGCTACATCGACGACGTCATCGAGCCCCGCAACACCCGCTTCCGCATCATCCGCGCCCTGCAGCAGCTGGCCACCAAGAAAGTCACCAACCCCGCCAAGAAACACGGCAACATCCCCCTCTAAAAACGCAGCATGATGAAAAAACGTCTTTTTCTGATGCTCGTTGCGGCCACGGCGGCTTTCGCCTCAGTCTGCGCCCAATCGCGCTCGGCCATCCGACTCAACGAAGTCATGGTCGAGAACACACCCGAAGGCATTGCCGACGAGTATGGCGCGCACCGGGCGTGGATTGAAATCTTCAACGCCAACTTCGCTCCCATCGAAATCTCGAGCATCTACATCACCAACGACTCGACCCGGCCGACACTCTATCCGGTGCCCCTGGGCGATGTCCATACCCGCATCCCCAAGCGCCAGCACGTGCTCTTCTTTGCCGACGGCGAGCCCAACAAGGGCACCTTCCACACCAGCTTCACCCTGACTCCCGGTCAGGACAACTGGATTGGCATCTATGACGCCGACGGCCGCACCCTCATCGACGAGGTTGTCGTGCCCGCATCGCTGACAGCCGGCCAGAGCTGGGCCCGTCAGGCCGACGGCTACGGCGACTGGGCCCTGCGCACCGGCGGCGAGGAGGACTACATCACCCCCTCAAGCGCCAACGTGATCCGCGACACCAACGAGAAAATCCAGGACTTCGCCGAGCGCGACGCCAACGGCTGGGGCATGACCGTCATGGCCATGTGCATCGTATTCTCGGCCCTGCTGGTGCTGTGCCTGTGCTTCTACGCCATCAGCAAGATAGGCTCGCTCATCACCCGCGCCAACAAGGCCCGCACCCAGAGCTCCGGCGAGCATGCCGTGACAGCCCGCGATGTCGAGCACGATACCGGCGAGGAGATTGCAGCCATCGTAATGGCCCTGCACGAGCATCTCGACGCACACGACCGCGAGAACACCATCCTGACAATCAACAAGGTGAAACGCGCCTACTCGCCCTGGAGCTCCAAAATCTACGGCCTCCGCGAGATTCCCGCGCGCCCCACGCACCATTAACCCGATAAACAAGCAACCCCAATGAAAGAATACAAATATAAAATCAACGGCAACACCTACAAGGTAGCCGTGGGCGACATCGAGGGCAACGTAGCCCGGGTCGAAGTTAACGGCGTGGGCTACAACGTCGAGCTCGAACCCGCCAAGGCAGCCACCGTCAAGTCGGTACAGTCAACCCGTCCGGCCGCCGCACCCCGCACCGCCACCGGCGACAAAATCATCTCCAAACCCTCGGCCACCGGCACCACCGCATCGGTCACCGCACCCCTGCCCGGCGTAGTGCTGTCCATCCCCGTCAATGTAGGCCAGGCTGTCAAGGCCGCCGACACCGTTCTGCTGCTTGAGGCCATGAAGATGGAGAACGCCATCCATGCCGGCCGCGACGGCGTGGTCAAGGAAATTCTGGTCAATGCCGGCGACTCCGTGCTCGAAGGCGCACCTCTGATCACCATCGAATAACATCCCGGACATATGGATTTCGGTGATTTCCTGTTAAAAAACCTGCGTCAGTTCTGGGAACTGACCGGCTTCGCCAACGCCGAATGGGGCAACCTGGTCATGCTTTTAGTGGGCCTGTTCTTCATCTGGCTGGCAATCAAAAAGAACTTTGAGCCCATGCTGCTGGTGCCCATCGGCTTCGGCATCCTCATAGGCAACATACCCTTCAACACCTCGGCCGGACTGGAAGTAGGCATCTACGAACAGGGCTCGGTGCTGAACATCCTCTACAACGGCGTCAGCGCCGGCTGGTATCCCCCGCTCATCTTCCTGGGCATCGGCGCCATGACCGACTTCTCGGCCCTGATAGCCAACCCCAAGCTGATGCTCATCGGCGCAGCCGCACAGTTCGGTATCTTCGGCGCATACATGGTGGCCCTGGCCATCGGTTTCGCCCCTGATCAGGCCGGTGCCATCGCCATCATCGGCGGCGCCGACGGCCCCACCGCCATCTTCCTGTCGTCAAAGCTCGCACCCAACCTGATGGGCGCCATCGCCGTGTCGGCATACTCATACATGGCCCTGGTACCCGTCATCCAGCCCCCGCTGATGCGCCTGTTCACCACCAAGAAGGAACGCCTCATCAAGATGAAACCCGCCCGCGCCGTGTCGCAGAACGAGAAGATCATCTTCCCCATCGTGGGCATGCTGCTGACCTGCTTCGTGGTGCCCTCCGGCCTGCCTCTGCTGGGTATGCTCTTCTTCGGCAACCTGCTGCGTGAGTGCGGCGTTTGCTCGCGTCTGGCCAAGACAGCCTCGAACGCCCTGACCGACATCGTCACCATACTGCTGGGTCTGACCGTGGGCGCCTCCACCCAGGCCTCGCAGTTCCTCACCCCGCAGACCATCTTCATCTTCTTCCTGGGCTTCATGGCCTTCATCATCGCTTCGTCGTCGGGCGTGTTCTTCGTCAAGCTCTTCAACCTGGTGCTGCCCAAGGAGAAGAAAATCAACCCGCTCATCGGCAACGCCGGCGTATCGGCAGTGCCCATGTCGGCCCGAATCTCCAACAATCTGGGTCTGGAATACGACCCCGGCAACTACCTGCTGATGCACGCCATGGGCCCCAACGTGGCCGGCGTTATCGGCTCGGCTGTGGCTGCCGGCGTACTGCTCGGCTTCCTGGCCTGACCCACCCTATGACTCTGAGGGCGTCCCGCTGTACGGGACGCCCTCAGTTTTTTTTAATGCCCCCTGGCAAACTTTTACGGCTCCCGGCCGTTTTAAATATACAATTAATCAATCACAACTGCTTAAGGTAAAACGCAGGCTCAACCCCACACCCGACACAGCCACATGATTACAAAAGAAGTTATCAAAACACTTTACAACCAGTATCCGAAGCGGCCAAAGAGCATTGACTGCCTCAATATGGTGCTGTTATTTGACTCGGTTGGAATCCTGCATGATATTAATGTAGACATCGATGCCAACGAGCTCATCATAGGCTCCATTGACGAGAAATCCATCTTCCACCGCATCGCTTTGGCCCACATCCACGCCATCGTCCCCTTTGAGGAATGGACCGCCATAGTGCTCCACTCGTCCATCATATTCCTCAACAAGAAATCCACCAAAGTCTCCATCCACCTCAAACCAGTCAAACCCTCTCTGGGCGAGCGCATCAGAGGCATCTTCAGCAAGGATGAGTGACAGCGGCGACATCGGCACGCTCCGGCGGCCCGCCGCATGGCTCAACGGCCGGTTCGGACCCCAGGGGCTGCTCTTCACCGCAGCCCTCGTCACCGGCATAGCCTCAGGCGCCGCAGCCGCACTGCTCAAGACGTGCATCGGCGCCCTGTCAAACCTGTTCACATCACACTTCCATACCGCCGGACCCAACTGGGGCCTGCTCGTTATTCCCGTCATGGGCATAGTCCTGACGGGTATATTCCAGCGCTACATACTGCGCCACGACGTCACCCACGGCGTGCGCAAACTCAACGCCGACCTGAACCGCGACGACTACGTGCTGCCGCCCTATCTGTGCTTCGGGCCCATGTGCGCCAGCACCCTGACGCTGGGCGCGGGCGGCTCGGCCGGCTCCGAGGGCCCCATAGCCTACACCGGCGCCGCCCTGGGCAGCAACATAGGCCGCATACTGGGCATCAACGGCCGCATGCTCATGATTATGGTAGGCTGCGGCGCCGGGGCAGGCATCGCCGGCATATTCAAGGCCCCCGTGGGCGGAATGCTCTTCGCCCTTGAAGTCCTCAAGCTGGAACTCACCACCGCCTCAGTCATGGCGCTGCTGTTAGCATGCCTGGCCGCCGCCCTTACGGCCTACGTCCTCTCGGGCTTCACCGTCGACCTCTCCTACCTGCAAATCCAGCAATTCGACGCCGCCGTCTGGCCCGCCCTCATAGTAATGGCCGCCCTGTGCGGGCTCTATTCCGTATATTACTCAGACATCATGCGCCTGATGGAGCGCTTCTACACCCGCCTGCGCAGCCCCTGGGTGCGCAATGTCGTGTCCGGCAGCGTGCTGGCCGTCATCCTGTTGGCCTTCCCGGCCATGTACGGCGAGGGCTACGGCGTGATGGGCCGCGTGCTCAACGGCCGGCTCGACGCCCTTGTCAACGACAGCGTCTTTGCCGCCGTCGACGTCCACGGCCTGCCCGTAGTGCTCATCACCCTGGGCATAGTCATGCTCAAAGCCTTTGCCTGCTCAGCATCAAACTGCGGCGGCGGTGTGGCCGGCGACTTCGCCCCCACACTCTTTGCCGGATGCATCCTGGGCTTCTGTTTCGCCACCGCCTGCAACCTGTGGCTGGGCACCGACCTGCCCGTAGGCGGATTTGCCTTCTGCGGCATGGCCGGCGTGATGGCCGGCGTGATCCGCGCCCCCTTCATGGCCCTGTTCCTCACCGCCGAGATGACCAACGGCTACATCCTGCTGCTGCCCCTGTTGGTAGTAGCCGGCATATCCTTCGGCACCGTCCGCCTCTTCCGCCCCCAGACATTCTACAAAACCATCTGACCCCGCATAGCGCCAATAGGGCCAATAAGCCCCATAAACCCTTGGTTCTATAATCCCGCCCTATTGGCCTCATAAGCCCGCCCCATTGGCCCTATTAGCCCTATTGGCCCTATCTGCGTTAGCGTCGGAAACGTCGATTTTGATATTTGCGGAAGTTTTTGTAACTTTGCATGTTAAACGATAACAATTATGTCAATAGATAATCTGATATCCGCCGCCGTAGCCCGCGCGGTCAAAGAATTGTACGGAGTCGATACGGCTCCCGAGTCAATCGTGCCCCAGGCCACCCGCAAGGAGTTTGAGGGCAATCTCACCATCGTAGTCTTCCCCTGGGTCAAGGCTGCCCGTAAGGCTCCCGAGGTTGTCGGCGCAGAAATAGGCCAGTGGCTGGCCGAAAACGAGGGCGCCGTGCAGCGCTTCAACGTGGTGAAGGGCTTCCTGAACATTGTCATCGAGCCCCGCTACTGGAACGGCGTGCTGCAGTCAATCGCCGCCGATGCCGACTACGGCACCGTGGCCGCCACGCCCGAAAGCCCCCTGGTGATGGTCGAGTACTCGTCACCCAACACCAACAAGCCCCTCCACCTGGGCCACCTGCGCAACATCCTGTTAGGCTACAGCCTGTCGCAGATTCTCAAGGCCTGCGGCAACCGCGTGGTCAAGACCAACATTGTCAACGACCGCGGCATCCACATCTGCAAGTCCATGCTGGCGTGGCAGAAGTGGTTCGACGGCGTCACCCCCGAGAAGGCCGGCAAGAAGGGCGACCATCTGATCGGCGACTGCTACGTGGCCTTTGACCGCCACTACAAGGCCGAGGTCAAGGAGCTGATGGAGCGCGAGAACATCAGCGAGGACGAGGCCGCCGCACGCTCAACCCTGATGGCCGAGGCCCGCGAGATGCTGCGCCGCTGGGAGCAGGGCGACCCCGAGGTGCGCGCCCTGTGGGAGACAATGAACTCATGGGTTTATGCCGGCTTTGACGAGACCTACCGCCGCATGGGCGTGGATTTCGACAAGATATACTACGAATCGCAGACCTACCTCCAGGGCAAGGAGAAGGTGCTTGAAGGCCTGGCCAAGGGCCTGCTCTACCGCAAGGACGACGGCTCCGTGTGGGCCGACCTCACCGCCCAGGGTCTGGACCACAAACTGCTGCTGCGCTCCGACGGCACCTCCGTCTACATGACCCAGGACATCGGCACGGCCAAGATGCGCTTTGACGATTATCCCATCGACCGCATGATCTACGTGGTGGGCAACGAACAGAACTACCACTTCCAGGTGCTGTCGCTGCTGCTTGACCGTCTGGGCTTCAAGTGGGGCAAGGACCTGGTACACTTCTCCTACGGCATGGTCGAGCTGCCCTCAGGCAAGATGAAGAGCCGCGAAGGCACCGTTGTCGATGCCGACGACCTCATGGCCGGCATGGTCGACGAGGCTCGCCGCGTATCCGACGAAATGGGCAAAATCCAGGGACTGAGCGACGACGAGAAAGCCGCCGTGGCTGAAATCGTCGGCATGGGAGCCCTGAAGTACTTCCTGCTAAAGGTCGACCCCCGCAAGAACATGCTCTTCAATCCCGCCGAGTCAATCGACTTCAACGGCAACACGGGTCCCTTCATCCAGTACGCCTACGCCCGTATGCGCTCGGTGCTGCGCCGCGCCGCCGAGGCCGGTCACGCACTCGGCACGGTGGAATACGCCGCCGTGGAGCCCAACGAGCGTGAGGTGGCCCTGATTCAGCGCCTGGCCGACTACCCCTCGACTGTCCAGGAAGCAGGCCGCTCCTTCTCGCCCGCGCTCATAGCCAACTATGCCTATGACCTGGTCAAGGAATACAACCAGTTCTACCACGACTGCCCCATACTGAAGGAGCCGGACCCCGCCGTCCTGGCCCTGCGTCTGGAACTCACCGCCGTCACGGCCCGCACAGTGGCCTCGGCCATGAACCTGCTGGGCATCAACGTGCCCGAACGCATGTAAAATCATCTCTTACTCAACCATAATCCTTTAGAAATGAATCAGTACAACAACTACAATTACGACGTGAACAGCCGCCCGGCCGACAGCATGGCCGTGCAGAGCACCGTGGCCTCGGCCATGAAGAAAGTCTACGTCAAGATGACTCTGGCCCTGCTTGTCACCGCCCTTGTGTCATACTTCTGCTCGGAATCCGACGCCTACCGTACCTTCATGGGCCAGAACCGCTGGGCCATGTGGGGCCTGCTGTTGCTTGAGCTGGGCCTGGTGTTCGGCATCAGCGGCGCCATCAAGCGCCTGAGCTCGTCGGCCGCCACGGGTCTGTTCTACCTCTTCGCCGTGGTCAACGGCCTGATGCTGGCGCCCATCTTCATGGTATATACCCACGCATCCATCGCCAAGACGTTCTTCATCACCGCCGGCACCTTCGGCGCCATGAGCGTGTTCGGCTACACCACCAAGCAGGACCTCTCCAAGATTGGTTCCATCCTGTTCATGGCCCTGATCGGCCTGATCATCGCATCGGTGGTCAACATCTTCTGGGCCAACAGCACCATGGAGTGGATCATATCCTTTGCCGGCGTAATCATCTTTGTGGGCCTGACCGCATGGGACACCCAGCAAATCAAGCAGATGGCCCTGATGATGCCCGACCAGGTATCGCGTCTGGCCACTCTGGGCGCCCTGAGCCTGTATCTTGACTTCATCAACCTGTTCCTGTACCTGCTGCGCTTCTTCGGTTCAAGCGACGATTGATAGGTAGTCATTGAAAAATAGTTTATATCATCTTCTTGCCCTATGCCGCAATCTTCAACTTTATTCATCAGTCACGTAGCTACAGCTACGCTCCTTCTTCATAAAGCCGAATCTTGTCGGCCTATGGCTGCGAATATAATATAAACTATTTTCCAAAGCCTACTTAACAGCTCCGTTCCCCTCACTGACGAACCTTGAAAAAATATATTCCGGCATACCGTCAGCTTGTGTTGCTCGGCTTTCCCATCCTTGTGGGTCAGCTGGGCAACATCGTTACAGGGTTTGCCGACAACATCATGGTGGGCCACTACTCCACGGAGGCGCTGGCCGCCGCATCGTTCGTCAACAACCTGTTCAACACCGCCATTCTGGGCTGTGTGGGCTTCACCTACGGCCTGACGCCGCTGGTGGGCGCGCTGTTCGCCGAGGGCAACAGCCTGCGCATAGGCGCCCTGACGCGCTTGGCCATGCGCATCAACCTGGTGTTCACCCTGTTAATCATGGCCGTGATGACGGCCGTATACTTCAACCTGCATCACATGGGCCTGCCGCCCGAGCTGCTGCCCACGGTGCGCCCCTACTTCCTGCTGGTGTTGGCCGGCATGATTCCGGTGACGGTGTTCAACGTCATGCTGCAGTGGAGCTATGCCATCGGCAACACGGCCCTGCCCATGTGGATAACCCTGGGCGGCAACGTGCTCAACATAGCCGGCAACTACCTGCTGATATTCGGCCACGGCGGCTTCGACGCCATGGGCCTGACCGGCGCCGGCATCAGCACCCTGTTCTCGCCCTGGTGTGCCCGGCCATAATCCTTGGCGTGTTCTTCCTGGCGCGCCGCAATGCCGGATACAGCCGCGGCTGGCGTGAGGCCGCGCCCCGCACGGGCGACAGTCGCCTGGTGTGGCGAACGTCATGCCCCGTGGCCCTGCAGATGATGTTCGAGACCGGAGCCTTCTCCGGCGCGGCCGTCCTGGTGGGCTGGCTCGGCGCCGTGCCCCTGGCCGCCTACCAGATTATCGTGGTGGTGGGCATGCTGGGCTTCTGCGTCTATTACAGCATCGGCTCAGCCATAGCCGTCAAGGTGTCGCAAGCCTCGGCCACCGGGCCGGAGCCCTGGCGCGGCATGCGCCATATGGCCTGGGCCGGTTATCACATCATGCTTGTGTTCATGGTGGTGGCCTCGGTGGTGTTCTGGTTCTTCGGAGCCGACATCATGTCCATCTTCACCGACGATGCCGCCGTGCTGGCGCTGGCCTCGTCACTCATCTTCCCGCTGGTGCTCTATCAGCTCGGCGACGCCACCCAGGTGACATTCGCCAACGCCCTGCGCGGCACCGCCCACGTCATGCCCATGCTGGCCATTGCCTTTGTGAGCTACATAGCCGTGGGCCTGCCCTCCACTTACCTGCTGTGCTTCACCGCCGGACTGGGGCTGTGGGGCGTGGTGCTCTCCTTCTCGGTCAGCCTGTTCCTGGCCGCCGCTCTGTTACTGTTTTTCTTCCTGCGTGCCACGCGCCGCATCGTACTGAACTGACATGTTCTGATCCATGCTCACCATCTATAAGGCCTCGGCCGGCTCAGGCAAGACCTACCGCCTGGCCCTGGAATACATCACCATGCTGTTGGGGGTCCGCCTCCACACGGGCCGTTACGCCCTGAACATGGCCAAATATCTGCCGCAAGGCATGGCGCCGCGCCGCCGTCCCCACTCGCACATCCTGGCCATAACCTTCACCAACAAGGCCACCGCCGAGATGAAAAGCCGCATCGTGGCCGAGCTGGACGCCCTCTCCAAGGTGCCAGCCCCGGGCGCCAAGGACTCCGGCTACGCCGCCACTCTGCTGCAGACCTACGGCATAGCCGACCGCCCCGATGCGCGCGCCGACCTGGCCGCCGTAGCCGCAAAGACGCTCTTCGACCTGCTGCATGACTATTCGGCATTCAACGTAAGCACCATCGACTCCTTCTTCCAGACCATCCTGCGCACCTTTGCCCGCGAGCTGGACCGCCAGGGCGATTTCAGCCTGGAGCTGGACGACCGCTACGTGGTCAACACCGCCATGTCGCTGCTGATGGACGACCTCAACGCGCCGGAGGTGCTCAACGCCACCGCCCTGCCCACGGATGTCCGCCCCGCCGTGGCCGAGTGGTTCGAGCAGATTGCCGGCGAGCAGCTCGGCGAGGGCAAGGACTTCAACGTATACAACCGCAACGGCGCCACCTACAACGAGTTAGTGCGCCGCCTGATGGGCATATTCACAGAACAGTTCACCGAGCGCGCCGCCGAGGTGCGTGCATACATGGCGCCGCCCGGCGACAAGCCCCGCCGCTTCGCCGACGCACTGCGCCGGGAGATGGACGACGCCCGCCTGGCCGAGAAGGATGCCCTCGAGGCCGCCGACCTTTCCCTGCGGGCCTGCGGCGTGGACCCGGCACGCGTATACAACTTAGGCCTGTTCACCAACCGAGCCCCCGAAGGCTGCCTGACCGACAAGGGCCGCAAGGACCTGTTGGACGCCGAGCTGAAGAACGTGGCCGCGCTGCTTGACGGCGAATACCCTTCACGCCTCATCAAGACCGTCAAGGGCTCGCCCACGCCCGAGGAAGCCTTTGCCGCGCTGAGCAAACTGGTCTGCACCCTGCGCCACGTGGCCCTGCGCTACCACATCTGCAATAAGTTAAGCAACACACTGCGCACGCTGCGCGCCTTCGCATTCATAGAGGACTACATAGAGCGCTTCCGCGACGACAATAACGTGGTGCTGCTGTCCGACACCAACTCGCTGCTGCGCACCCTCATCAACGGCGAGGACGCCCCCTTCATCTACGAGCGCATAGGCGTGGAGCTGGAGCACTTCCTCATCGACGAGTTCCAGGACACATCGCGCATGCAGTGGTCCAATCTGCGGCCGCTGCTGGGCAACTCGCTGGCCTCGGGCAACGACAACCTCATCATCGGCGACGTCAAGCAGTCCATCTACCGCTGGCGCGGGGGCGACTCGTCGCTGCTGGGACACACCGTGGCCGAGTCCGACTTCCCGCGCGACCACAGCATCTGCGGCGACCGCCGCAGCGACAACACCAACTACCGCTCGGCCCACACCGTGGTGCGCTTCAACAACACCATATTCAACTGCCTGAGCAACAACCCCGTCGACCCCGTGGACGGCTACAACGGCGTGGTGCAGGGCCTGGCCGACAAGACCGCCGGGCTGACCGGCCGCGTGGAAATGGTGCACATGCTGCCCGTGGCCGAGGGCGAGCCGCTGCCCGACGCTCTCCTGACCCCCGACGAAGCCGGCAGCCTGATTGAGGAGGGCAAGGAGTGCGACGCTCGCCACGTGGCCATGGAGCGCTGCGCCCTGAAGATTCTGGACCAGCACCGCCGCGGATTCCGCTGGCGCGACATAGCCGTTCTGTGCCGCCGCAACAGCGCCTGCGCCGAACTCATTGCCTACTTCAAGAAATATTACCCCAAAATCCAGGTGATGAGCGAGGACGCCCTGATGCTGGGCGCCAACAACACCATCCGCCTGCTGGTCAGCATCCTGGAAATCATCGACCGCAATTTCATGAGCGATCCGGCCGAACATGAGGAGCCGGGCGCCGTCGCCGAACGCCCCGTGCAGGGCACCTCGGAGCAGATAAAGGAACAGGCTCAGCGCCGCCGCAAGGCGCTGCGGGACAGGCGCATACTGATGGACCGCTTTGAGTTCTTCTCCGCTCAGGGCATGAACCCCTCGCAGGCCCTCAACAAGGCCCTTGACCCCTCCTGCCCCGCCGGCGAGGACGGCGAAGACGGCGCCGAAACGCCCGCCGACAGCATCGACATCATCATGCGCCGCTCGCCCGCCAACCTTGTGGCCCTCATCGAGGCTATAATCGACGTAAAGGTACCCCAGGCACGTCGGCAGGCTGACCTGGCCTACATCACCGCCTTCATCGACCTGGCCATCGACTACTCAAACAACTACAACCCCTCGCTGCACGGATTCCTGGAATACTGGCGCACGTGCTCGGCACGCATGATGCCCGGCGCGGGCCAGGACGCCGTCACCGTCACCACCGTGCACAAGTCCAAGGGACTGGAATGGGCCTGCGTGCATCTGCCGTTAGTCGACTGGGACTATACCGCCCAGCCCTCGGCGCAGTGGTTCGACATGAGCGGCTTCAAAACGGCCGACGGCGCCGAATGTCCGCCCCTGCTCTTCTTCAAGCCGGACAAGCACTTCATGCTGCCCGACTCGCCCTTCGCGCGCCAGGTAAGGGAACAGGTACGGCTCGATACGGCCGACAACGTCAACATAGCCTACGTGGCCTTCACCCGCGCCGTGCGCGAGCTCAACATTCAGCTGTTAAATGGCGGCCTGGCGCAGCGGCTCGACATGGCCATAGACTCATACACCGACGATGCCGACCCCGACCTGCTGCGCGACTCCGAGCTGGAACGCGACGAAGACGGCAACATTATCATAGGCGAGCCCGTGCAGCCCGAAGCCGCCGCCGAGCCCGCCCCCGGCATGCCCGCCCCGGCCTTCAACGTCAACTTCGACTCCGTCAGCGCCCAGTTGGCACGCCTGGAGTCGCTGGCCGACAATCCCGCCGCATTTGAAGATCCCGACATAGGCACGCCCGACCTCACCCTGCCCGCCGTGGACGAGCTCACCGCCCAGGACATCGCCCCGGACGCCCTTGAGGCCATCCGCCGAGGCAACCACATGCATGCCATCCTATCGCACATGCGCATCATCGACGACCTGGACGACGCCATCCGCCGCGAGAGCCGCGACTTCACCGAGGCCGAGGGCGACGAATACGCCCGCATCCTCTCGGTGGCCTTCAACCGCAGCGGCCCCGAGCCGGACATATGGTTCGGGCCGGACACGCTCCGCGTGCTGTGCGAGCAGTCCGTCTACCTGCCCGGGCGCGACGAGAACTACCGCCCCGACCGCATAGTATGGACCGCCGAGGGCACCATCGACATCGTGGACTACAAATTCACCTCCCGCACCGCCGACCGCCACCGCGACCAGGTGCGCGGCTACAAGGCCATGCTGCAGTCCATCTTCCCCGATACGCCCGTGCGCGGATTCGTATGGTACCCCGAGCGCTGCCAAATCATAAAAGTCTGAGAATCAAAATCTAACTAACATCAATCCTTATCATGCAAAAATCATTCATCACCGCCGCCGTAGCCATCACGGCACTGTCGGCCGCCGCAGTCGTACAGAGCGTGGACAACCCGCCGTACGTCCTCACCAACACCCGCACCATCAAGATTGAGAAGGTCGAGCTCACCGACACCGCCACACGCGTCACCTTCGCCGCCCGCCACCTGCCCGGCTACTGGGTCAGGATGTCGTCCGAGAGCGAACTTGAAGCCGGCGGCAAGCGCTATCCCGTGCGCGGCGCCGAGGGCATCAAGCTCGACACGGAACACTACATGCCCGCATCCGGCTGCGACACCTTCCTGCTGTCCTTCGCCCCGCTGCCCGCCGGCACCGAGCGCTTCAACTTCACCGAGGGCAACGCCGAGGGCGCCTTCCGCATCTACGGCGTGAACCTGGCGGACAACTTCGTGCGCCAACAGCTCCCCGAGCCCCCGGCCTACGATTACGATGCGCCCATCCCTGCCCCGCGCTTCGAGCGCAAGCCCGCCACGGTCAACTTCCGCATGATCAACTGGACGCCGGACTGCCCCCGCACCGTCACCGTCCTGCTCTCGCAGGAATATGACCGGTTCCCCACCTTCGATGTCGACTCTACCGGCTGCGCCACCGTGCAGCTTGACCTCTGGCACACCAACCGCGTGTCATTCCGCCTTCAGCACGACTTTTTCGGCCGCCAGAGCGTGATGATTGACCCCGGCGAGACCGTCAACGTATGCTTCGACGCCATGTTCAACCCCGAGCGCCCAGGAATTATAAGCTGCGACGGCAGCCGCCTGAGCCCCCTGGCCTGCCTGCGCATGACCGATACCGTCTCCTATGAGCTGGGCAAGCGCTTCATCTATCCCGCCTTTGACTACCGCCTCGACCCCATGCAGCAGACCCTCCGCATGGCCGACTCCATCGCCGCAGCCAAGCGCTGGATAGCCGCTCAGAACTACCCCCGCATGCGCCGCCAACTGCTGGACCTGACCATGGACTCACGCCTGCTGTATCTGCCCATGGTAAGACGCCATCACGTCATGGACAGCTATGCCAAGGCCCACCCCGACAGCCCCGACATGCCCCTTGACTCCGTGCGCGGCGAATTCGGCCCCGCCGAGTACGACTTCATCGTCTCCCGCATAGACCCCGGCAGCATCGAACTGTTCTATGACGACTGCTCCGGCGACTCCTATTACGACGAATACGCCCCCTACTACAAGCCCGGCAGCATGGCCGCCGCCCTCAACCTGTGGCAGAACACCCTCAACAAGGCCGTCCGCATGGAGCCTTACGAGGACGACCTCGCAGCCCTGGAACAGACTCCCCTCGGCTACCTTGCCGACATAGCCCGCGAGCGCCGCGACAGCGTCAGCCGCGAACTGGCCAAACTGCCCGTGCCCGAGTTGGCCGAAATCCCCGATGTAGCCCCCGAGCAGATAGTCGAGGCCATCGTGGCCCGCCATCCCGGCAAGGTCGTGGTGATTGACTTCTGGAACACCTGGTGCGGACCCTGCCGCGCCGGCCTGCAAAGAATCAAGCCCCTCAAGGCCGAACTGGCCGACGAGGACGTCGTATGGGTCTACATCGCCGACAAATCCTCCACGCTGACCCAGTACTACGCCATGCTGCCCGACATCGCCGGCGAGCACTACCTGCTGAGCGAGGACGACAAAGCCGTCCTGGGCCGCAAATACGACATGGACGGCATCCCCTTCTACATCGTGGCCGACCGTCAGGGCAACCTCACCGCCCGCCCCGACCTCCGCGACATCAACAACCTCACCACCGCCATCCGCACCGCCCTCAACAAATAACTTGCCCCGGCGGTAAAAATTTAGTACCTTTGCGGCGTTAAACAACTACGAACATGAATATAGCAATTGTCGGGGCCGGCGGAGCTGTCGGCCGTGAAATTCTGAATGTACTCGAGGGGGGTGCCCTCCCCGTCGACAATCTGCGACTCTTCGGCTCAAGCCGCAGCGCCGGCTCTAAACTGTCTTTCCGGGGCCGGGAGATTGAAATTGAAGAACTTACGCCTCAGAGCGACTTCAGCGGAGTGGACTATGCGCTGGTATCGGCCGGCGGCGATGTCTCGCGCCAATTCGCCGGGGTCATCACCCGCCACGGCACGCTGATGATTGATAACAGCAGCGCCTTCCGCATGGACGACGATGTGCCCCTGGTGGTGCCCGAAATCAACGGCGACGACGCTCTGAACGCGCCCCGCCGCATTGTGGCCAACCCCAACTGCACTACAATCCAGATGGTTGTGGCCCTGGCGCCGCTGCACCGTCTGTCACCGGTATGCCGTGTGCACGTTGCCACTTATCAGGCTGCCAGCGGCGCCGGTGCCGAGGCCATGCGCGAACTGGAACGCCAGCATGCCCAGGTGGCCGCCGGCGAGCCTGTGGAGCACAGCCGCTTTGCCCACCAGTTGGCTTACAACCTCATCCCCCACATCGACGTGTTCACCGAGAACGGCTACACACGCGAGGAGATGAAGATGCACAACGAGACCAAGAAAATCATGCACGACGACCGCATAGAGGTGAGCGCCACCTGCGTGCGCGTGCCCGTGATGCGCGCCCACAGCGAGGCCATCTGGGCCGAGACGGAGCATGAACTGACCCTGGAGCAGGTGCGCCGCGCCTTTGCCGACGCTCCCGGCGTGGTGCTCGTCGACGACCCCGCCCGGCTGCAATACCCCATGCCGCTGCCCGCCGCCGGCACCGACCCCGTCTACGTGGGCCGCATCCGCCGCGACATCTCCGGCCGGGGTATCAGCTTCTGGACCGTGTCCGACCAGCTGCGCAAGGGCGCCGCGCTCAACGCCGTCCAGATCATAGAATACGTCGAGGCGCACCGCTAAATACCCCCTGTTTCCTACCCCCTATCCCCTCTCCACGCCGTGATACTCGCATCGCAAGCCCTTGTCACTCAGCCGGTACCGATTTTCTTCATCGTACTGGTGATAATTCTGCTGGCACCGCTGCTGCTCAACCGCCTGAAGATTCCGCACATCATAGGCATGATTGTGGCCGGTGTCATCATCGGGCCCTACGGCTTCAACGTGCTGAGCGCCGACTCGAGTTTCGCCATCTTCGGTCAGGTGGGCCTGCTCTACCTGATGTTCCTTGCCGGCCTGGAGATAGACATGTACCACCTGCGGCTCAACCTGCGGCGGGGGCTCCTGTTCGGGCTCCTGACGCTGTTTGTGCCGTTGGCGCTGGGCGTTGTCACCAGCCTTTGGGTGCTGAATCTGGGGTGGACCACCTCGCTGCTGTTGGGCGCCATGTACGCCTCGCACACGCTCATATCCTACCCTGTGGCGGCGCGTTTCGGCATCACCAAGGCCCCTGAGGTGCTGGTGGCCGTGGTGGGCACCATCATAGCCGTGGTGGGCGCCCTTTTGGTGCTGGCGTCGGCCGTCAATACAGGCGATGACGACGGACCCGGCTCTATGCTGTGGCTGCTGGGCCGCATGGCCGTGTGGACCGTGGCCGTGCTGTACCTGTTCCCGCGCATGACGCGCTGGTTCTTCAAGGCCTACAGCGACCGCGTGACGCAGTATGTCTTCGTAATGGCCATGGTGTTCTTAGGCGCGTGGACGGCCCAGATGATAGGCCTGGAGGCCGTGCTGGGCGCCTTCGTGGCCGGTTTGGTGCTGAACCGCTACGTGCCCGCCGCTTCGCCGCTGATGTCGTCAATCGAATTCGTCGGCAACGCCCTGTTCATCCCCTACTTCCTGATCAGCGTGGGCATGATGATCAACCTGCGCGTGCTGCTTGACGGCAGCACCCTGTTGGTGGCCGCACTGATGCTGGCCGTGGCCCTGTTCACCAAATGGCTGCCCGCCTACATCACCCAGAAGGTCTATCATTACAGCGCGGCCGGGCGCCGCGTCATGTTCGGCCTGACAGCCGCCCACACCGCCGTGGCCCTGGCCGTGGTGACCTTGGGCTTCAACATGGGCCTGCTGGACGAGGTAGTGCTCAACGCCACCATCGCCGTCATACTGTTCACCTGCGCCCTGGCACCCGTTGTCACCGCCGCCGGCGCTCCCAAGCTCAAAATCAGCATGCTCAGCGACGACGACATCATCCGCCACACCCGCGTCAACAACACCCTCATATCCGTGGCCAACCCGCTCACGGCCCCCGGGCTGGTCGACCTGGGTGTGCTGATGCGCAACGACCGCGGCCGACACTCCTTCTACGCCCTGCACGTGCGCAACGAAAACACCACGCAGGCGCGCGCCCTGGCCTCCATATCCCTGGACACCGCCCGCCGCGCCGCATCGGCCGCCAACGTCGAGCTCAAGGAGATTGACCGCTTTGACCTCAACACCGTCACCGGCATACTCAACACCGCCGCCGAGCGCGACATCACCGAAATCATCATAGGCATGCACCGGCGCACAACGGTGATTGACAGCTTCTTCGGCGGCAAGATAGAGCAGCTGCTGCGCTCCACCAACCGCATGGTCATCATCGCCCGCTGCTACATACCGCTGAACACCGTCACGCGCATCGTGGTGTCAGTGCCGCGCGGCGCGCAGTACGAGACCGGCTTCAGCCGCTGGGTGCGTGCCCTGGCCCGCATCACCCGCCAGTTGGGGTGCCGAATCATATTCTGCTGCCACGAGGACGTACAGCCCTTGATCCGCGGCGTCATATACCACGAAAACTACGGCATCAGATGCGAATTCCGCACCGTGACATCGCACGACGAGATGATTCTGCTGTCCGGGCGCGTGCTTGACGACGACCTCTTTGTAGTCATCAGCGCCCGCTCAAACTCCGTATCCTATACCGACGAAGTCACCGAAATGCCCGGCCTGCTGCAGCGCTCCTTCTCGCGCAACAACCTGCTGGTCATCTACCCCGAACAGTTCGGCGAGGGCGAAGAAGTGACCTCGTTCGTCGACCCGATGGCGACCGACATCTCCGCCGCCCCTTCGCCGTGGCTCACCTTCATGCGCAACCTCACCCGCAACCTCCGCCACCGCCGCAAAAAGTGACCGTGCCGGAGCGGGGTTAGTGGGCGGAGAGCCAGTCGGGGGCGACGCCGGAGGAGACTTCGAGGCGGACGCGGTCGTGGTGGGCGTCTTCCATGCAGCGGACTACAAGTTCCTGAAGCTGAGGGAGTTCGTCGGGAATGACGTTGAATATGAGTTCGTCATGCACCTGGAGTATCATGCGCGAGCGCAGGCCCAGGCGGCGAATCTCGCGGTCGACGGCTATCATGGCCATCTTGATAATATCGGCAGCGGTGCCCTGCAGGGGCGCGTTGATGGCGTTGCGCTCGGCGTATCCGCGCAGGGCGGCGTTGCGCGAGCTGATGTCCGGCAGATAGCGTTTGCGTCCGTAAAGTGTTGTCACATAGCCTTGTTCGCGGGCCTTGAGGATGGACTCGTCCATGTACTGACGCACGCGAGGATAGGTAGCCATGTAGTTGTCAATGAGCTGCTTGGCCTCGCCGCGCGATATGCCCAGACGTTCGGAGAGCCCGAAGGCGGATATGCCGTAGATGATGCCGAAATTGGCTGTCTTGGCGCTGCGGCGCTGCGCGTCGGTGACGTCGTCGAGTGATTCGTGGAAGATTTTGGAGGCTGTGGCGCGGTGGATGTCCTGTCCGGCGTTGAAGGCGCCTATCATGTCCGGGTCGCCGCTGATGTCGGCGATTAGGCGCAGCTCAATCTGCGAATAGTCGGCGGACAGAATCAGGTCGCCGGGGTCGGCAATGAATGCGCGGCGAATCTCGCGGCCCTCGTCGGTGCGGATGGGGATGTTCTGCAGGTTGGGGTTGGTGGATGAGATGCGCCCGGTGGCCGTCACGGTCTGGCGGAAGGTGGTGTGGACCTTGCCGGTGGCGGGGTTGATGAGCGTGGGCAGGGCGTCTATGTATGTGGCCAGCAGCTTTTTAAGGCCGCGTATGTCCAAAATGAGGCGGACAATGGGATGGGCGGCGGCGTATTTCTCCAAAATTTCCTCGGTGGTGCTCCATGCGCCGCGCTTTGTCTTGCGGGCGGAGGGGTCGATTTTGAGGCGCTCAAACAGCACCTCGCCCACCTGCATGGGCGAGCCTATGTTGAAGGGGCCGCCGGCCAACTCATATGCCTGCTGCTCGAGTTCGTGCATGCGTGCGGTCAGGCGGACCGACATCTGTCGCAGCACGTTGACGTCGATGCGCACGCCGGTCATTTCCATGCCGGCCAGCACGGCCACGAAGGGATTCTCGAGCGTGTCGAAAAGCCGGCGCAGGTCCTGGCGGTCAAGGTCGGCCATGAGCGGGGCGTGCAGGGCCAGGGCCAGAGCGGCGCGCTCGTATGCGGCCGAGGCGGGGTCGGCGGCGCCGGAGGTGAGCACCTTCTTGCGCTGCGGCTCGGTGAGGTCATAGTCCAGCGTCTTGTGGCCCAGTATGGCGTAGGCGAGCGTTACAAGGTCGTGCTTCATCTCGGGCTGCAGCAGGTAGTGGGCCACGGAGGTATCGGCATAGGGGGCTGTCCATTCCACGCCCTCGCGGCTGAGGATGACCATATCGCGCTTGACGTCGTGGCTCACCAACAGGCAGTCCGGGCGGGCGAACACGGGCGCAAGCTGCTCGGCCATGAGGCGGCGCTCGTCGTCAAAGGCGGGCATGTCCAGGTAAACGCAGTCGGTGCCGTCGGTCACGGCCACGCCCAACAGGCGGGCCGACATTGCGGACTCGCCCACAGCTTCGACGCTGACGCCCAACATGGGAGCCGACGCGAACCGTGCCAGGGCGTCGGCGGCCTGCGCGGGCGTCTCGGCCCGGGAGCAGCGGGGCAGGCGGACGGCGGCAGCCCGGGGTGCGTCCGTAGTTTCCGCCGGCGCGACATCATCGAACAGCGAGGGCTGCACGGCGGGCGCGGCGGCGGTGTTGTAACGTGCCAGCAGGGTTTTGAATTCCAGCTCGCGGAACAGGGCGGTCAGCTCGGGCATGTCCGGCTCGCGGCGCACCAGGTCGGCGGGGCTGACGCTGAGGGGCACGTCGGTCTTGATGGTGACCAGATACTTTGAGAAGCGTATCTGCTCCATGTTCTCCGAAATCTTGCGTCCCAGGGCGCCTTTGATGGCCCCGGCGGAGGCAAGGAGGTTCTCGACCGAGCCGTACTCGGCTATGAGCTTCGAGGCGGTCTTCTCGCCCACGCCCGGACAGCCGGGAATGTTGTCCGAGGCGTCGCCTTCAAGAGCTAACAGGTCAATGACCTGGGCGGGCGTCTCGATGCCGTAGCGCTCGCACACCTGTTGCGGTCCGCGGATTTCGAAGCCCTGTCCGCGCAGCGACGGGCGGTACATGAACGTGTGCGGCGTGACGAGCTGGCCGTAGTCCTTGTCGGGCGTCATCATGTAGGTGGTGAAGCCGTCGGCCTCGGCCATGCGGGCCAGTGTGCCTATGACATCGTCGGCCTCGTAGCGCTCCACCTCGATGACGGGGATGCGGTAGGCGGCCAACAGGCGCTTGATGTAGGGGATGGCGGCGGTGATGTCCTCGGGCTGCTTGTCGCGCTGGGCCTTGTATTCGGGATACTCCTCATGGCGGAAAGTGTGACCGCCCGACGGGTCGAAACATACGGCTATGTAGCCGGGATTCTCGTTGCGCAGCACCTCTTCAAGGGTGTTGATGAAGCCGAACACGGCCGATGTGTTGAATCCGGCCGATGTGACGCGCGGCGAGCGCATCAGGGCGTAATAACCTCGATATATGAGGGCGTAGGCGTCGAGCAGAAACAGTTTTTTCTCTTCCATGAGGGTGTGTTTTTAGGTCAGAGGTGAGAGTTATGAGGTCAGAGGCGGGTTATCAGGGCTGTGGCCATGGCGGCGATGCCCTCGCCGCGGCCGGTGAAGCCCAGACGTTCGGTTGTGGTGGCCTTGACGGACACGCAATCGATGTCCAGACCGAGGACGGCGGCCACGTTGGCGCGCATGGCCTCGATGTGTGGCGCCATGCGGGGTGCCTGGGCCATTATGGTGATGTCGACGTTGCCCGGGCGCCAGCCTTTTTCGGCCAAGAGCCCGACTACGTGGCGCAGCAGCGCGCGGGAGTCGGCCCCGGCATAGCGGGGGTCGGTGTCGGGGAAGTGGCGGCCGATGTCGCCAAGGGCGGCAGCGCCGAGAAGGGCGTCGCTCAGGGCGTGGAGGGCCACATCGGCGTCGCTGTGGCCCAGCAGGCCCACCGGCGAGGGGATGTCGACGCCGCAGATGATGCACCGGCGGCCTTCCACCAGCCGGTGCACATCAAATCCGTTGCCTATACGCATGTCCATGGCTGCGGCTTATTTCACCGAGGCTCCGGGGGTGGCCGGCGCCGAGGGTGCGATGACGGTGAGCGAGCCGTCGGCGTTCTGTGCCGACAGAATCATGCCCTGCGACTCGATGCCGCGCAACTTGCGCGGCGGCAGGTTGGCTATGAACACCACCTGCTTGCCCACCAACTCCTCGGGCTGATAGTGGGCGGCTATGCCGCTGACTATGGTGCGGGGTGTGCCGGTGCCGTCGTCCAGGGTGAAGCGCAGCAACTTGTCGGCCTTGGGCACCTTGACGCACTCGGTGACGGTGGCCACGCGCAGGTCCATTTTGCAGAAGGTGTCGAAGTCAACATCGGGCATCTGGGGCTCGGGCTTCCAGGCGGCACGCTTGTTCTCTTCCTTGATGCGGGCCAGGCGGTCCAACTGGCCTTGGATTACGTCGTCCTCGATTTTCTCGAACATCAGTTCGGGCTGACCGATGGTGCGGCCGGCGGGCACGGCGTCAGCGCTGCCTATGCTATCCCATTCGGGCTTTTCGATGCCCAGGATGCGGGTCAGACGCTCGGACATGAAGGGCAGGAACGGCTCGAAGGCCACAGCCAACGAGGCCGTGATCTGCAGCGCGGTGTAGAGGATGGCGGCGGTGCGGTCCATGTCGGTCTTGGCCACCTTCCAGGGCTCGGTTTCCTGCAGATAGCGGTTGCCGGTGCGGGCCATGTCCATAGCCAATTTCAGGGCCTCGCGGAAGTGGAATGTCTCCAGCGCCTCCTCGAGCTGGGTGCGCAGGCGGGCCACTTCGGCCAGGGCGTCGCGGTCGGCTTCGTTCATCTCGGCTGCGGGGACGGTACCGCCGAAGTACTTGTGGGTCAGCACCAGCACGCGGTTGACAAAGTTGCCCAGGATAGCCACGAGCTCGCTGTTGTTGCGGGTCTGGAAGTCGGCCCAGGTGAAGTCGTTGTCCTTGGCCTCCGGAGCGTTGGCTGTCAGCACATAGCGCAGAACATCCTGCTTGCCGGGGAAGTCGCGCAGGTACTCATGCAGCCATACGGCCCAGTTGCGCGATGTCGATATCTTGTCGCCTTCCAGGTTCAGGAATTCCATGGCCGGGACATTGTCGGGTAGCTGGAAGCCGTCGCCGTATGACATCAGCATGGCCGGGAATATGATGCAGTGGAACACGATGTTGTCCTTGCCAATGAAGTTGATGACGCGGGTCTCGGGGTCCTTCCACCAGCGCTCCCAGGTGTCGGGCAGCAGCTCCTTGGTGTTGGAGATGTAGCCGATGGGGGCGTCGAACCACACGTAGAGCACCTTGCCCTCGGCGTCGGCTGCGGGCACGGGGATACCCCAGTCCAGGTCGCGCGTCACGGCGCGGGGCTGCAGGCCCAGGTCCAGCCACGACTTGCACTGGCCGTAGACGTTGGTCTTCCACTCCTTGTGGCCCTCGAGAATCCACTTCTCCAGGTCGGCCTGCCAGCGGTCCAGGGGCAGGTACCAGTGCTCGGTCTCGCGCAGCACGGGCACATTGCCGGTCTCGGCGCAGCGGGGGTTGATGAGGTCCAGGGCGTTGAGCGACGAGCCGCACTTCTCGCACTGGTCGCCATAGGCGCCCTGCGCGTGGCATACGGGGCACTCGCCCACCACGTTGCGGTCGGTCACGAAGCGTCCGGCGCCCTCGTCATAGAGCTGCATGGATTTCTTCTTGATGAAGCCGCCCTTGCGGTCGATGTGCTCAAAGAACTCCGACGCCGTCTCGGCATGCGTGGGCGATGTAGTGCGCGAATAGACATCGAACGAGATGCCCAACTCGCGGAACGAATCGCGGATGATGGCATGGTAGCGGTCCACCACATTCTGGGGGGTAATGCCTTCCTTGCGGGCGCGAATGGTGATGGGCACACCGTGTTCATCGCTGCCGCCCACCATCAGCACCTCGCGACCGCGCAGGCGCAGATAGCGCGCGTAAATGTCGGCCGGGACGTAAACGCCGGCCAGATGGCCGATGTGCACCGGCCCGTTGGCATAGGGCAATGCCGTAGTTATGAGGGTACGTTTGAAGTTCTTTTCCATGACAAAATATTTTAGAGCTTGTTTAAAAATAAATGTTAACGGCAGGGCTGTCAGTCGTTGAGCAGATTTGTGTCTGTGATGAGGG
>CANQZK010000008.1 GCA_947628285.1 uncultured Muribaculaceae bacterium
ACTGGCCGCCCGATAATTCATGCCTAAATGTAATGTCGCCGAGTTGGATATCGTTATCCCGAACTCGCGTTATTATGCTTTCCTGGTCACCTTCCTGGTGCTGACCAGCGCCTTAGGCTCGTTTGTGAACGACATGTACTCGCCGGCGCTCCCGGCCATGTGCACCTTCTTCGGCTGCTCGGTTCCACTGGGGCAGATGGGCCTGACCATGGGCATGATAGGCCTGGCCCTGGGACAGATAATCCTCGGACCGGTCAGCGACCGCTGCGGACGCCGTCCGGTCATGATAGGCTCGCTGGTGCTGTTCATCGTATCGGCAGGAGTCAGCGTGTTCTCGCCCACCATCCACATGTTCAATGTCTGCCGCCTGTTCCAGGGCATAGGCGCCTCAGGCGGCTACTTCCTGGCCCGCACCATCCCGGCCGACGTATATTCGGGCCGACCGCTGGCCAAGCTGATGGCCCTCACCGGCGCCATCAACGGCATAGCGCCCGCATCGGCGCCCGTAATCGGCGGCGTCACCGCCGACGCATGGGGCTGGAAAGGCGTGTTCCTGGTACTGGGCGCCTTTGCGCTGTGCATTCTGGCCGTAACCCCGCTGGTCAAGGAGTCACTCTCCGTTTCGCGTCGCTCACACGGCCCGTTATCCTCCATTTTGGCTGAATACCGCGTGCTGGTCACCAACCGCGCCTTCATGGTGCACATATGGCTCAAGGGCGCCGCGCTGGGACTTCTGTTCGCCTACATATCCGCCTCGCCCTTCATCCTGCAACGTCTCTACGGCATGTCCCAGACCAACTACGGACTGATAATCGGGCTCAACGCCGTATTCGCCGCCGCCGGCTCGATGAGTGCGCTGAAATTCAAGTTGTTGAAGCGCGCCGCCACCGTCGGCGCCGGCATAATAGCCGTGGCCGTGGCCGCAGGCGCATGGATCCTGTGCTGCGTCCACAGCATATGGGCCTTCGAGGCCTTCACCATAGTGATGTCGTTCGGGCTGGGCATGATATTCACATCGGCCAACACACTGGCCATGAACGAGGGCCGCGCCCACGCCGGCGAAGCATCCTCACTCCTGGGCATCACAGGCTACATAATCGGCGCCATCGTATCGCCACTGGTAGGCATGGGAAACATCCTCCACTCCACCGCCCTGGTCTACGGCGCCACCACCCTGCTCGTTGTAATCCTGGCCATCCTGAGCGACCGCCTCCCCGCCGACCTCAACAAATAACGCCCCACCCTTCGCCGCAGGCGGTTTGTCGCAAGGTGAAGCAGCGTGGCATCAGGTCATCGCGCGTCGGCGTGGCGTTGCAGGTTGTAATGGAGGTCGGCTATCTTCCAGTATTTACCGAGCTGTTCCTCGCCGCTGAACTCGCTCAGATAGAACGCAGAGAGCAGGTCGGGATAGCGGTGGCAGGTGAAGGCCACCTTGCGGGCGTAGGGCAGCGCGTCGAAGCGCCGCAGATGCTCGGGTGTGCAGCCGTTGTTCTCGCTGAACTTGACGATGCAGTTGTCCCAGTTGATGCGGCCGATGCGGCGCGCCCACTTGTCGCTGGCTTCCTGTGCCGAGCCGTAGTGCAGAAAATGTATGGCCTCGCCTGTGGGGAAGCGGCCTATGGGATAACCGTCCGGGCCGTCGGTGACGGTGAGGGGCGCGTAGAGCCGACTGCGGTCGGCGAGCAGCGACAGGTAATCGTCCGGCAGCACGAACAGCCCGGCGAATGGCGAGTTGAACGGCATGCCGTAGAAGCGGTACATGAAGCTGCTGAAACAGTCGTTGCTGATTATGGACACCTGTCGGTTGACCAGCCGCCGGCGCCGCAACGGAATCACCATTCGGTAGGCCAGTCGGGCCAGAGCCTGACGCAATTTGTTTAGCATAAGAATAGATAATCAAAACACAGCCGCCGCCCGCGGACGGACGACGGCTGCATATTTACTGAGCATGAATTTATTCAGCGGCGGGAGCCTCGGCGGCAGGTGCTTCGGCAGCAGGAGCGGCAGCCGCGGGAGCGGCCTTCTTGCGGGAGCGGCGGGTTGTTTTGCCCTTGGCTTCCTTCTTGCCCTTGAGCATGGCTTCGTTGTAGTCAACCAGCTCGATGAAGCAGGTCTTGGCGTTGTCGCCCAGACGGTTGCCGGTCTTGAGGATGCGGGTATAGCCACCGGGACGGTCGGCGATCTTCTGTGCGATTTCCTGGAAGAGTTCCTTGACGGCTTCCTTGCTCTGCAGGTAGCTGAACACAAGGCGGCGGTTGGACATGGTGTCTTCCTTGGCGCGGTTGATCAGGGGCTCGGCGTAAACGCGCAGGGCCTTGGCCTTGGCCAAAGTGGTGAAGATGCGCTTGTGCAGAATCAGCGAGATGGTCATGTTGGCCAGCAGCGCATCGCGGTGAGCCTTGGTGCGGCTCAGGTGATTGAATTTTTTATTGTGTCTCATCGGGTGTTATTCTTTATCGAGTTTGTAACGTGAAATATCCATGCCGAACGACAGGTTGAGGCTTGTGAGGAGGTCTTCAAGCTCGGTGAGCGACTTCTTGCCGAAGTTGCGGAACTTCAGCAGGTCTGTCTTGTTGAAGACAACCAGCTCGGCCAGGGTTTCCACTTCGGCGCTCTTGAGGCAGTTGAGGGCGCGGACGGACAGGTCCATGTCGACGAGTTTTGATTTGAGAAGTTGGCGCATGTGCAGCACTTCTTCGTCTAACACGCCGTTGGTGTCGACTTCCTGGGTCTCCAGAGTGATTTTCTCGTCGGAGAAGAGCATGAAGTGGTAAATCAGGATTTTAGCGGCCTCTTTGAGGGCGTCTTTGGGCAGGATTGAGCCGTTGGTAGTAATCTCAAGTGTGAGCTTATCGTAGTCGGTTTTCTGGTCAACGCGGAAGTTTTCAACCGTATACTTGACGTTCTTGATGGGGGTGTAGGTCGAGTCTATGGCGATGGTATCGATGTCATCGTTGGGGGTGACATTTTCCTCGGCAGGAATCCAGCTACGGCCCTTGTTGATTGTCAGGGTGATGTTGAAGCTTGCGTTAGGATCCAAATGACAGATGACAAGGTCCGGGTTCATTACCTCGAATCCGGTCAGGGCCTTGCTGATGTCACCGGCCGTGAACACTTCTTTGCCCGATACGTTGATGGTCACTTTCTCGGCATCGGTATCCTCCACAGTCTGTTTGAGGTCCACCTGTTTGAGGTTGAGGATGATGTTGGTGACATCTTCCTTCACACCGGGAATGACATCGAATTCGTGCTTGACACCGTCGATTTTGATCGACGAAATCGCGAAGCCTTCAAGTGACGAAAGCAGTACGCGACGCAGTGCGTTGCCCACAGTGATGCCATAGCCGGGCTCCAGCGGTTTGAACTCGAACTTACCGTAGAAGTTGTCAGCTTCGAGCATGAGCACCTTATCGGGTTTCTGGAATGCTAATATAGCCATGGATCTTTAAGTTTTGAGATTATTACTTCGAGTACAACTCGACGATGAGTTGCTCCTTAATGTTTTCGGGGATGTCTTCGCGCTCGGGCAGGTGCAGGAACTTACCGGCCTTGAGGGTCTCGTCCCATTCAATCCAAGGATATTTGCTGTGGTTGAAGCCGGCCAGTGCGTCGGCGATAACCTCAAGCGATTTTGATTTTTCACGTACGCCGATAACATCGCCGGGTTTAACCTCGTATGAGGGGATGTTGACAACCTGGCCGTTGACGGTGATGTGACGGTGCAGCACAATCTGACGGGCAGCTGCACGGGTGCGGGCCACGCCCAGACGGTATACTACATTGTCCAGGCGGCTCTCCAGGAGCTGCAGCAGGATGACACCGGTGATACCCTTGATGCGCGAAGCCTTGTCGAACAGGTTGCGGAACTGACGCTCCAGCACACCGTAGGTGTATTTTACTTTCTGTTTCTCACGCAGCTGGACACCGTATTCAGATGTCTTGCGGCGCTTGTTCTGGCCGTGCTGGCCGGGGGGGAAGTTACGACGCTGAAGGACTTTGTCTTCACCGAAGATAGGTTCGCCGAATTTACGGGCGATTTTGGTCTTGGGACCTGTATATCTTGCCATTGTAGTTAAGAATCAGTTTATTGCGAACTTGCTGTCCGGAACAGCGGCGGTTGCTTGTCGGGAGTTGTTTCGCAGCCGTGTCCGCCGTGCTTTCATCCGCGTGCCCCCGGGGGGCGGGCGGGTGAGCCGCGGCGGCTCGTTTTTGATGTTCCCCTTTTGCGGGCCGGCCTGAAGTCAAGGTGGTGGGCCGGCCGGCTGTATCCGTGGCAGCGAAGTGTTCGCGGTGTTTAGAATATGTTGTCTGTTGTGAAACTAAAAGAGAAAGTAGAGTATGACGCTTGCCGTGGCGCCCTGCAGTAAGGAGGACATGCGGCGCGGCGCCATCAACTGATTATTAAACTCTTCTGCGCTTGGGAGGACGGCATCCGTTGTGGGGCAGCGGTGTAACGTCGAGAATCTCGACTACTTCGATGCCGGAGTTGTGGATGGTACGGATAGCGGCTTCGCGGCCGTTGCCGGGACCTTTGACGTATGCCTTGACTTTGCGGAGGCCCAGATCATAGGCGATCTTGGCGCAGTCCTGTGCGGCCATCTGTGCGGCGTAGGGGGTGTTCTTCTTGGAACCGCGGAAGCCCATCTTGCCGGCCGACGACCAAGATATTACCTGGCCCTCGCTGTTGGCTAAGCACACGATGATGTTGTTGAACGAAGAATGAACGTGAAGCTGGCCTTCGGCGCTGACCTTAACGTTGCGTTTCTTTGCTGCGACTGTTTTTTTTGCCATATTCTATGTTTATTTAGTAGCTTTCTTCTTGTTAGCAACGGTTTTCTTGCGGCCCTTGCGGGTACGGGCGTTGTTCTTGGTTGACTGACCGCGGACGGGCAGACCGTTACGGTGACGGATGCCACGGTAGCAGCCGATGTCCATCAGGCGCTTGATGTTCAGCTGGATTTCGCTGCGAAGATCACCTTCTACCTTGTAATCGTTGCCGATTACTTCGCGAACTCGGGCTGCTTCATCATCGGTCCAGTCCTGAACTTTCTTGTTTACGTCCACGCCGGCCTTTTCGAGAATCTTTTTGGCTGAGCTGCGGCCGATGCCGAAGATGTATGTAAGGGCGATTTCACCTCGTTTGTTCTGGGGGAGGTCAACACCCACAATGCGTATTGCCATAAATTACTGATATTTTTTCTTCAAAAATAACAAAAATTATCCTTGACGTTGTTTGTACTTGGGGTTTTTCTTGTTGATTACGTAGAGACGACCCTTGCGACGGACGATCTTGCTGTCCGGGGTGCGTTTTTTGACTGAAGCTCTTACTTTCATTGTATCTTTTAGTTAGTTTGTTGCGGTTTATTTGTAACGGAAGGCGATGCGGCCCTTCGACAGGTCGTAGGGTGACATCTCGACACGGACTTTGTCGCCGGGCAGTATCTTGATGTAGTGCATGCGCATCTTACCGGATATGTGGGCGGTGATTTCGTGTCCGTTTTCAAGTTCGACACGGAACATGGCGTTCGAAAGTGCTTCGATGATGGTTCCGTCTTGCTCGATTGCTGTCTGTTTTGCCATTTTAGTTAAATCTGTCGGTGATTGCCTGGTGAATATAATCGAATGTCGTCAGTACTTCGGTGCGGCCGTCTATGATAGCCATAGTGTGCTCATAGTGGGCCGAGGGCTTGCGGTCGCGGGTGCGGCAGGTCCAGCCGTCGGGCTCGATGACTATGTTCTTGGAGCCCATGTTGATCATGGGTTCGATGCACAGGCACATGCCGTTGCGGATTTCCGCGCCGGTGCCGCGGCGCCCGTAGTTGGGCACTTCGGGCCCCTCGTGCATGTGGCGTCCGATGCCGTGACCGCACATCTCGCGCACCACTGAGTAGCCGCGCTTCTCGCAGTAGGTCTGCACGGCGCTGGCTATGTCGCCGATGCGCTTGCCGACGCGGCAGGCGGCGATGCCTTCGTAGAGGCTCTCGCGGGTGGTACGGCAGAGGTCGGTCAGGGCGGGCGTGATTTCGCCTACGGCGAAGGTGTAGCATGAGTCGCCCATGAAGCCGTCTTTCTCCACTACGGTGTCGATGCCGATGATGTCGCCGTCGCGCAGGGCGTAGTTGGAGGGGAAACCGTGAACGACTGTCTCGTTCACCTCTATACAAAGCGTTCCGGGGAACCCTTCGTAACCTAAACAGGCAGGCTTGCCACCATTGTCGTGAATGAATTCACGGGCAATGGTGTCGAGCTTGCGTGTGGTCACACCGGGTTTGATCCAGAGGGCGACTTCGCCCAGGACCCGCGACACCAGGTCGGCGGCGGGACGCATCTGTTCAATTTCTTCCGGGGTCTTAAGATAAATCATTCAGTTGATATCTTTCTTAGCTTTGTTGTTTGCAATCAGTGAGCTGATCAATAGGCTGAGCCGGTGGTGCGGCCTTTGATCTTGCCTTCTTTCATCAGGCCGTCGTAGTGGTGCATCTTCAGGTGGGCTTCAACCTGCTGCAGGGTGTCCAGAACTACGCCTACCATAATCAGCAGCGATGTGCCGCCGAAGAACTGGGCGAAGTTCTGCGAGATGCCAAAGAAGCGGGCGAAGGCAGGAAGGATGGCCACGATACCCAGGAAGATTGAACCGGGCAGGGTGATGCGGGACATGATGGCGTCCAGATACTCTGCGGTCTTCTTGCCGGGCTTTACGCCGGGGATGAATCCGTTGTTGCGCTTCATGTCTTCAGCCATCTGGGTGGGACGCACGGTGATGGCGGTGTAGAAGTAGGTGAAGGCTACAATGAGGATGAAGAAGGTAAAGTTATACCAGAAGCTGTTGATATCGGTGAATGCCTGCATGAAGCCGGAATCGCCTCCGCGGAAACCTGCCAGTGTCATGGGGATGAACATGATGGCCTGGGCGAAGATGATGGGCATCACACCTGCGGCATTGACCTTCAGGGGGATGTACTGGCGAGCGCCGCCGTACTGGCGGTTGCCCACGATACGCTTGGCGTACTGAACGGGTACCTTGCGTGTGCCCTGGACAAGCAGGACGGCGCCGACGGTGACGGCGAACAGCAGCACTACCTCTACGATGAACATCACCAGACCGCCCTGCGAGCCGGTTGTGCCGGGCAGACGGGAGGTGAATTCAAAGAACAGGGCTCCCGGGAGACGGGCGATGATACCGACCAGAATGATGAATGAGATACCGTTGCCGATACCGCGGTCGGTGATACGTTCGCCCAGCCAGAGGATGAACATGGCGCCTGCGGCCATGATGATGGTCAGGTAGACGACTGTCCAGAAGCCCAGCGACATGACGTGACCGTTGGCCGCGCTGTTGACCTGCACCTGAAGGTTTATCAGGTAGGCGGGTGCCTGGAGGCACAGAATCAGCACGGTAAGGTAACGTGTGTACTGATTGAGTTTTTGGCGACCGCTTTCACCCTCTCTTTGCATTTTCTGGAAGGAGGGGAGGATCATACCGCAGAGCTGGATAACGATTGATGCCGTGATGTAGGGCATGATACCCAGTGCGAATATTGAAGCCTGCGAGAAAGCGCCACCCGAGAACATATCAAGGAGCTGCATAAGGCCGCTCTTGTTGGTGAAGTTTGCCAGGACGTCGATGTCGGCGGGCGATATGCCGGGAAGCACCACGTAGCAGCCCAGACGGTAGACGAGCACCAGCAAAAGGGTCACCAGAAGGCGTTTGCGCAGCTCTTCGATGGTCCAGATGTTTTTGAGGGTGTCGACAAATCTCATTATTGTTCTATTTTAATTACCGAGCCACCGGCTTCCTCGATAGCCTTCTGTGCGGCTGCCGAGAATGCGTGAGCTTCGACGGTGAGGGCGGTGGAAACAGCGCCGTTTGCAAGGATTTTGACCAGCTGGCGTTTGTTGATGTAGCCGGCTGCGCGGAGCTCTTCCAGACCGATTTTGGTGAGGCTCTTGGCTTCGGCCAGAGCTGCGATCAGGGTCAGGTTGATAGCCTTGTATTCCTTGCGGTTGATATTCTTGAAGCCCCATTTGGGGAGACGGCGCTGCAGAGGCATCTGACCGCCTTCGAAGCCGATCTTGCGGGAGTAGCCCGAACGGGATTTGGCACCTTTGTGACCGCGGGTCGATGTGCCGCCTTTGCCGCTGCCGGGGCCGCGGCCGATGCGTGTATCGCGAGTAACTGCGCCGGGAGCCGGCTTGAGATTACTTAAGTCCATAGTAGTTTGTGAATATTTTATGCGTTGGTCACTTCGACAAGGTGACGGACGGCGTTAACCATACCCATGATGTCGGGGGTGTCTTCTTTAACAACGGAGTGGTGCATCTTGCGCAGGCCCAGGGCGTCGAGTGTGCGCTTCTGGACTGCGGGGCATTTGATGCGGCTCTTGATCTGAGTGATTTTTATCTTTGCCATTGCGGTAGGGTATGTTATCCTTTGAATACTTGTTCTACTGAAATGCCGCGGTTCTGTGCTACCTGAGCGGGTGAGCGCATTTCGTCCAGGGCGGCGATTGTAGCCTTTACAAGGTTGTGGGGGTTCGATGAGCCCTTTGACTTGGCCAGCACGTCGGTGATGCCTACGCTCTCCAGTACGGCACGCATGGCGCCGCCGGCCTTAACGCCGGTACCGTGGGATGCGGGCTTGAGGATGATGCGCGAGCCGCCGAATTTGGCAACCTGTTCGTGGGGGATGGTGCCTTTGTGTACGGGAACTTTGATGAGGTTCTTCTTGGCTGCCTCGATGCCTTTGGCGATGGCTGCCTGTACTTCATTGGCTTTGCCAAGGCCCCAGCCTACGATACCGTTTTCGTTACCTACCACGACGATGGCGGCGAAGGTGAAGGTGCGGCCGCCCTTGGTTACTTTGGTAACGCGGTTGATGGCTACTAGACTGTCCTTCAGGTCGAGGTCGTTGGTCGATTTTACGCGATTATTTCTTTTAGCCATGTCGTTTAGAATTTAAGACCGCCTTCGCGGGCTGCGTCGGCGAGTGATTTAACACGACCGTGGAAGAGGTATCCGTTACGGTCAAAAACTACTTCTTCGATGCCGGCTTCTTTGGCTTTGGCGGCGATGGCGCGGCCAACGGCGGCGGCGATTTCGGTCTTGGTGCCTTCGGTGATGCCCTTTGACGAGCCGGCAACGAGTGTGCGGCCGCTGAGGTCGTCGATAAGCTGTACGTAGATCTGCTTGTTGCTGCGGAAGACAGTCATGCGGGGACGCGCAGCGGTGCCGGAGATGCGGCCGCGGATGCGGGCCTTGATCTTATTTCTTCTATCTATCTTGTTAGTCATGATGGTGCGAATTTATTATTTAGCACCGGCTGTCTTGCCGGACTTGCGACGGATAATTTCGCCGACAAACTTGATACCTTTGCCCTTGTAGGGTTCGGGCTTGCGCAGCGAGCGGATTTTGGCGCATACCTGGCCCAGAAGCTGTTTGTCGCAGCTGGTCAGGATGATCAGAGGGTTCTTGTTACGCTCTGACTTGGCTTCGACCTTTACTTCGGCGGGCAGTTTGATATATATTGCGTGTGAGAAACCGAGCGAGAGTTCCAGCACCTGGTTGGTGGCTGTTGCGCGGTAACCTACGCCTACTAATTCCAATTCTTTGGTGTAGCCTTCGCTGACGCCGACAATCATGTTGTGAATCAGGGCGCGGTACAGGCCGTGGAGGGCGCGGTGCTCGCGGTCGTCGCTGGGGCGGGTCACATAGACGTGGCCGTCCTTGACTTCGACGTTGATGTCGGGGTTGATTGTCTGCTCAAGGCTTGAGTTCTTGCCTTTGACGGTGACTACGTGGTCCTTAACTTCCACGGTAACGCCGGCAGGGATTGCGATGGGTGCTTTACCTATACGTGACATTTTACTGGGTGTTAAAGGTTAATATACGTAGCAGAGGACTTCGCCGCCGATTTTGAGGTCGGCAGCCTTTTTGTTGGTCATGACGCCTTTGGAGGTTGAGAGGATGGCGATGCCCAGGCCGTTGAGCACGCGGGGCATGTCCTTGTAACCGGTGTACTGGCGCAGACCGGGACGGCTGACGCGACGCAGGCCTTTGATGGCGTTGACGCGGTCAACAGGGTCGTACTTGAGGGCGATCTTGATGGTACCCTGAGGGGTGTCGCCGTCTTCTAACTTGTAATTGAGGATGTAACCCTGTTCGAAGAGGATTTTTGTAATCTCCTTTTTCAAGTTTGAGGCGGGAATCTCTACCACACGGTGGTTGGCTTTGATAGCGTTCCTCAGTCTTGTGAGATAATCTGCTATAGGATCTGTCATATCTTATATTTGTTTAAATTGATTGGGAAGTGTTCCCAACAATATTTAAGGTTTTTTTAAGTAATGGTGTCGGCCCCGGGGGACGTAAGAGGAAGTTGAGCGCACACGGGGCCGGCTCCGTGTCGGTGTGGGTTAAGGCGGGGTGATTACCAGCTTGCCTTCTTCACACCGGGGATGAGACCGGCGGAGGCCATTTCGCGGAACTGGATACGCGACAGGCCGAACATGCGCATGAAGCCTTTGGGACGGCCGGTGATGGTGCAGCGGTTGTGCAGGCGTACGCGTGAGGCGTTCTTGGGCAGCAGCTGCAGGGCCTGGTAAGCTTCGTAGTCACCCTGTTTCTTGAGGGCTGCCTTGCGCTCGGCGTATTTGGCGACGAGTTTGGCGCGCTTGACCTCGCGGGCCTTCATTGATTCTTTAGCCATATTATTTCTTTTCGTTTTTGAAGGGAAGACCGAACTGTTTGAGCAGTGCATAGCCTTCTTCGTCGGTGCGGGCCGAGGTAACGAAGGTGATGTTCATGCCCATGAGTTTGTTGATGTTGTCGATGTTGATCTCGGGGAAGATGATCTGCTCGGTGATGCCGAGTGTGTAGTTGCCGCGGCCGTCGAGCTTGCCTTCGATGCCTTTGAAGTCGCGGATACGGGGCAGGGCCACGCGGATCAGCCGCTCCAGGAATTCGTACATGCGTTCGCGGCGCAGTGTGACGCGTACGCCGATGGGCATTTTTTTACGTACCTTGAAGTTGGAGATGTCCTTGCGCGACAGGGTGGCTACGGCTTTCTGACCGGTGATGGCGGTGAGCTCGTTGATGGCGATGTCGATGAGTTTCTTGTCCTGGGTGGCCTCGCCGATGCCCTGGTTGATGACGATCTTCTCAAGGGCAGGAACCTGCATTACGGTCGTGTAGCCGAACTCTTTGATGAGCTGGGGCACGATGCGCTCTTTGTATTCTTTGCTGAGTGTAGTTTCCATTATTTGATCTCCTGTCCTGATTTTTTAGCGATGCGAACTACCTTGCCGTCCTCGCGACGGATTGCGATGCGGGTGGGCTTGCCTGATTTGGGGTCCACAAGGCTGAGGTTGGAAATATGGATGGGGGCTTCTTTCTTTACAAGTCCGCCCTGGGGATACTGTGCCGTGGGCTTTGTGGCTTTGGTGACGATGTTGCAGCCTTCGACGATAGCACGCATCTTGGCGGGCTGTACTTCGAGGACACGACCGGTCTTGCCGCGGTCTTCACCGGCGAGGACGTAGACTGTGTCACCTTTTTTTATATGTAATTTCATTACTTATACGTATTAAGGGATTAAAGTACCTCGGGGGCGAGAGAAACGATTTTCATGTTGGTGGCGCGGAGCTCGCGGGCAACGGGGCCGAAGATACGGGTGCCGCGGAGTTCGCCGGCGTTGTTGAGCAGGACGCAAGCGTTGTCGTCGAAGCGGATGTATGAGCCGTCCTGACGGCGGATTTCCTTCTTGGTGCGGACAACGACAGCTTTCGATACGGTGCCTTTCTTGATGTCGGAGCTGGGGATAACGCTTTTGACTGAGACAACGATGATGTCGCCTACAGATGCGTAACGGCGTCCGGTGCCACCGAGCACGTGGATGCAGAGGGCCTCTTTGGCGCCGCTGTTGTCGGCCACAGTTAAACGTGATTCTGTCTGTATCATTGTTATTTCACTTTTTCGATTATTTCAACTAAGCGCCATCTTTTGGTCTTGCTCAAGGGACGGGTCTCGCGCAGGCGGACGGTGTCGCCGACGGAGCATTCGTTGTTTTCGTCGTGGGCGTGATATTTCTTGCTCTTGTTGACGAATTTACCATAAATGGGGTGTTTTTCTTTCCATTTGATGGTGACGGTGATTGTTTTGTCGCCTTTGTTGCTTGTAACAACCCCGATGCGCTCTTTACGTAAATTTCTTTTTTCCATTTTCGTTGCAGAGGGGATTATTTGTTTTTAAGTTCGCGTGCACGGAGCTCGGTTTTCACGCGGGCAATCATGCGACGGTCGGCGGTTATCTTAGCGGGGTTGTCCAGGGGCGAAACCGCATGGTTGACCTTGAGCTGGAGGTATTCTTTCTCCATCTGAGCGAGGCGTTCCTGCAGGTCGGCGGTGCTAAGTTCTTTGATTTCTTCTTTTTTCATTGTTTACACGTTTTGAGTGGGGTCATAATCGCGACGTACGATGAACTTAGTAACGACGGGAAGTTTCTGTGCGGCCAGGCGCAGGGCTTCTTTTGCGATATCGAAGGGTACGCCTTCCACTTCGATGATGACGCGTCCGGGGGTTACGGGAGCCACGAAGCCTTCGGGCGAACCTTTACCTTTACCCATGCGGACTTCGGCGGGTTTCTTGGTGATGGGTTTGTCCGGGAAGATGCGGATCCAGATCTGACCCTGACGCTGCATATAACGTGTAACCGCGATACGGGCGGCTTCAATCTGGCGACCGGTAATCCACTTGCTCTCAAGTGTCTTGATGCCAAAGGAGCCGAAGGCCAGCTGATTGCCGCGCTGGGCGTTGCCCTTCATACGGCCTTTTTGCTGGCGGCGGAATTTGTTTTTTTTAGGTGCTAACATTGTAGTTTACTCGGCTAATGGGTTAACGGTTGTTTTTTGCACGACGGAAGCCGCCACGGCGGGGAGCGCCGGCGCCTGCTGATGCGCGGCCTTCATTCTTGGCGGCGGTGAACTGGGGTGCCAGGTCGCGTTTGCCGTATACTTCACCGCGGCAGATCCAAACCTTGACGCCGATGACACCTACCTTGGTGTGGGCCTCGACCAGTGCGTAGTCGATGTCGGCACGCAGGGTGTGCAGGGGTGTGCGGCCTTCCTTGAACATCTCGCTGCGGGCCATTTCGGCGCCGTTGAGACGGCCGGAAACCTGCACCTTGATGCCCTCGGCGCCGGCGCGCATGGTGGATGCGACGGCCATCTTGACGGCGCGGCGGTAGGCCACTTTGCCTTCAATCTGGCGGGCGATGCTCGATGCTACGATCTGTGCGTCGAGTTCGGGGCGTTTAACCTCATATACGTTGATCTGCACTTCTTTGTCGGTGATCTTCGAGAGCTCTTTCTTGAGGGCTTCGACATCCTGACCGCCCTTGCCGATGATCAGGCCGGGACGAGAGGTGCATATGGTGATGGTGATGAGTTTGAGCGAGCGCTCAATCACCACGCGCGAAACGCTGCACTTGGCAAGACGGACGTTGAGATATTCGCGCAGTTTATAATCTTCGAGGATGTTGGCGGGAAATTTGCCTTTTTCAGACCAGTTTGAGTCCCAGCCACGGATTACACCCAGGCGATTGCTGATAGGATTTACTTTCTGTCCCATGTTTATGCCTCAGTGGTTTTAGCGTTATCAATAGTGTCGACGATGATGGTGACGTGGTTGGCGCGTTTGCGGATACGGTAGCCGCGGCCCTGGGGAGCGGGGCGCATGCGTTTGAGCATGGGGGCGCAGTCTACATAGATAGTGCTGATGTAGAGTTCGCCGCTCTCGGCTTTGCGTTCGTTCTTTTCTTCCCAGTTTGCGATGGCGCTGCGCAGGAGTTTTTCAACTCGGGCGGCAGCTTCTTTGTTGGAGAATTTGAGTATACCGAGTGCACGGAACACTTCCTTACCGCGCACCATGTCGGCAACCAGTCGCATCTTGCGGGGCGAGGTGGGTACGTTTGTCAGACGGGCAAACGCTACCGACTTCTGCTCTTCTTTGCGAGCTTCGGCTGATAATCTTTTTCTTACACCCATTTTATTTATTCTTTTATTTTTCTTGATTAATTAAACGGGCCCTGATTATTTTTTCTTGTTACCGGCGTGACCGCGGAATGTGCGGGTGGGAGCGAATTCGCCCAGTTTGTGGCCTACCATGTTTTCGGTGACGTAAACGGGGATGAATTTGTTGCCGTTGTGAACTGCGAAAGTGTGGCCAACGAATTCAGGCGCAATCATGGAAGCGCGGCTCCAGGTCTTGATGACACTGTGTTTGCCGGTAGCATTCATCGCCTCGACCTTCTTTTCGAGTTTGACGCTGATAAAGGGTCCTTTTTTTAATGAACGACTCATATTGTTGATTAGTTATTATCAGATTACTTCTTACGTCTTTCGATGATGTACTTGGACGAGTGCTTCTTGGGAGCGCGTGTCTTGAGACCCTTGGCATAGAGGCCCTTGCGTGAGCGGGGATGACCACCGGAAGCGCGGCCTTCGCCACCACCCATGGGGTGATCGACGGGGTTCATTACTACGCCGCGGTTGCGGGGACGGCGACCCAGCCAGCGTGAGCGGCCGGCCTTGCCGGACTGTTCGAGCGAGTGTTCGCTGTTGCCTACGACGCCGACGGTGGCTTTGCAGGTTGCGAGCACCTTGCGGGTTTCGCCCGAAGGTAATTTGATAATAGCGTAATCGCCCTCGCGGGAGATGAGCTGTGCGAATGTACCTGCTGAACGAGCCATGAAGGCGCCCTGACCGGGACGGAGCTCGATGCAGTGGATTACAGTACCTACAGGGATTTTGTTGAGAGGAAGTGCATTGCCGACTTCAGGAGCGGCATCGGGACCGCTGACTACAGTCTGGCCGACCTGCAGGCCGTTGGGTGCGATGATGTAGGCTTTGGCACCGTCCACGTAGTAAAGGAGAGCGATGCGGGCCGAGCGGTTGGGATCGTACTCGATGCTCTTTACTACTGCGGGGATGCCGTCTTTCGTTCTCTTGAAGTCGATCATACGGAACTTACGTTTGTGCCCACCACCAAGGTAGCGAGTGGTGAGGTGTCCTTCGGCGTTACGGCCGCCGGACGCGCGTTTGCCGACTGTAAGAGATTTTTCCGGTGTAGTAGCAGTGATTGTACCTTTGAATACACCGATAACCTTGTGACGTTGCCCGGGGGTAGTGGGCTTGAATTTTCTTACTGCCATTTTTTATCAGATGTTGCTAAAAAAGTCGATTGACTGGCCTTCGGCGACGCAGACGAATGCTTTCTTCCAGCGTTCGGTCTTGCCGCGCAGCAGGCCGGTTTTTGTCCAGCGCGATTTGTTCTTGCCGCGCATGACAGCCGTGTTCACTTTAACCACCTTTACGCCGTAAAGCTCCTCAACCAGGTCTTTGATCTGGCCTTTGGAGGCGTCGGGCGAAACGGCGAAGGTGTAGCGGCCCAGCTTTTCGGAGAGGCGTGTGCCTTTTTCGGTGAGAATGGGTTTGATTGATATTTCCATTGTCTTGTTGCCCTTCGTTGGGGTGGTTAGAATTTGTTAACGATTTCAACGCTGTCTTCTGTCAGGACGATAGCGTTGTTGTTCATAATCACATACGTATTGATGTCGGACGCATTGAAGGTTCTTGCGTTCGGCACATTACGGACAGACAAATTTACGGAGTTTTCTTTGGTTGACAAAACCAGCAGAATCTTTTTGCCCTCGATTTGTAAATCTTTAGCAAATTTTAAGAATTCTTTAGTCTTGGGGGTGTCGAAAGTGAAGTTTTCAACCACTACGATCTGACCGGCGGCTGCCTTCAGCGACAGGGCTGAGCGACGGGCCAGGGCCTTGAGTTTGTGGTTGAGCTTGAAGCGGTAGTCACGGGGACGGGGACCGAACACACGGCCGCCGCCTACGAGGACGGGCGAGTTGATGTCGCCGATACGGCTGCCGCCGCCGCGTTTCTGCTTGTGGAGTTTGCGGGTAGAGCCGCTCACTTCGCTGCGTTCTTTCGATTTGTGGGTACCCTGACGCTGGTTGGCCAGATATTGCTTAACGTCGAGATAGATGGCGTGTTCGTTTGCTTCGATGCCGAACACCTCGTCGTTGAGGACAGCTTTGCGGCCGGTGTCCTTGCCTTCTTTAGTTAAAATTGCGACTTCCATGTTATTTCTCAATTAAGACGATTGAACCTTTGCTTCCGGGGATTGAGCCCTTGATCATTAAGACGTTGTGTTCGGGGATAACCTTCACCACCTGCAGGTTTTGCACGGTGACGCGTTTGTTGCCCATCTGGCCTGCCATGCGCATGCCTTTGAACACCTTGGCGGGATAGGAGCAGGCACCGATTGAACCGGGTGCGCGCAGACGGTTGTGCTGACCGTGGGTGGTCTGGCCTACGCCGCCGAAACCGTGGCGCTTAACTACGCCCTGGTAGCCTTTACCTTTCGAGGTTCCGATGATGTCGACGAAGTCTGACTCGGCGAACATGTCGACGGTGATTTTGTCACCGAGTTTGTATTCGCCTTCAAACCCTTTGAACTCGGCCAAGTGGCGCTTGGGAGTAACACCTGCTTTGGCAAGGTGACCGAGCTCGGGCTTGGTGAGGTGCTTTTCTTTGGCTTCCTCAAAGCCCAGCTGCAGTGCGTCGTAGCCGTCGGTGGCTGCGGTCTTGACCTGGGTTACTTCGCAAGGACCTACTTCGATAACAGTGCACGGCACGTTCTTGCCGTCGGCACTGAAAACGGATGTCATTCCGATTTTCTTTCCAATTAATCCTGGCATTTCTTTTTTATTTAAGTTTGATTGGTCTTTTTTGTTTGGGGATAAAAAGAGTGAGAGGAGAGAGCTGTGGGTTCAACGCATCAGACTTTGATTTCCACTTCAACACCGCTGGGGAGTTCGAGCTTCATCAGGGCGTCGACGGTCTTGGCGGTGGAGTTGTAGATATCGATGAGGCGCTTGAACGATGAGAGCTGGAACTGTTCGCGTGCCTTTTTGTTGACGAATGTCGAACGGTTGACGGTGAAGATGCGCTTGTGGGTGGGCAGGGGGATGGGACCGCTGATGACCGCGCCGGTAGCCTTCACTGTCTTGACGATCTTTTCGGCCGATTTGTCGACCAGGTTGTGATCGTAAGATTTGAGTTTGATACGGATTTTCTGGCTCATATTTGTGTTTTGTTATTGTTTACTTAATCAGGTCGACGCGGCCCTGGCATTCGGTGAGCACGTTCTTGGCGATGGAGCTTGATACTTCGCTGTAGTGCGAGAATGTCATGGTGCTGGTGGCACGGCCTGAGGTGATGGTACGCAGTGCGGTCACATAGCCGAACATTTCGGCAAGGGGAGCCTTGGCCTTTACGACGCGGGCACCGGAGCGGCTTGTTTCCATGCCTTCTACCTGGCCGCGACGCTTGTTGAGGTCGGAGATTACGTCGCCCATGGATTCCTCGGGGGTAACGACTTCAATCTTCATGATGGGTTCCATCAGCACGGGACCGGCCTGTTCGCAGGCTTTCTTGAAGGCCTGGATGGCGCAGAGCTCAAATGAGAGCTGATCGGAGTCGACCGGGTGGAACGAGCCGTCGATGACGGTCACCTTGAGCTGCTCGACGGGGAAGCCGGCCAGCACGCCGTTCTTCATGGCGTTGGTGAAGCCCTTCTGGATGGAGGGGATGAATTCCTTGGGGATGTTACCGCCCTTGACTTCGTCAACGAACTGGAGGTTGCCTTCGAAGCCTTCGTCAACGGGTTCTACGCGAACGATGATGTCGGCGAATTTACCGCGGCCACCGGTCTGCTTCTTGAATACTTCGCGGAGCTGAACGGGCTTGGTGATGGCTTCCTTGTAGGTAACCTGGGGACGGCCCTGGTTGCACTCTACCTTGAACTCGCGACGCAGACGGTCGATGATGATGTCGAGGTGAAGCTCGCCCATACCGGAGATAACGGTCTGGCCGGTTTCCTCGTTGGTCTGTACGCGGAAGGTGGGGTCTTCCTCGGCCAGCTTCTGCAGGCCTACGCCCAGTTTGTCAAGGTCTTTCTGGGTCTTGGGCTCAACGGCGATACCGATAACGGGATCGGGGAAGTCCATGGCCTCCAGGACGATGGGAGCGTCCTCGGCGCACAGGGTGTCACCGGTGCGGATATCCTTGAAGCCTACGCCTGCGCCGATATCGCCGCAGTCGATTGACTCTTTGGGGTTCTGTTTGTTGGAGTGCATCTGGAACAGGCGGCTGATGCGCTCCTTCTTGCCGGAGCGGCTGTTGAGGACGTATGAGCCGGCCTCGATGTTGCCTGAGTAAACGCGGAAGAAGCACAGACGGCCTACATAGGGGTCGGTTGCGATCTTGAACGCCAGGGCGCACATGGGAGCGTCCGATGAGGGCTCGCGGGTGAGCACCTTGTCGGGGTCGCCAACGGCGTGACCTTCAACGGCACCGGCATCGGTGGGCGAGGGCAGGTAAGCGCAGACGGAGTCGAGCAGGCACTGAACGCCCTTGTTCTTGAAGGACGAACCCAGAATCATGGGCACGATGTCCATCTTCAGAGTGGCGGCACGCAGGGCTTTCTTGATTTCCTCAACGGTGATGGTGGAGGGGTCGTCGAAGTACTTGGTCATCAGATCGTCGTCGTACTCGGCGATTTTCTCGAGCATCTTGTCGCGCCATTCCTCGGCTTCCTGCTGGAGGTTGGCGGGGATTTCCTCTATGCTGTAGTCGGCACCCATCGACTCGTCGTGCCAGAAGATGGCCTTCATGAGTACCAGGTCGACAACGCCCTTGAATGTCTCTTCAGCGCCGATAGGAATCTGAATGGGCACGGGGTTGGCACCGAGCACTTCCTTTACCTGACGGACTACTTCAAAGAAGTTTGCGCCCGAGCGGTCCATCTTGTTGACGTAACCGATACGGGGCACGTTGTATTTGTCAGCCTGACGCCAAACGGTCTCGGACTGGGGTTCAACGCCGCCGACGGCGCAGAAGGTGGCCACGGCACCGTCGAGCACACGCAGCGAACGTTCAACTTCAACGGTGAAGTCGACGTGTCCCGGGGTGTCAATCAGGTTGATTTTGTATTTCTCGTCGTTATACTTCCAGAAGGCGGTAGTAGCGGCCGAGGTGATAGTGATACCGCGTTCCTGCTCCTGCTCCATCCAGTCCATGGTGGCAGCGCCGTCATGAACCTCACCGATTTTATGAGTCAGACCGGTGTAGAAAAGGATACGTTCGGAGGTAGTGGTCTTACCGGCATCGATGTGGGCCATGATGCCGATGTTACGGGTATACTTGAGATGTTCGTCGTTTTTAGCCATTTGTCTAATCCTTTATATCATTGAAAAATTAGAAACGGAAGTGAGCGAATGCGCGGTTGGCCTCGGCCATCTTGTGCATATCCTCCTTGCGTTTGAATGCGCCGCCCTGGTTGTTGAAGGCATCGACGATTTCGGCTGCGAGTTTGTCAGCCATAGTCTTGCCGCCACGCTTGCGGGCATAGATAATCAGATTTTTCATAGATATCGACTCTTTACGGTCGGCACGGATTTCAGTAGGCACCTGGAAGGTAGCACCACCCACGCGACGCGACTTAACCTCTACCTGAGGTGTTACGTTTTCGAGGGCTTTCTTCCAGATATCGAGAGCGGTAAGCTCCTGATCGGGCAGCTTGGACTTCACAGTCTCCAGTGCGTCATAGAAAATGGTGAACGCGGTGTTCTTCTTACCGTCATACATGAGGTGGTTAACGAACTTTGTCACGCGTACGTCACCGAAAATGGGGTCGGGAAGGATGACCCGCTTTTTAGGCTTTGCCTTTCTCATTTTTTGGTTGTCGAATTGTGTTTTTGATTGCTTGGTTGCTTGCGTCTTGAAGATTCTTCAGCTTGCGGGCTCAACATCTTGTTCGCGACAGCCGCTGCTGTCCGCCCGGGCTTACTCAACCACTTGATTTTCAGCTTTTCAAGAATTCAAAAACGAGTTAAATTGGTTGGATATTTAATCTCGCGGTGCGTTTAGATAATGCTTCACCCTTACGGATTACTTCTTGGCTGCACCGGCCTTGGGACGCTTGGCACCGTATTTGCTTCGGCGCTGCGTGCGGTCTTTAACACCGCTGGTATCGAGAGTACCGCGTACGATGTGGTAACGTACACCGGGGAGGTCTCTTACACGACCGCCGCGCACCAGTACAATCGAGTGCTCCTGCAGGTTGTGGCCTTCGCCGGGAATGTAGGAGTTGACCTCCTTACCGTTGGTGAGGCGCACACGCGCAACTTTACGCATAGCCGAGTTAGGCTTTTTGGGAGTGGTGGTGTACACACGCACACACACGCCGCGACGCTGGGGGCATGAGTCAAGTGCGGGTGACTTACTCTTGTCTACAAGAGCCACACGTCCTTTTCTTACTAATTGCTGAATAGTAGGCATCTTAGTCTTTTGGTTTTACTTTTAGTTTTTATCTCTTGGTTTTTCGAATATTCCAAATTTGTTGAACCGCAGGCCACGCACACCCGCAATACCGTAACCCTCAACAAGTTACCGGCGTACGAGCTGTTCGTGCCCTCTAATTCGCTGCAAAGTTAGCAATTATTCCGTTAACCACCAAATATTTGCAAGACAAATTTCAGCCCCGGCCCTCGCGGGGAGGGGCCCGGGCGGGAATCAGGATTTTCATGATTAATCCTGATTTAACCTGATTAATCATGATGCTCCCTGATTAATCCTGATTTATCTTGAGGAAGTCTGATTAATCTTGATTTAACCTGAGGGAACCTGATTGAACTTGATTTCCCTGAAAAGAATTTTGTCCTTTTCGGGCTAATTGCTACCTTTGCACTTTAATTATATTACACTATGCTATATTCCATGACCGGCTTTGGCAAAGCCTCTGCCGAATTATCTGACAGCCGGATTGTTGTCGAGGTGAAATCCCTCAATTCCAAGCAGATGGACCTCAACGTCCGCATTCCGGCCGCTTTCCGCTCTATTGAGATGGACCTGCGCGCTCAGGTGACGCATGCCCTTGAACGCGGCAAGGTCGACCTTACCGCTACGGTCGAATCCATCTCCGGGGCGCCCGTCCACGCCCGCCTCAACGCCGCCGCTATAGCCCAATATAAGGAACAGATCGAGTCTATCGCCGACTCAACCGGCCTGCCCCGCCCCGCCGATTGGTTCGCACTGCTGGTGCGCCTGCCCGAGGTGGTGACGGCCGAGACCACCGAGGACGCCTCCCCCGCCCAGATTGAGGCCATGACGCAGACTGTCGGCCGCGCCCTGGAAGCGCTGATGCAGCACCGCCGTGCCGAGGGCGAGCGCCTCGAGGCCTTCTTCGCCGCCCGCATCGCCGGCATTGGCGAGCTGCTGGACCGCGTCGAACCTTTCGAGGCCGAGCGCATCAGCCGTATCCGCCAGCGCATGCAGGAGGCCCTGGAGAAAATCCCCGTGGCCGAGTACGACAAGAACCGCCTGGAGCAGGAGATGATTTTCTACATCGAGAAATTAGATGTCAACGAGGAGAAACAGCGCCTGCGCCAGCACCTGCGCTACTTCATCGAGACCATGGAAGCCCCGCAGGGCGGCCAGGGCAAGAAGTTGGGCTTCATAGCCCAGGAGATGGGCCGCGAAATCAACACTTTAGGCTCCAAGAGCAACCACGCCGACATGCAGGCGCTGGTGGTGAAGATGAAGGACCTGCTGGAACAGATCAAGGAGCAGGTGCTCAACGTAATGTGACCCGGCCGTGACCCAGCGCACTATCTGCATAGCAACGAGCACCCGCGCCGACTGGGGCCTGCTGCGCCCGGTAGCCGAGGCCCTGCGCGACGGCCGACGGGTGCGCCCGCTCATCCTGGCCACCAACATGCATCTGCTGGAGCGGTTCGGACACACGGCCGACGAGATAACCGCCGCCGGATTCGATATCGCCGCCCGCGTGCCCATGGACGAGACCGGCGACACCGCCGCCGCCCGCGTGCTGGCCATGTCGCAATGTCTGGCCGGAACGGCCCGTGCCCTTGAGAGCATGCGCCCCGACGCGCTGCTGCTGCTGGGCGACCGCTACGAGATGCTGGCCGTGGCCCAGGCCGCGGCCATGATGGGCATCCCCGTCATACACATAGCCGGGGGCGAGATTTCCGAGGGCGCCATCGACGATTCCATCCGCCACGCCATCACCAAGCTGTCAATGCTGCACCTGACGGCCACGGAGCCCTACCGCCGCCGCGTGATCCAGCTTGGCGAGGACCCCGCCCGGGTGGTCAACACCGGCGCCATCGGCGTCTACAATATAATGAGCTGCCCCGTAATGTCGCGGGCCGAGCTGGAGCGCAGCACCGGTCTGCCGGCCGGGCGTCCCTTCATCGTGGCCACGTTCCACCCCGCCACGCTCGACCCGGCCGACCCTTCCGACCGCTGCCGCGAGATGCTGGCCGCGCTGGACACCTTCACCTCGCACCACCTGCTCATCACCTACCCCAACAACGACGCCCGCTCAGGCGGAATAATCGACGCCATCGAGGCCTTTGCCGCCGCGCGGCCCGGGCGCGTCACCCTGATACGCTCGCTGGGCGCCGAACGCTATCTGGCGGCCATCCGCTATGCCGACGCCGTGGTGGGCAACTCGTCCAGCGGCCTTGTCGAGGTCCCCTCGGCCGGCACACCCACCGTGGACATCGGCATCCGCCAGCAGGGCCGTATAGCCGGCCCGACAGTCATACACTGCGGAGACAGCCGCAGCGACATAGCCGACGCCATCGGCCGGGCCATCTCGCCGCAGATGCGGCAGTTGGCCGCCCGGAGCGAGAATCCCTACGCCCGGCCCGACACCCTGCGCCTGATGCTCGACACCATCTACACCTTCATGGACACCCTGCCCGCGCCGGCCAAGAAATTCTACGACCTGCCCCAAACCAACCCCTCTGAACAATGAACTGTCTCTACATCATACCCGCCCGTGGCGGCAGCAAAGGCATTCCCAAGAAGAACATCAAGGAACTGGGCGGCCGGCCGCTCATAGCCTACTCAATCGACGCCGCCCGCGAGGCCGGAGCCGATGACGAGCGCATAATCCTCTCCACCGACAGCTCCGAGATAGCCCTGACGGCCCGCCGCCTGGGTCTGGATGTCCCCTACCGCCGCCCCGCCGCCCTGGCCACCGACACCGCCGGCAGCCGCGAGGTCATCCTGGACGCAATGGCCTGGGCTGACCGCCGCGGCATAGCCTACGACTGCGTGGTGCTACTGCAGCCGACATCGCCCTTCCGCACCGCCGACGACATCCGCGCCGCCATAGACATCTACCGCACCGACCCCGGCGTGGACATGGTGGTGAGCGTCACCGAGGCCGCCTCGAACCCCTACTACAACTGTTTCGAGACCGCCGCAGACGGCTGCCTGCACATCAGCAAGGGCGACGGCCTGTACGCACGCCGCCAAGATGCCCCGCCGGCCTGGGAGTACAACGGCGCCGTCTATGTGATACGCCCCGAGTCAATCCGCCGGATGTCTATGGGCAGTTTCCCGCGCCGCCGGCCCTACGTAATGCCGCGTGAGCGCAGCCTTGACCTGGACACGCCCATGGACTGGCTCGTGGCCGAGGCCATGATCAAAAACCAAATGCCCCTCTGACACGTTTTAAACACTGAAACTATCATGCAGCAACACACCATACAGGCAAACGCCACTCTGCGCGACGCCCTGGGCAAGCTGAACGCCCTGCCCGGCGGCTCGATGACGCTGTTCGCTCTGACCAACGACGGCCGCGTGTGCGGCACCGTCACCGACGGCGACCTGCGCCGCGCCCTGCTGGCCGGATGCTCGCTGGAAAGTCCCGTCAGCCTGGCCATGCACCGCAACTTCCGCTCGCTGGGCCATGGCCGCGCGGCCGATGATGTGGACACCCTGCGCACCTGCCGCCGGAGCGGCATAGCGCTGGTGCCCAGGCTTGACGCCGACGGTCGTTTGGACGAAATCATCGACCTCAACCGCACGCATACCCGCCTGCCCCTCAGTGCCATACTGATGGCCGGCGGCAAGGGCGAGCGCCTGCGTCCGCTCACGTCCAACTGCCCCAAACCGTTGCTGGAAATTGACGGCAAGGCCATAATCGACTACAACATCGAGGCCCTGGCGCGTTGCGGCATCAGCGATATAACCGTCACCACGCGCTATCTGGCCGAGCGCATCCACGCCCACTTCAGCCGTCCCGTGGCCGGGGTGAGCGTCCGTTGCGTGGAGGAGACCGAGCCCCTGGGCACCATAGGCTCCGTGACGCTGGTCGACCTCCCCGACACGGGCGACACCCTGGTGATGAACTCGGACCTGCTCACCACCATCAGCTTCGAGGAGCTTTATCTGAAGCACCGCGACTCCGGCGCCGACATCACCATCGCCGCCATCCCCTATCAGGTGACAGTACCCTTCGCAATCCTGACGCTGCAGGACGATATGGTGCGCGGTATCAAGGAGAAACCCTCCTACTCGCACTACGCCAACGCCGGGATATACATCTTCTCGAACCGCGTGCTGCGCACCCTGCAGCCAGGACGGCGCACCGACGCCCCGGACCTCATAGCCGAGACCATAGCCCGCGGAGGCCGCGTGGCCTACTACGTAATCAAGGGCACATGGCTCGATGTGGGCTCGCCCACGGATTTCCGCCAGGCCGGCGAACTGATGCGCCATCACCGCAACCTCACTTCAAACAACTGACACACAAACCACAGATAACTGACATGGCAGACTCAAACTTTATCGACTACGTTAAAATATTATGCCGTTCAGGCAAGGGCGGCGCCGGCTCGCGCCACTTCTATCGCGCCAAATACGTGCCCAAGGGCGGCCCCGACGGCGGCGACGGCGGTCGCGGCGGCCACATAATCCTCAAGGGCAACGCACACATGTGGACGCTGCTGCCCCTCAAATACCGCCGCCATATCTTTGCCGGAAACGGCGAGAGCGGCTCGGGCGGCCGCAGTTTCGGTAAAGACGGCGAGGATGTGGTGGTCGAAGTCCCCTGCGGCACCGTTGTCTTCGATGCCGAGACGGGCAAATATCTGGCCGAGGTGACCCACGACGGCCAGGAAGTAAAGCTGTTGCGCGGCGGTCGCGGCGGTCTGGGCAACTGGCACTTCAAGAGCAGCACCAACCGCACCCCGCGCTACGCCCAGCCCGGCGAACCGGCCATTGAGAAGAGCATCATTCTGGAACTGAAGGTGTTGGCCGATGTCGGCCTTGTCGGCTTTCCCAACGCCGGCAAGTCCACCCTGCTCTCGGCCGTATCGGCTGCCCGCCCCAAGATTGCCGACTACCCCTTCACCACCATGGAGCCCCAGCTGGGCATCGTAAGCTACCGCGACAACCGCTCGTTCGTAATGGCCGACATCCCCGGCATTATTGAAGGCGCCAGCGAGGGCAAGGGTCTGGGGCTGAGGTTCCTGCGCCACATCGAGCGCAACGCCGTGCTGCTATTCATGGTGCCGGCCGACGCCGACGACATCGCCGGCCAGTACCGCATCCTGCTGCGCGAGCTGGAACAGTTCAACCCCCAGTTGCTTGACAAACACCGTATTTTGGCCATATCCAAAAGCGACATGCTTGATGATGAGCTCTCCCAAGCCATCACCGAAACCCTGCCCGAAGGCGTGCCCCACGTGTTCATCACAGC
>CANQZK010000009.1 GCA_947628285.1 uncultured Muribaculaceae bacterium
CCGCCCTCAACAAGGTTGCCGCCCGACACCCCGACACATCCGCCGTGCTGGTAGGCGCCATACGCGATGCACACGCCCTGGACGACCTGAAGATGCCCTACACCGCCACCGGAATGATAGCTGACCCCGAGCGCCTGCGCCAGCTCTACGCCCACGCCGACATAGTTCTGTCGTCGTCGCTGTTCGAAACCTTCGGCGCCACCCTGGTCGAGGGCCAGGCCGCAGGCTGCACGCCCGTAGGCCTGATTCACGACGGCCGCGCCGACATCATCACCGACGGCGTCACCGGCTACGCCGCCTCCTGTCATGAGCGCCTGGCCGACGCCCTGCTGCGCGCCCTTGACGCCCCCATCCCCGCCGACGACCTCCGCCGCGCCGCCATGCGCTTCTCCGCCGACACCATCGCCACCCGCTTCCTCACACTTATCCGATAACCCGCTCAGGCGGAACAAATTATAACCAACCATGCGGAATATATTATTACTCTTAGCCTGTTCAATTCTGATTGCCGGCGGAATTGTGTCCAACGCTCAGACAAGCGCCCAGGCCGAAGACGCCGGCACCCCTGACTCCACCCTCGATGTCATAGGGTATTTCTCAAAAAACGACACCCTTGTTTACGTAATAAGACAAAGCAGGTGGCGCATAAGCCCGGAAGACACCGTCATGACGGCCGGAGTGACGACCAAGGTGCGGCTGACTGTCACGGATTCGACCCCGGACGGTTATAAGATGGACTATACTTTTCTGGAGTTCAAAGGCGATTCCGTGGCCGACGCCGGGCCGGCCGGCTTCCGGAATACAATTGTAGAGAAACTGGGCAAAAAGATAGTCGGCACCACCGTCCGCTTCGAGACGGACGAATTCGGCTCGATTACCCGGTTCAACAACCTGGGCAAAATCAAACGGCAGGCCAAGTCGCTGTTCCACGCCGCGATGGACGAACTGGCCGCATTGCCCGAGATTGCCGCCATGAAAGAATACAACATCGACATCAAGGCCATGACCAAAGACGTCGATACCGACCGGCTTGTCGACGGCTACCTTGAAGAACTGAAGCTGCTGTTCCTGTGCCACGGACGGACATTCGACATCGGCCGGAGCCACGTCCATGAGGACGCGACAGACTCCACATACGAAAACGACACCTACCGCGCAGTCGCCCTTGATTCCTCGGACTATACATACAGCATCCAGACGGACGTGGTCAACTACATCCCCCGCTCCGCAATCAAGGACATGGTGGGCGGTGTGGTCCGGCTGATGGACAACGACAGCATAACCGCCTCGTTCAATTCCGGCTTTGACGCGCAGGTGACCGAAAACGCCGTATACGATTCATATTACAGCGCGGACTTCCTGGCCCACGGCTGGCCCTACCGCATAGTCAACCAGACGACAACCACCATAGCCGGAAGCGGCAAATCACAACAGACCTACATCTACCTGGATTACATAAACTACTGACCACGTATTATTCGTCCAGCAGAAAGCGGCGCGCGGCGAGGTACTTGTTATAGCGGGCGGCCATAGCGTTGTCCAGGGTGATGAGGCGGAAGATGTCCAGGTTGTCTTCCAGATCGTGGAGCTTGACTATGCGACCTATGGGATTTTGCTTGGCACGCGCCACAAAATCCTCATAAGTTTCGCCGTCCTGTTTGGTCACCGACAGAATGGCGTCGACCACCGACTGAGGGAACCCTTCGGCAAGGAGATATTCAGGGGTGACGTCGGTATCCTCGATGGTATCGTGCAGCAGCGCCACCATCTTTTCTTCATCCGTGCGGCAGCGCATGGCCACGCGCATGGGGTGCTGAAAGTAAGCACAGCCCATCTTGTCGCGTTGCCCGGCATGCTTTGTCACGCAGATAATCGCTGCCATATCAAGCAGTATTGCAGAGTCTTCGTTATTCATCGGATTCAAAATTGGAAAGTGTCTGTATAATCAGCGGCACCAAGTCTTGGCGCACATTGTCGGCGGTCATGGTGTGCGGTCCGTTGAAGTCGATGGCTGTGTCGTAATATTTCAGAAAAATGTCGCGGAAATGGGCAAGCGTATCGTGCGAGCCGAACAGGCCGATTACGCGGTCGCGGTCGAACTCATCGTAGCAATCAAATTGATGCTGTTGCATTTCGGCAAATTCGCTAATGAGTTGTCCGTCAATCACAAACCGTTGGTTGCCGTCGGCGCGGAGCGACTTGTATTCATGCACGCCGATGCGCTGACTCAGAAACTCAGTCATCTTGAAAAAAGGACTGACCAGAATGGCCGGAACTCCGGTTAAGCGCACAAGTTGCCGGCCATAAAAAGCGCCGCAACTCGAGCCGACAATCAAGTCGAACTGCTGCCCTGCGCACAAATCCTGAAGCATATCCATAGCCTTATACGGATGCAGCGGCAGGTCGGGCGCAACAACCTCGGCCACCCCGGCAAGTTCAGCCCTCAGCGTCCGGGCAATCTCGCACTCCCCGCTCGACGTAAACCCATGCAAAAACAGGATATTATACTTGTTCATCCCAATTATAATGAATAAGATGCGAATTAGACAGACCGTGATGCGAATACATACCAACTCTTGTCTGTTGCGCTTCTCTGGATAAAACCTTTCTCTACCATTCCGCTTAACTGTTTTTTACGGCTCTGGCTACGATACCGGCCTTGGCAGCAATTTCATCCACTGTAATTTCAGGGTTTTCATAGATAGCCTTTAATATGGCTGCTGTCGATGGACTTCTAAATACAATCTTTTTGCCGTCATACCACCATACATCAGGCGATGTCTCGGTCACAAAGTCGATACTGTATTTTAATTCAGTTGCAACAAGGTGCTTGAAATAATTGAGAAAGGATATGATTTGTTTAATCGTAGCCCGTGCTCCGGCTGATGGCTCCGTTCCGACTTTAAGGTCGCTCTTATGTAACGCCTCTATATACTTCCATTTGTCGCGAGAGCGCACCACTATCATTGGCCAGTCGTGACGGGCAAGAATATAATTGACCATCAACCGGGCGATTCTTCCGTTACCGTCCTCAAACGGGTGAATACGGATATAGCGGTAATGAAACAGGGCAGCAAAGTCTTATGCAGTTGCCGGATGAAGTTTTGAGTCAGCGGATGGTCTTTGAGGCCGGCCTCCACGGTCATCATCCTCACACCCACCTGACTGGCCTTCATATCTACAAAGTCCTTCAAATCACCTTCGCCTGTAACTTTTCCAAACAGAAGCAGCAGTTCGGTCTGTCCATAGGTCAAAGTATTACCTTCGATATGGTTGCTGTTGAAGTTATAGTCAACTGAAAAGCGTTGACTTAATAGATACTGCTTCCTCTCGTTCAGTGGCCGGAGATTCTGCCATTTACTATATAAGGTCTGAAGTTTATCCATTTGGGACTGATTTTTTACGTTTAAAGGTACACTCTGTATACCTTTGAACGTGTTTTTTGCTATATTAATTGAGCCTTTATCTTCTATTTAGTTGGAATATGAGTCGGTGATATGGCCGGAGTTGGCTGGCACGTCGTCGTTGGCTGGAGCGAGCGGCTATCCTCGCCACATTGCTCTGACAGGCATCCGGGTGGTTCATATCAAGTTTTTGCATTGTCATATCACGACGCGAAATTACCAATCAGGCACAAAGATACAAAGATAATTTTGCAGAATTCGTAAAAAAAGGCGGGAAAGTTTGGCCATGTGCGAAAAAATGCGTTACTTTGCACTCGTTTTGTGGCTCATCCTTGAAAGCCCGGGAAAAAGATGCACTCCAAGGCGATATGAGACCTGCGATTGGTGCCACCGAAACAACATATATAACTCATTAAACGATAAACGTTAAAGCCATGTCAAAAATTTGTCAAATCACAGGCAAAAAAGCGATGGTGGGTAATAATGTATCGCACTCAAAGCGCCGCACCAAACGCAAATTCAACGTTAACCTGTTCAACAAGAAATTCTACTGGGTTGAGCAGGGCATCTGGATCTCGCTGACTATTTCGGCAGCCGGTCTGCGCACCATCAATAAAATGGGCCTCAACGCAGCCATGACTCAGGCAGTGGAAAAAGGCTACCTCAAGGAAAACGACATTAAATTCTTAGGATTCTAACCAAAATGGCAAAGAAAGCTAAAGGAAATCGCGTGCAGGTAATTCTCGAATGCACCGAACATAAGGCCAGCGGTATGCCCGGTACCTCTCGTTACATCACCACCAAAAACCGCAAAAACACCACCGAGAGACTTGAGCTTAAGAAATACAACCCCATCCTTAAGCGCGTAACCATCCACAAAGAAATCAAATAATCACCCCTGAGATATGGCAAAGAAAACCGTCGCATCACTCCAGAAAGGCGAAGGCCGCACCTACTCCAAGGTCATCAAAATGGTGAAATCGCCCAAAACCGGAGCATACGTCTTTAAAGAAGAAATGGTCCCCAACGACGCCGTTAAAGACGCCCTCAAATAATAGCATCAATCCATCCCCCCCTATACCATACGCCATCGGATTTGCCCCGCAAGTCCGATGGCGCGTTTTATTTCGGGGAGGCCGATTTTTCGCGTCCGCGTCGGCGACCGGCACCGCCGCCCCCCCCGGGTTGTGCGACCCAATGGTGTAAAGTGGGTAAAGGCTCCGGATGGGGCCTTTTCCCAATGCCGGCAGCCGGCCCTCCGTGCCGGTCGCGGTTGTTGCAAAATTTGCGTTGCGGCTCCGGCGATATGTATCGCGCCGCGGCCTCCGGGCGATCAAAAACGGCGTTTTGTCGCAGGGTTTGCATACAATTTTACGGCGGGGAGGTTAATTTTTTTCTTAATTTCTATTCTATAAGAGTTTCTTGTTGTACCTTTGTGTGATGAAACGTTTCAGACAGGTGATCAGGGCTGTGCTGGTGTCGCTTTTGCTTCTGGCAATTGTGCTGCCGGCAGGACTGTTTATTGTCATGTCGACGCCTAAGGCCCACGAGGCCATCCGTCGCACTGCCGTGTCTGAACTATCCACGCTGCTGGGCACGGATGTCTCCATTGACCGCATAGATTATCACCCTTTCAACACGTTAGCCGTCTACGGTGTACGCATCGACGACCCTGCGGGCAAGCCTGCCCTGCAGGTGGCTGCCCTGTCGGCCCGGTTCGAACTGTGGCACTTCCTGCGCACGGGACGGCTGATTTTCGACTACGCGGTGGTGGACGCCCCGCAGGTGCATCTCTACCGCACCGACCCGGACAGCCCGCTGAACGTGCAGCCCATACTGGACCGCCTCAGCTCAAAGGACAAGTCGAAACCGCCCACGAAGTTCGACCTCAAGGTGGGCACGCTGATGCTCCGCAACGGCCATGCCACGTATGATGTCCTCTCGGCGCCGCGGCTGACGGACCGCCTGGACGTCAACCACCTGTCGGCAGACAGCATCAACCTGTACACTTATCTGCGTCACATCACCGACAGCACGGCCGACGTGCGCATCGAGTCGATGGGTCTGCGCGAGCGTTCCGGCCTGTGCATCACCGATTTCACAGCGGCCGTGACTGCCACGCCGCAGCATCTGCAACTGACGGACTTCGCGCTGACAATGCCCGGCTCACGGCTGGCGCTGGACACCGTGGCGCTGGACATCGACGGCTACGGATCCGTGGGCCGCGTGCTGGCCGACACGCCCCTGCATCTGCGCACCGACGGCACGGCCCGCATAGCCACGGCCGACCTGGCCCCGTTGGCGCCTGCCCTGCGCGGCCTTGACCGCACGCTTGAGCTGGACATGGACGTGAGCGCATCGCTCAACAGCGCCGACATCAGTCTGCTGCATATCACCGACGGCCGCGGCCTGAAGGTGGCCCTACAAGGCAAGGCCGACAACTTCCGCCGCCCGGCCGACATGACCGCCGACCTGCGCAAGTTAGACATCACCCTGAGCGCCGCCGACGGGGCCGATGCCGTGGCGGCCTTCCGCCCGAAGTTGGCGCAGACGGTGCGGCTGATGGGCCCCTACCGCATAACCGGCTCGGTCGACGCCGCCCGGCACCACTGCAGCGGTGAGGTGACCGTCCACGCCGGCGGTGGCACCATAGAAATCAACGGCACCGTCACCGCCCGCGACGAGCGCCTGCGCGACCTTGACTTTGACGGCGAGGTGGCCGTCAGCAACGTCAGCCTGACGCCCCTGCCAGGCATGAAAGACTTCGGCAGCGTCACGCTGACAGCCTCGGCCGGCGGCACGACCCGCAACGGCCGCCCCGAAGTGGAGGGCGGCGCCGACATCAGCTCGCTGACTTTCAAGGGCTATGAATACACCGGCATAAGCCTGGACGGCTCATGGTCGGCCTCGAAGAGCCGCCTGGCGGCGCACGTGGCCGCCGATGACCCCAACGCCCGCCTGACATTAGATGTGGAGGCCTTGCTGCCCCGCCGGGGCAAGGAGCTAACCCTGCAGGCCGACGTGCGGCGCCTTGACGCCAACGCCCTGCATCTGACCCCGGCGCGGCGGGGCTACGCACTGTCGGGCCGCGTAAGCGCCGACCTGCGCGGCGACGGCATCGACGATGTGGACGGCTCGCTGCGCGTCAGCGACATCGTGTTCGGCTGCGAGGGCGCCGACAGCCTGCTGCTGAAGCGGTTCGACCTTGTGGCCAACCGCAACGACAGCCCGCAGACCGTCACCGTGACATCCGACATCCTCAACGGCACCATCGAGGGCAACTTCAACCCCTCCACCCTGGTGCCCACTCTGTGCGACATGGCATCACACGTCGTTCCGGCGTTCATGCCCCACGACGAGCGCCGCCACATGGAGGTGCAGCAGCCCGACAAGGCCAACGACTTTGACATAGACCTGGTGCTGTCCGACGCCGAGCAGGTATCGAAGTTCTTCAACCTGCCCGTGCAGATCATCTACCCCATAGACATCACCGGTACGGTAAGTTCAACCCGCGGGCTGGCCAACCTGACCATCGACGCCCCCTATCTGCAGCAGAAGGACAAGATTATAGACAATACCGTGGTGAGCGCGTCGATCGACACGCGCGACGACCTGGCCAACGTCTACATCACCACGCACATGCCCACCAAGAAAGGTCCCATGTCACTTGTGGCCGGCATCAAGGGCGCCGACAACACATTCACGGCCGACGCCGACTGGCAGATAGAGCGCCGCATACCGCTCAACGGCCACATTACCTTCGCCACTACCATAGGCCGCGGTGCCGACGGCCGCCCGGCTGCCGACACGCGCTTCGCGCCCGGCGAGATCAACTTCGGCGACGACATCTGGCACATCCACCCCGCGTCGCTGCTGTGGAACGAGGGCAAACTGACCTCGACGGGCTTCGCCCTGACCACCGACACGGGCCAGAGCATAGCCATAGACGGCGTGGCCGGCCCGGAGTACGATGACGAGATTGTAGTGCGTCTGGACGGCATACACCTGGCGTCCATCTTCGAAACCCTGGAGATTGACAAGGCACTCATCGGCGGCACGGCCACCGGCACCGTCAGCGCGCGGCAGGCCCTGTCGTCGCTGCCCGTACTCAATACCCGCAACCTGCACGTTGACCAAATAGCCTACAACTACTGCACCCTGGGCGACGCCGACGTATCCGCCCGCTGGGACAACGAGCGCAGCTCATTCTTCCTGGACGCCGACGTGGTCAACCCCGCCGGACAGCACTCACGTATCTACGGCGACATCTTCCCCATGTCCGAGTCGCTCGACCTCAACTTCGAGGCCACGGATATAAAGGTGGGCTTCATGCGGCCGTTCATGGAGGCCTTTGCCGACGATGTCGAGGGTTACGTATCCGGCCGCGCGCGCCTGTTCGGCACATTCAAGAACATCGACATGGAGGGCGACGTCTATACCCGCGACCTGCGCCTGAAAATCGGCTTCACCAACACCTGGTACTCGGCCACCGACTCCATCCACATCCGCCCGGGGCTGATTGAGCTCAACGACATCACCATCCGCGACGTCAACGGCCACACGGCCAAGTTGGACGGCTGGCTGCGCCACGACTTCTTCCACAACCCCGTGTTTGACTTCAACGTCTCCGACGCCCGCAACTTCCTGTCCTACAACGTCACACCCAAGCTCAGCCCCGACTGGTACGGCACCGTCTACGGCAACGGCTCGGCACGCATTCAGGGGCGCCCCGGCGTGGTGGACATAGGTGTGAACATGTCCACGGCGCCCGGCTCGGTGTTCACCTTCGTGCTCTCGGACCGCCTCGAGGCCGAGCAATACTCCTTTATCAACTTCCGCGACGTCACCCCGGTCACGCGCGAAGACTCGCTCATAGCCGTGACCGACGAGGTCCCCGAGCAGGTGCGCCTGTTCAAGGAACGCATGCAGGCCGCCGCGGCCGACGAGCCCTCGGACTACCGCATGGACATCCAGGTGGACATCACCCCGGACGCGCAGATGGTCATAGTGATGGACCCCGTGGGAGGCGACCGCATACGCGCCTACGGCGAGGGTGACCTGCGCATGACCTACAATTCAGGCGACAACGACCTGCGCATGTACGGCACATACACCCTGGAGCGCGGCAACTACAACTTCACCCTTCAGGACATCATCATCAAGGACTTCACCATCAACCGCGGCAGCTCAATCACCTTCCGCGGCGACCCCTACTCGGCCCAGCTCGACATCGAGGCCGTCTATGCCGTCAACGCCAACCTTTCGGACCTGGACGAGTCCTTCCTGCAGGACAAGGACCTGAACCGTACCAACGTGCCCGTGCAGGCGCTGCTCAAGGTCACCGGCGACATGCGCCAGCCCGACATCGCCTTTGACCTCAACTTCCCCACCCTGACATCCGATACCTACCGCAAGGTGCGCTCCATCATATCCACTGACGATATGATGAACCGCCAGATAATCTACCTGTTGGCGCTGAACCGCTTCTATACGCCTGATTATATGGCATCTACCACCAAGGGCAACGAGCTTTTCTCCGTGGCGTCGTCCACCATCGCCTCGCAGCTTTCGAGTATGCTGGGCAAGCTGTCCGAGAACTGGAGCATCGCACCCAACCTGCGCTCGGACCGCGGCGACTTCTCGGACTTCGAGGTGGACGTGGCCCTGTCGTCGCGCCTGCTAAACAACCGACTGCTGTTCAACGGCAACTTCGGCTATCGCGACAACTCGCTGAACAGCAACCAGTTTGTGGGCGACTTTGACATCGAGTACCTGCTCACCCCCAAGGGCACCTGGCGCCTGAAGGCATACAACCGCTACAACGACCAGAACTACTACGTGCGCACAGCCGCCACCACCCAGGGTGTCGGCATCATGTTCCGGCGTGATTTTGATTCGCTGTTTGGCCGCCGGAAGAAGAAGGATCAGACGAGTCAGACCGGTCAGACAAGTCAGACGCGTCAGACTCCTGAGACTCCTGAGGTCCCTGATTCCGTCCGGTGAGGCCCTTGGCACGCTCGGTGACGTAATTGGTCAGATACACCGTGAACAGCGGGAAAATGACCATGCCCGCTATGGGCAGAATCACCCCGACAATCTTGCCTGCCACCGTCATGGGGCTAACGTTACAGCCCACCGTGCTCATGTTCATGAACGCCCACCACAGGGCCGTCCAGTAGGTTGTAACCTGCGGATTCACCGGCTCCTCGCGCTGATAGAAAATCAGGCTGCAGAAGTAGGTGACACACAGAATTATAGAGATATACGAGGCAAACAGACTGGTAATGGCGTTGCGCGACACATAACCCATGACTATTGACAGAGCCAGCGCGCCGCGTGCCAGCGGAATGAACTGCATGAAGTAGGATTCCTCGGCCGTCACATGTATTCCGGCCACCGATACAAGATTGAGATACGGTATGGACAGCAGCAGGAACAGCAGTCGCCGGGCAAAATAGCCGCGTTTTGAGCGGGCATACCACAGCCCCACGAAAAAATCGGCTATGAAGAACATGCACACCCAGAACTGAAAAGTCATGTAGGCGTGATTGTGCAGAAAGTCGATTTTTTCAAACGTCAGCACCGAAATGAAGACTATAAGCAGCAACGACAGCACCATTACGACGAAATTCATCGTCATGATGACGCGCCGGCCATGTTCATGAGGATTAGTAGCAGCCATATTGTGACGAAGGTTTAAGAAATTAACAACGCGGCGCGGACAATAGTTCTGTCCGCGCGTGCTCGCGTGAAATACATTTGCATATCGCGGGCATAATTTGTACCTTTGCTGCTATGACTGCACTTGAACTGCTTGCCAAGTACTATGGCTACCGTTCGTTCCGTCCGGGCCAGAAGGAGATAATCGACGCCGTATGCGCCGGGCGCGATGCCGTAGTGCTCATGCCCACCGGCGGCGGCAAATCGCTCTGCTACCAGCTTCCGGCCCTGATGATGGAGGGTTGCGCGCTGGTGGTGTCGCCCCTGATTGCCCTGATGGAGGACCAGACAGCCGCCCTGCTGGCCGACGGCATCCCCGCCGCCGCCATTCACTCGGGCCGCAACGAGGCTGACAACCGCAGTGCCATCGACGCCGCCCTGCGCGGCAAGATGAAGCTGCTGTACATATCGCCCGAGCGCCTGCTGAGCGACATCGACTCGTGGCTCAGCCGCCTGAAAGTCAACTTAGTGGCCATCGACGAGGCCCACTGCATATCCCAGTGGGGGCATGACTTCCGCCCCGTGTACACGCAGCTTTCGGTCATCAAGGACCGCTTCCCCGGCGTGCCCGTGATGGCCCTTACGGCCACGGCCGACCGTCTGACCCGCGACGACATAGCCACCCAGCTGCGCCTGCACGAGCCCCTGCGCTGGATCGGTTCCTTTGACCGTCCCAACCTGTCGCTTACCGTGCGCACCTCGTCGACCAAGAAGGAGCGCGTGCGCACCATCGAAACGCTGATACGCACCTACCCCAACGATGCCGGCATAGTCTACACCCTGTCCCGCGTCGGCGCCGAGGAGATGGACCAGGCCCTGCGCACCCTGGGCTTCCGCTCATGCGTCTACCACGCCGGCCTGAGCGCCGCCGCCCGCGCCGAGGCCCAGCGCCGATTCACCAACGGCGACGTCCAGGTGGTTTGCGCCACCATAGCCTTCGGCATGGGCATAGACAAGAGCAATATCCGCTGGGTGGTGCACAACAACCTGCCCGGCAACATCGAGAGCTACTACCAGGAAATAGGTCGCGCGGGTCGCGACGGACTGCCCGCACGCACGGTGCTGTTCTACAACATGCAGGACCTGATCATGCGCCGCAAATTCAACGAGGAGTCCGGCCGTCCCGCCATAGCCGAGGAGAAATTAGCCTGGATGCAGCGCTATGCCGAGGCCGACATATGCCGCCGCCGCGTGCTGCTGAGCTACTTCGGCGAGGTGCTGGAGCACGACTGCGGCAACTGCGACGTATGCCTGGATCCGCCCTCGCGCTTCGATGGCACCATCCTGGTACAGAAGGCCTGCAGCGCCGTGATACGCTGCAACTCGCAGATAGGCATGTTCATCCTCATAGACGTGCTGCGAGGCTCGGCCCGCGCCGAAATCCGCAATCACGGCTACGACCGCATCCGCACCTACGGTGCCGGACGCGACCTCTCGTCACAGCAATGGGCCGCCTACATCACCCAGATGATTCAATTGGGCATCATGGAGATAGCCTTTGACAACGACAACCGCCTGCGCGTCACAGACTACGGCATGCGCGTGGTGCGCGGCCAGGCCACGGTGGAACTGGCCCTGTACCGTGCCCCCGAGCCGCAACGCAAACGCAAGACGGCCGAGCGCAAGGCCGTCGCACCCGTCGACCCCACCACCCAGCTCCTGGAGCAGCTCAAGGCCATCCGCAAGGAAATCGCCGCGCGCGAGGGCATCCCGTCCTACGTGGTGTTCAGCGACGCATCCCTGCTGGACATGGCCAAGCGCCGCCCCACCACCCCCGTCGAGTTCCAACAGGTGCACGGCGTGGGCGAGCGCAAGGGCGTCCGCTACGGCAAGCGCTTCATCGGGGCCATCCGCAAGTTTGAGGGCATGAGCGCATCCATGCCCAAGGGCGCCACCTACAAGGAGACCCTCATACTGCACAACGCCGGCGTGCCCCTGGGCGAGATAGCCTCAATCAAGGGCGTAACTACCGGCACCGTGCTGGGCCACATAGCCAAGCTGGTGGACGAGGACATGATAACCGACTTCAGCCGCTACATCTCCCGCAGCCAGTACGAGACCATCTGCCGCACGTACAGCGAGGACCCCGACAAGGCCTACTACACCCTCAAGGAAACCATGGACCCCGGCATAATCATGTTGGGACGCTCCATATACGAATACCACCGCCGCAAAAACAAATCCTCAAATGGCTGACAACTACCTGGAAAAACGCATGGCCGACTATCAGGCCGGCCGCACCTCCGGACCGGCGCCCCGCCCCGCCTCTCGGCCCGCCCCGGGACGCGCCCGCCTGCCCTACCCGCACCGCAACGTGCTCGTAACCGGGGCCGATACGCCCTGCGGCCGCGCCGTGGTGGCGCAGTTTGTCGCCGCCGGATGCTCGGTGGCCTTCACCGCCGCCGACCCTGCCGCCGGCACCGACCTGGCCCGCAGCGCCGGGGGCCGCTACTTCCCCATGACCGCCCCGGAAGCCCTGGAGCGCCTCCGGGCCGAGGGCCGCGACACGGACGTGGCCGTGGTATGCGACGGGCAGCCCGTTCCGGCCCCGCGCGTGATAGTCGTGACCGACGATGCCGACTTTGGGGACGCCGACCCGCCCGGTGCGATAGTCCTGCTGGCCGACAATCCCCTCGCCGCCGTGGCAATGCCTTACGCTGGCACACCGCGACATCAAGCCCGCCGCAAATTTTTTCGACATCCGCACTGAACAATAACCACGCCCCGATTGTTACACAAAAAGTGAAAAAACACATCCACACATTATGACATTATGAAATTAGACATCTCACGCATCATCACAGGCACACTCATCGCCGTGGGCCTGCTGCTGTTAGGCATCTGCATCAAAGGCGGTATAGACAACGTGGCCAACCGCGGCCGTCAGGTCACAGTGCGCGGCCTGAGCGAACGCACCGTCGAGGCCAACTCCGTAACCTGGCCCATCGTCACCAAGGAAATGGGCAACGACCTCACCTCCATCTACAACCGCATCCAGGACACCAACAACCGCATCATCAAGTTCCTGACCGACAACGGTCTGAGCGCCGACGAATACTCAATCAATCCCCCGCAGGTTGAGGACCGCGTGGCCAACCGCTACAGCGACACCGAGCGCATCACCCAGCGCTACCTGGTGACCAACGTCATCGTCGTATCCTCAAGCAAGGTCAAACTGGTCAACAGCCTCATCGACAAGCAGCCCGAACTGATGCGCGAGGGCATCGCCGTCGTAGCCGGCGACTATCAGTACCAGACCACCTACGACTACACCAACCTCAACGACATCAAGCCCGAAATGATAGCCGAGGCCACCAAGGCAGCCCGCACCGCCGCCGACCAGTTTGCCAAAGACTCGCAGAGCCGTCTGGGCAAAATCATGACCGCCTCACAGGGCCAGTTCAGCATCGAGGACCGCGACCAGTACACCCCCTACATCAAGAACATACGCGTAGTCACATCCATAACCTACGCCCTTGAAAATTGAACAAACCGGGCCGAATAACGTTTATCCATCAAATACTGCAACATAAAACGCTATGAAAAAAATCTTACTTGCAGCTGCCGTTGTGGCAGCCATGACAATGGGCGCTTGCTCGGGCAATGACGCCGCTCAGAAGAACGAAGCCGACATCAAGGCTAAGATTGAGAACTGCACCAACCCCGACTCCATGGCCGTATACATCGACCAGGCCAAGGCCTACGCTCAGAAACTGGTGCAGGAAGGCAAGGTGGACGAAGCCAAGAAATACCTTGACCAGCTCCAGCCCACCGTCGACAAATACGCACCCTCGCTGTCGTCGACCTTCACCACCGTTAAGGACGCCATCGACAAACTGCCCTCCGCCGGTGAAGTGAAAGAAGCCGCCACCGACTCGTTGCAGAACGCCGCACAGAACATCAAGGACGCCGCCACCGACTCGCTCAACGCAGCCACCGACCGCGCCAAAGACGCAGCCAATAAGGCAGCCGCCGATGCCGCCGACAAGGCCAAGAACGCCGTCAGCAACACCGCCGACAAAGCCAAAGACGCCATCGACAACGTCCTCAAACGCTAATCCCCGCCTGTAAGACGCGATTAACCGCGTCCACATCGAAACAACGCGTCCACGTCGAAATTTATCGGCGTGGACGCGATTACATTTTTATCGTCGCGGGCGCGTGGCAAAACGTCGAACAGCAGGGACGCACGGCATTTATTGAATTTTGATGCCCTATCCCTTGGGGTGAAAATATTTTTTTGCTATTTGTTTGAAATTTCGTAACTTTGCGGTCGGCTAAGGGGACTATGTCCGCTGTGGCCGCAATTACACATCTGACAGAACATTATATCTAACTTTTATAAAAGTTTTTAAGTAAAACGTTATGAAAATTGAAAAAATTATCGGTCGTGAAGTCCTTGACTCTCGCGGCAATCCCACCGTTGAGGTAGACGTTATTCTAGAATCAGGCGCCAAAGGCCGTGCCTCTGTTCCCTCGGGCGCATCGACCGGCGTGAACGAAGCTCTTGAGCTCCGCGACGGCGACAAGGCCCGCTACATGGGCAAGGGCGTCACCAAAGCCGTAGCCAACGTTAACGGTCCCATCGCTCAGGCTCTGGTAGGCATGAGCGCTCTCGATCAGATTGCCATCGACGAAGCCATGCTGGCTTTGGACGGCACCGACACCAAGAGCAACCTGGGCGCCAACGCCATCCTGGGCGTATCGCTGGCTGTTGCCAAGGCTGCTGCCGACTACCTCGACCTGCCCCTTTATAAATACATCGGCGGCTGCAACACCTACGTGCTGCCCGTGCCCATGATGAACATCATCAACGGCGGCGCTCACTCTGACGCCCCCATCTGCTTCCAGGAGTTCATGATCCGTCCCATCGGCGCTCCCTCCTTCAAGGAAGGTATCCGCATGGGCACCGAGGTGTTCCACAACCTCAAGAAAGTGCTCAAAGAGCGCGGCCTCAGCACCGCTGTAGGTGACGAAGGCGGTTTCGCTCCCAACCTGGAAGGCACCGAGGACGCTCTGTCCGTTATCATCAAGGCTATCGAACTGGCCGGCTATGTTCCCGGCAAGGACGTTACCATCGGTCTTGACTGCGCCGCCTCTGAATTCTATCACGACGGTGTATACGACTACACCTGGAAGCAGGGTGCCAACGCTCCCAAGCTCACTTCCGAGCAGCAGGCTCAGTTCCTGCAGCAGCTCATCGAGAAGTACCCCATCGACTCTATCGAGGACGGTATGGCCGAGAACGACTGGGCAGGCTGGAAGGTGCTGACCGACCTCATCGGCGACCGCTGCCAGCTGGTTGGCGACGACCTTTTCGTTACCAACGTTAAGTACCTGCAGCGCGGTATCAACGAGGGTTGCGCCAACTCTATCCTGGTTAAGGTTAACCAGATCGGCTCGCTCACCGAGACCCTCCGCGCCGTTGAACTGGCTCAGCGCCACGGCTACACCGCAGTGATCTCGCACCGCTCGGGCGAAACCGAAGACGCTACCATCGCCGACATCGCTGTTGCCACCAACGCCGGCCAGATCAAGACCGGTTCGGCCAGCCGCTCGGATCGTATGGCCAAGTACAACCAGCTGCTCCGCATCGAGGAAGAGCTCGGCGCTGCTGCTGTTTACGGCTACGGCAAAAAGACCAAAAGTCCCGAATAATTTCCTGACGGCATAAACCACCACAAGGCCGCCGGCTCACGCCGCTGAACCGGCGGCCTTCCTATTCTCATTATCATGTCAAACACTGCAAAAATCATACTTGCTGCGGCCGCTGCAGCGGCCATAGCCCTTGCTGCCGTGGCCGCACCGCCCAAGGTTGTCGCCCACCGAGGCTTCTGGAAGACCGAGGGCTCGGCCCAGAACTCGATTGCCTCGCTGGTCAAGGCCGACTCCGTGGGCGCGTTCGGTTCGGAATTCGATGTCTGGCTCGCGGCCGACAGCAACCTGGTGGTGAACCACAACCGCGTGTTCCGGGGCGTGGACATGCCTCTGTGCCGCGGCGTGGAGGCCCGCGCCGTCAGGCTGGACAACGGCGAGAACCTGCCCTCGCTCGACCAATACCTGGCTGCGGCCGCGCAGCTGCCCCGCATGCGTGCGGTACTGGAGCTGAAGACGGAGGGCGATACTGCCCGCGAGAATCTGGCCTGCCGCATGGTATCGCAGATGCTGCGCCGCTACGGACTGGAGAACCGCACGGACTTCATTTCCTTCTCAATCAACGCCTGCCGCACCTTCCACCGCCTGGAGCCTGGCATACCGGTGTTCTATCTTGGCGGCGACATAGGCCCTGACGACCTCCATGCCGACGGGCTGGCCGGCGGCGACTATTCCTGGCGCACCATACAGAAGAATCCGCAGTGGATTGACCGCGCCCACGCCCTGGGCATGGAAATCAACGTATGGACCGTTGACGACCCCGAGGTGATGCGCCAACTCATCGACATGGGCGCCGACTACATCACAACCAACCGCCCGGACCTGCTGCAGACGGTCATCGCCGAAAGCGCCCGGTAATTCCTGCCGGCCTCACTGAAACTTCATCACACCAAGCAATGAAACATCTACTGATAACGGCCTGCGCCATGACAGCTGTGTGCGCCACGGCCCAAACGCCTTACATAACCGAGGTGCTGGACTACAGCCCCGCGCCCGGCCAGTTTGTCAACGTCTACCCTCCCTATGAACAGGGCGATACCCGTCAGGCCATGCTGGACAAGTGCCTGGACCTCATAGGCGGCACGGCCGACCGCATGGTGTCGCTGGGCTCGTTCGGCGGCTCCATCACCTTTGCATTCGACCATATGGTGCCCAACGTGCCGGGCGAATATGATTTCAAGGTGATGGGCAATTCATTCTTCAAGCCCAACGCGCAGAACGGCGACGGCGGCAATTCGGAGCCGGGCATCATCATGGTGAGCCACGACGCCAACGGCAACGGCCTGGCCGACGACCCCTGGTACGAGATAGCCGGCAGCGAATACGGCACAGCCACGGCCACGGACGGCTACGAGGTGACCTACACCCGCCCGGCCGCCGACCATCAGCCCGTCCTCGACCCGGAGCAGACGGCCTTCTCGGACATTGACTACATCAGCTGGACCGACAACAAGGGCAACAGCGGCAAACTGCCCAAGTTAGTCGAGCACACGCAGTCGTACTTCCCGGAGTGGGACGTGCAGCCCTCCTACACCTTCAGCGGCACGCGCCTGGCCGGCAACGCCCGTCTGGAAGGCTCGCGCATCAAGGAGTGGGTGCTCTACCCCTACGCATGGGGATATGCCGACAATGTGCCCAACGACGAGCCCGCGGCCGGAATCAAGATTGAATGGGCCGTGAAGCCCGACGGCTCAAAGGCCGACCTGCCCGGCATCAACTTTGTGCGCGTGTACACCTCGCAGCTTGAGGTGTACGGCGCCCTGGGCGAGGTTTCGACCGAGGTCTGCGGCGCTGTCGACCTCCACGCCCTGGCCGGCATCGACGCCGCGACGGCCGACCGCGACGGCTTCTTTGCGCGCCACGACGGCGAGCGCCTCTACCTGACCGGCGTGGCCGCCGGCACCGAGGTGGCCGTAAGCGACATGCAGGGCCGCACCGTGGCACGCATGACCTTCCCGCAGGCCGACGCGGCCATGCCCTGCCGGCTGAATTCCGGCATTTACGTGGTACGCTCCGGCGCCCGTGCCGTCAAACTGATGGTGCGTCAGCGCTGATACAACAGAAAACCCTCATCGCTGCCGCACTCGCGGCGGACGAATCCCTGCCGCTCCAGCATTTTGATGCTCGGAGCGGCTTTCCTTAGCAGCAGGTCATCTGTAAAACCTCTCCTGGACAGGATTACGGCGTCGGCGCCGCCCAGCGACCGACGCAGCGTCTCGGCATCGTCAGACGAATTGCCATAGAAATGATAGTTGTGCAGCCTCAGGGCCGGCAGTGTATCGGTCAGCACATAGAGCGGAGCATAGCGCTGGCCGACAATGTGCACATTGCATCCGGCGGCGCTCAGGCTGTCCACAACGCCGCACAGCTTGGTCATGTAATCATACGTCTGCGTGCTTCCTGTCACCGGTCCGTTGCCGGGCATATCGTCGGAGGGCCTGTCGAATATTGAATAACCGCGCCTGATGAACAGCAGTACTATAGATAGCAACGACACCAGCGCCAAGGCCAGGAATACGCGCAGGAAGCGCTGCGCACCCGCCCCGGCGGCCGGGTATACGTAGACCAAGGCCACGGGCAGCGTGAAGGCCACCGTCCAATGGAAAAACATCTGGTCGGAACCAAACGGAATCAGCAGCTGGAAGACTATGATGGGCCACAGCGGAGCCGGGAAGCGCACTTGCCGCCCGCTTCCGGCCAGCCGGGCTGCCGGCAGGGCGCACACCGTCACCACAAACAGAGGGAACGAGAAGCCGAGCATCCGCAACTCCACGTATTGATAATAGAAATGGCTGAAATACCTGTAAAAAAGGAAAAGCAGGACGGACAGCCCCACAAAGACCGCCACCCGGCGGCGGCGGATTAACATATAGGCCGTCGCTGCCGCTGCCACACCGAACATAGGCACCCACGCATCCACCGCCCAGGGCAGAAGGAGGTTGAAATAATCAACAAAACGGCTTAGCTCGGTATGGTTTGTTATAATGTTGTCAGGATTGAAAGCGGCGATAAATCCGGCGGGACCGCCGGTCATGATGTAGGTGCATGCCAAGGCTGTCAGGATGGCGGCAAGGGCAAAGAGGGCGGTATCCGACAGAGCATGGCGCAGGGCATGGCCACTATGGCGCTCACGGAAGCGCCACACGGCTATGACGGCCACCATAAGCACGGCCATGGCCGCCAGAGGCAGGCGCGAGGCCGCCATCAGCGCTGTCAGTGCGCCCAGGAGGGTTGCCCGCAGGGCCGACGGGCGGTGCATGTACGCGCACATGCCCACCAGACCCATGGCCTCGAACACCATCGGCCCGGTGTCCCAGTTATATATGTCGGCATCACCGTATTCCGAGGCCAACACGGCCACGCCGAACGTCACAGCCGTCAGCAGCAGCCGGCGCGTGCAGCGGTACAGATACAGACAGCCTATGGCGGCTGAAAGCTCAATGCACAGCCACCGCAACATCCTGAGCGCGAACACGGTTTCGCCGAAAATCCCGGTCCACACATGCCCTACCCGGAAGCTGAGCATGGCCAGGGGAGAATGGTCGTAAAAACGGACGCACATGGCCTGATAGGCCTCGTCGCCACGGTCGTCCAGGGCGCCGATAGGCACAGTCAGCAGGGGCAACAGCACGGCTGCTGCCACGATAAGCCACGCCGCCACGGCATGCCAACGGCCCCGCAGGGTCATTGTCTCAAAACTCACTCCCTGAGCCGATATACGCGAATCCCAATCCATTGGCGGTTACGTCTGACAAAATCGGCAAGCGGGCGGGCGGAGACTTCCACCAGGCCGTCGGTCGACGATGCGTGCAGCACATACAGCTCGCCGTCCTTCTCCACCAGGATACCCATATGGGTGATATCCAGGTTCTTGAGGTTGGACACAAAGCCCAGCACATCGCCGGGGCGCAGGGCGGCCTTGACGGCAGCGTTGCTGAGGTCGATGGTCTTGATGTAGGGGAAGCGGTGGTTGCGGAAGCCGCTCTCGACCGACTTTATCCGTGCGCGTGTGGCCGAATCGGCCATGGCGGGATACTTGTCGGCATTGGCCGTCATGAAATCGATTGAGCGCACCATGTAGGTGCATTTGGGCAGCTGCGGTGTCACGTCCGAGATGTTGCCGCGGTGGATGTTGTCCACGGCCCAGTCGCAATTATAATGCAGGCGCGAGGCATAGCCGTCGGTCTCGCCGCCACGGTAGCGCAGCCGGCGCAGGTTGTACAGAAAGTCCTGCCAGCCGCGGCGGTTCTCGCCGGCGGTGTATGACAGGGCCAGGGTGACATCGACCAGCGTGGTGCAGTCCAACTGGTCTAGGTTGACGGTCAGCACCTCCTGCTCGCCCTCCAGGGTATGAGCCACGTAGGGCGTGCCGACGAATTCGGCGGCGATGGCGGCGGTGCGGGCCGACGGATTGGCCCAGCGCTGTGAGCAGGCGCGGTCCAGTATGGCGGCGATGCGCGTGGTGTCGGCGGCCTCGTTGTGCCAGCGCACCCCGGGCGATGCCGCAGCGGCGCCAAGCACGGCGCACAGCCCGGTTATAAATGCCAATATTGTTCGGTTCATGCGGTCAGTCGTTTTGTCCCTGCAGGGTCTGTTCAATGGCCGTGGCAAGCTGGTCGGGGCAGGATGTGCCCTTGTTGCCGCACATGATACCGCGCAGACGGCTCACAACTTCAGCGGCCGGCATGCCCTCCACCAGGGCTGCGATGCCCTGCAGATTGCCCATGCAACCCTTGGTCACCTTCAGATTATGCACACGGCGTGCTTCGGTATCGTCAATCTCAAACTCCATCAGGCGGCTGCACGTGCCGCAGGGGGTATAGGTTATTTTCATAAGTTTGGTCAATTTGTCACTGCAAAATTATGATATTATTCCTAAATAACCTAAATTTGCACCATAAAATCCCTTATCTCTGATTCATGAAAAGACTCATCGCTTTAGCATTGGCGGCTGTCGTATCGGCTACGGCCCTGACAGCCAACGACTGGCAGGACCAGTACACCTTTGCGCGCGGTCGCCTCTACCCGCGTGCCACAGCCTTTCCCTACCCCTCGGTAGCGCAGGCTCTGACCGGCGACTATGCCCGCTCGCCCTACTACATGAGCCTAAACGGCAAGTGGAAATTCAATTACGCCCCCGCCCCGGCTCAGCGCCCGGCCGACTTCTACCGCACCGACTATGACGTTTCCGGCTGGGACGATATCACCGTCCCCTCCAACTGGGAGATGCAGGGCTACGGCGTGCCCATCTACACCAACACCGAATACGTCTTCCCGGCCAATCCGCCCTATGTGACGCCCGACGACAACCCCGTGGGCAGCTACCGCCGCGACTTCACCCTGCCCGCCGACTGGGCCGGCCGCCGCGTGGTGCTGCACTTTGACGGCAGCACCGCCGGCATGTACGTATGGGTCAACGGCACCGAGGTGGGCTACGTGCAGAGCACCAAGAACCCCGCCGAATTCGACATCACCAAGCTGGTGCACCCCGGCACCAATACCCTGGCTTGCGAGGTGTACCGCTGGACCGACGGCTCATATCTAGAGGACCAGGACTTCTGGCGCCTGTCCGGCTTGGAGCGCGACGTCTACCTCTACTCCACCGCGCCCCAGGGACGCATCGCCGACTTCTTTGCCCGCACCACCCTGGATGGCTCCTACCGCAACGGCAAGCTCAATCTGGATGTTGACGTATGCGCCGCCGAGCCCCTGCACCTCACCGCCGAGATATTCAACAACGACGGCAAGCGCCTGTGGAACAAGACCATACCCGTAGCCGTCGGCGACCGCCGCCTCAACCTCGAAGGCACGCTTAAGAACGTGGCCCGCTGGAGCGCCGAGACGCCCAACCTCTACACCCTGGTCATCAACCTGGCCGACGCATCGGGCCGCACCGTCGAGGCCACCTCGGCCCGCGTGGGCTTCCGCAGTGTCGAAATCACCCCCGAGGGCGTCCTGACCGTCAACGGCCGCCCCATCGAGGTGCACGGCGTCAACCTGCATGAGCACCATCAGACCAAAGGCCACACCATCAGCACCGAGGACATAATGCTGGATATGGCCGTGATGAAACAGAACAACGTCAACGCCATCCGCACCTGCCACTACCCCCAGACACCCGAATTCTACCGCCTGGCCGACAAATACGGCTTCTACATCGTGGACGAGGCCAACATAGAATCCCACGGCATGGGCTACGACGAGCGTTCCCTGGCCAAAGACACCACATGGATGGCCGCCATCATGGACCGCGAATACCTGCTGGTGGAACGCGACAAGAACCACCCCAGCGTCATCATCTGGAGCCTGGGCAACGAGAGCGGCAACGGCGTCAACTTCATCGAGGCCTACGACTGGGTCAAAGGCCGCGACAACACCCGCCCCGTGCAGTACGAACAGGCCTGGGGCAGCACGCGCAACTCCGACATCAACTGCCCCATGTATCCCCCCATGGAGCGCATGATCAAGGAATCGCAGCGCACCGACAAGGTCCAGCCCTACATCATGTGCGAGTACTCACACGCCATGGGCAACAGCTCAGGCAACTTCCAGGAATACTTCGACGTAATCCGCGCCACACCCCACATGCAGGGCGGATTCATCTGGGACTGGGTGGACCAGGGCCTGCTCACCAAGGACGAGAACGGCCGTGAATACTGGGCCTACGGCGGCGACTTCGGCGCGCAGAACTACGCCAACCAGGAGAACTTCTGCATCAACGGCATAGTCAACCCCGACCGCACCGCCCACCCCGCCCTGTATGAAGTCAAGAAAGTATATCAGGACATCCGCTTCGCGGCCGACGACCTCTCCAAAGGCCGCATCTAGGTGGAAAACAACTTCACCGAACGCAGCCTGGACGGCTACACCTTTGACTGGCAACTGCTCCGCAACGGCAGCGTAGTCGCCACCGGCAACCTGGGCAAAGTCAACGCCCGCCCCGGCACACGCACAGCCGTCACAATTCCCCTTGACGCCGTCAAGGACGACGGCGCCGAATACCACCTCAACATATTCGGCCGCACCGCCGCAGCCGACGACCTTGTTCCCGCCGGACACGAAGCCGCCCGCGAGCAGTTCGTCCTGGCCGAAAAGACCGCCTTCCCCCTCCCCGCCGCCCGTGGCGCCGCACCCACATATACCTCCGGCCGCAAAGGCAGCACCGTAGTCACCGCCGGCGACGTCACCCTGACCTTCAACGCCAACGGCGAGCTGGCCCGCTACACCATCGACGGCACCGACATGATAACCGAACCCCTCGTGCCCTCCTTCTGGCGTCCCATGACCGACAACGACTTCGGCAACTGGGCACCCCGCGCCCTCAACGCATGGCGCTGCGCCGCCGACAACCGCCGCCTCACCGGCACCGACATCGCCGTGCGCGACGACAGCACCCTGGTCTACACCGCCGACTACCGCCTCCGTGAAGTCCCCTCCACCTACCGCGTAGTCTACACCGTCATGCCCGACGGCACCGTCAGCGTCACCACCACATGGACAGCCGACGCCGGCGCCGAAACCCCCGAACTGCCCCGCTTCGGCATGCGCATGGCAGTGCCCAACACCCTGGACAGCCTCACCTACTACGGCCGCGGCCCCTGGGAGAACTACTCAGACCGCAAGACAGCCGCCTTCATGGGCCTGTACACCTCCACCGTGGATGAACAGCTCTTCCCCTACATCCGCCCCCAGGAAACCGGCAACCACACCGACGTGCGTTACTTCACCCTGACCGACGCCGACGGACGCGGCCTGACAGTGCGCGGTGCAGCCCCCATAAACTTCACCGCCCTCAACGTCGACCCCCTCACCCTGGACCCCGGCCTGACCAAGCTCCAGCAGCACGCCTCAGACGTCAACCCCTCGCGTTACAACAACTACCTGTCAATCGACCTTGCCCAGAGCGGACTTGGCGGCGACAACTCATGGGGCGCCAAACCCCTCGAGCAATACCGCCTCGAAGCCCCCTCGTACACCTACACCTTCACCATCTCCCCCGTGAAATAACCCGGAGCCTGGATGAGCGGTTTCCAGCCGCTGAGACCGCCTGGGGAGAAAGGCACACATACCCAATGGCCGGTTCCACCCCGAACCGGCCATTGATTTTGCCAAACCCGCACCGGCCCGCCAAAAATCCCTATAAAACACACACCGAAAGCCTTTCCCGCGGGCTAAAACCCAATGGTGCTAAGTTAGCGGAAGTCGAGAGGCCGTTTTCGGGTTGAAGGCCCCGGATGGAGCCGTTGCAGCAATAGCAGCGCGGCTTTAGCCCGCGGAAAAGGCCCTCTACAAAAAACTCTTTGGGCAATTACTATTATTGTATCGACAGAAACACATAAAACCGCACCCCGAAAGTTCGACCGGGAACTTTCGGGGTGCGGTTTTTAAGAGCTTGTTTAAAAATAAATGTTAACGGCAGGGCTGTCAGTCGTTGAGCAGATTTGTGTCTGTGATGAGGGA